>JAGBZO010000046.1 GCA_017628205.1 Duodenibacillus sp.
GTGCGCCGGTAGCTCAGTTGGATAGAGTATCTGGCTACGAACCAGAGGGTCGTGGGTTCGAATCCTGCCCGGCGCGCCAGACATTCCAAACGGTCGAGTGCTTCTGCATTCGACCGTTTTTTTTCATCCAAAAAAGTCCGAAGCGCGAAAAGCGACCTCGGACTTTTTTCGTCTGCCTTATCAGTTCGACAGTGCTCGCTTGGCCTTGGCGGCCAATCCCGCCATCCAAGGATACTGCGCTTCGTGGCGCTGCTTGAACGCCTTGATCAGATCCATGTCTTTGAGCGTGGCGCCGACCATATCCAAGCCCTCGAGCAACATGACGCGATGGCGTTCGCCGACTTCAAAGCGCCACGTGCGATCCCCGCCAACAATCGTTCGATTCACCAAATCGATCGTCAGCTCGCGCGCCTCATCCCCTTGCAAATACGCAAAGAGCTCGTCGGCCGTCTCGGACGTCACCTTGGCCGCCAGCAAACCGTTGTTGAAGCAATTGGAGTAAAAAATTTCCCCAAAGCCCGTGGCGATGACAACGCGAATACCCATTTGCATCAAACCCCAAACGGCATGTTCGCGACTCGATCCACAACCAAAATTAGGCCCCGCCACCAAAATGCTGGCCGCCGCGAAGCCGGGGCGATTAAACACGCACTCCATCTTGGGACTGCCGTCCGGGTGGCAGCGCAAGTTGAAAAACGTCCCTTTGGCCAAACCCTTTTTATCGATGCCTCGCAAAAATTGCTTGGGCATGATCTGGTCGGTGTCGCAATTGTCGATCGGCAAAGGTACGGCGACCGACGTCAAAACCGTCAATTTTTCCATATTCACCCCCTCAAAGTTTGCGCCAATCGGTAATGCGACCCGTCACGGCCGCTGCCGCCGCCATCTGCGGGCTCACCAAATGGGTATGGCTGTCTCGGCCCTGACGACCTTCAAAATTGCGATTCGTCGTCGAGGCGCATCGTACGCCGGGCTCAAGCACGTCGTCGTTCATAGCCAAGCACAAAGAGCAACCGCTCTTTCGCCACTCGAACCCCGCCTCGATAAAGACACGGTCCAAACCTTCGGCTTCGGCCTGACGGCGTACCCACATGGAGCCGGGCACCACTTGAGCACGCACGCCGGGCGCTACTTTTCGGCCGCGCAACACGTCCGCAGCCGCACGCAAGTCGACCAAGCGGGACTTCGTGCACGATCCGATAAAGACATGTTGAACCGCCAACCCTTCGACAGCTTGACCGGGTTGAACATGCTGGTAGCGTTGCGCGCGAAGTGCGGCTTCCCGATCGGTCGGGTTGGCGTAACCGGCGGGCTCGGGAATCAGTTCGCCAATACCGACCACCTGATCGGGACTCGTCCCCCAGGTCACCATCGGTTCGACCTTGTCGGCGTCAATCGTGTAAACGGTGTCGTACGTGGCGTCGTCGTCCGACTTCAAGGTGCTCCAGAACGCTTGAGCTTCGTCGAGGTTTTCCTTGGTCGTCGCCGCCACTTGACGCTTGACCCAATCGATCGCCTTTTGGTCAGGCGCGATCAAAGCGCCTCGGGCACCGGCTTCGACCGTCAGATTGCAAAGCGTCATGCGACCTTCCACATCCAGAGCGTCGACCCCCGATCCAACGTATTCAACCACATGGCCGAGCGCGCCGCGCGCCGACAAGACGCGCATCACGGTCAAAGCCAAGTCTTTGGCCGTACTGCCTTCGGGCAAGCGGCCGTTGATTTCAACTTTCATCGTTTTGGCCAAACGATAAACCAACGTTTGCGTCGCCAAAATATGCTCGATCTCGGACGTGCCGATGCCGAAGGCCAAAGCCCCCAAGGCGCCGTGCGTCGTCGTGTGACTGTCGCCGCAAATCACGACCATGCCGGGACGAACCAACCCCTGTTCGTCCATCATGACGTGTTCGATCCCCTGATACGGATCGTTGGGACCGTAAAACGCTTCAATACCGAAGCGCTCGCAATTGGCCTGCAAATTGGTCGCCTGTTTCAAGCTGGCTTCGTCATGAATGACGCGAGGCGAGACCGGTGCAGACGGAATGATGTGGTCGACCACGCACAAATGCGACTCGGGCGACAAAACGCCACAACCACGTTCTATAACACCGGAAAAAGCCTGAGGGCTCGTATATTCGTTGGCGAAATGCACGTCGGCATACAATAGTACCGTTTGCTCGTCGATACGTTTGACGGTATGCGCGGCCACAATCTTTTCATACAACGTTGATGACATGAAACCTCCGATCAGGTGTTGCTTGAAACAAACAACTCAACCTCCGTAGGATACTCTAGCCTTACGCTATCCTGTCTATAATTTTCCCGTCTTTCCTTTCAATGCGACCGTTCCGACAACACTTGCGCTCAAGATATCGCCGACGATCGCGCTCATACATGCACACACCGTCACGGGAGGGTTCGGCATGCAAATGGTTACCCCGCCTTTCAAGGGCGAAAACAAAGGTCATTACACGGCAGGCGTCATCAGCAACGGCATGCTCTACGTCTCGGGTCAACTTTCGATCGACCCCGATACGCGAGAAGTCTGCCCCGGTGACATTCGCGAACACACCCGTCTGGCTTTGAACAACGTCGATCGCGTTCTCAAGCACGCCGGCGTGCAACGCGATCAAGTCGTCATGTGCCGCGTTTACACGCCCGACGTCAAGTACTGGGGCCCGATCAACGAGGTGTACGCCGACTTTTTCGGCGAGCACAAGCCCGCCCGCGTCATCGTCTCGACGACCACGTTGCATTTCGGCTGTCTCGTCGAAATCGAAGCCGTGGCGGAACTCACGTCCGACTGATCGTTCGAAAGGAATCTCGTCATGCATTACGTCTGTACGCATTGCGGCAAACGCACCCCGACCGACACGCTCACCCCGCATTGCGAATGCGGCGGGTTGTTCGAATTGGACTTCGAGCCGCCCAAGTGGGACGAATCCCGTATCCATAAAGACACGTGGAATCTTTTCCGTTACCGTGATTTCCTTGCCGTTGACGACGCCGTTTGGCCGTCCGTCACGATGGGTGAAGGCATGACGCCGATCATCGAGTACGACGAATCGGTATACTTCAAAATGGACTATGCGATGCCCACGCTGTCCTTTAAAGACCGCGGAGCCGCAACTCTCGTCAGTCACATGAAGGCCATCGGCGTTCAAAAATGCGTTCAAGACTCAAGCGGCAACGCCGGCAATTCCGTTGCGGCGTATTGCGCTCGTGCCGGCATCGAGTGTGAAATTTTCGTCCCCGAAGGCACCAGCCCCAAGAAAATCGACATGATCAGGGCGCACGGCGCCACGGCCACGGTCGTGCCGGGCAATCGCGATCACTGCGCCGACGTCTGTCGCGCCAAAGTACGCGACGAAGGCGTTTATTACGCCAACCACGTCTACAACCCCTATTTCTACGAAGGGATGAAGACGTACGTCTACGAAACGCTCGAGCAACTCGGACGCATTCCCCGTCATATCGTCGTTCCTGTCGGCAACGGCACGCTCTTTATCGGCGTGGTCAAAGCGCTCGAGCACCTGCAGGCCTCCGGCGTCATCACCGAATTCCCCACCATCATCGCTTTGCAAAGCCAATTGTGCGATCCGTTGTACCAAGCCGTTTTGCAAAAGGCACCGGAACCGGCGCGCATTACGCCCGAACCCACCTTGGCAGAAGGCATCGCCATCGGCGTGCCCATGCGCGGCCGCGAGCTGTTGGACATGACCTATCGTCACGACATTCGTTTCGTCACGGCGCCCGAAGATCAAATTCTCAAGGTTCGTGCCGATATCGCGCGTCGCGGCATCTACTGCGAACACACGACTGCCGCCAATTATGCGGCCTATCTTGAGTACGTTCGCCTTTACGGTCCAACCCCGGACGCGCTGGTGACGATGTGCGGCGCCGGCATCAAGTCCGATCATTGACACCTAAAACTCCGACAAAAAAAGGAGAACGGCCGACGAGCCGCTTCTCCTTTTTTCATAGATTATGCGCAAGGAAACTTGCGACTTCAGTCGCGAGAGGAATTGCGCAAAAACGCGATATAGTCTGTAAACTTATCCATGTGTTAGAATTCTTGACAACCAACTCTATGTTAAACATAGTTTTTGATAGAAATTGTGTTTACCAAACTGCATACCATGTGGTTTGGTGTCCAAAATATCGAAAACCCGTTTTAACAGGGACGATTCCCGCATTCGTCCAAAATCAAATTCAAGAAATCTGTCTTAAACACGACTATCGA
>JAGBZO010000047.1 GCA_017628205.1 Duodenibacillus sp.
GCCACGACAAACGCGGGCATCGCTTGATTCGGTACGGCGGCCACGTAGGCCGTGAGCAACACCTCGCTGGTGCCCGGCAACACGGTGGACGACAAAAAGCCCGAAAAGGCAATGCCCCACAAACCCCATTGCGCCACCAGTTCCCGCATCCATTCGACGTATTCGGCCATTGCGCTTGATCTCTCAGGTCGTATCGTTAATCGGCCGTCGAGTCTACTCGACGCTCCGTCTCGATGCAATCGCCCCCGAAAGCATCTGCAACTCAAATCGCTTCAGTCGTTACTGAAACCTACAAATCTTCCGAGGTGAAATGTTTTGTTACAGCTGTTGCGCATCGCCAAAACCCCATCGCTTTTGTTTGAAATGGTTCTTTTTATAATTGGCCACTTGCGCCACGGGGTTAACACCGAGAGTTACACGTGAAAAAGTCAACGAAACGAATTTTTTTCCGCCCCCGTTTTAACGTGCACCAATTTTACAAAGATCGAGTTTAGGGAGATTTATTATGCGTATCGGCATTCCGAAGGAAATTAAAAACAACGAAAATCGCGTCGCCATCACCCCGTCCGGCGTCATGTCCTTGAAGGCGGCCGGTCACGACGTCTTCGTTGAATTCGGCGCCGGTATGGGCAGCGGTTTCACTGACGACGAATACGCCGCCGTCGGCGCCACGTTGGCTCCGGCCGACACGGTCTGGAACGACGCCGAGATGATCATCAAAGTCAAGGAACCCATCGCCGAGGAATTCAAGTATTTCCGCCCCGGTCTCGTTCTGTTCACTTACTTGCATTTGGCCGCCGATCCGGTGCTGACCAAGGCCTTGTGCGACAACAAAGTGTTTGCCGTGGCCTATGAAACCGTTACCGACGGCGACACTCTGCCCCTCTTGACGCCCATGAGCGAAGTCGCCGGTCGCATGGCCGTCCAAATCGGCTCTCACTTCCTGGAAAAGTATGAAGGCGGCAAGGGCATCTTGTTGAGCGGCGTCTCCGGCGTCAAGCCCGGCAAGGTCACCGTCATCGGCGGCGGGATCGTCGGCACCAACGCGGCTCGCGCCGCCAGCGGTTTGGGCGCCGACGTCACCATTTTGGACATTACCGCCAAGCGTTTGCGCGAACTCGACACCCTGTTCAACGGCCGCGTCAAGACGCTCATGTCCACGCCCTTTAACATCGCTCAAAGCGTTGCCGAATCCGATCTCGTCATCGGTGCCGTCTTGATTCCGGGCGCCAAGGCCCCGCGCCTCGTGACCGAAGAAATGGTCAAGGCCATGACTCCGGGTTCCGTGATCGTCGACGTCGCCATCGACCAAGGCGGCATCGTTGAAACCGCTGATCACAGCACCACCCACGACGACCCCGTTTACATCAAGCACGGCGTCGTGCACTACGCCGTCGCCAACATGCCCGGCGCCGTTGCTCGCACTTCCACGATCGCTTTGACCAACGTGACGATTCCCTACGCCCTGAAATTGGCGAACCTCGGCGCCGAAGCCGCCGTTCGCGCATGCCCCGGCTTGGCGACGGGCGTCAATACTGTCAACGGTCACGTCACGTATCAGGCCGTCGCCGAACCGCTCGGCATGCCCTACATGCCGCTTGAGCAGGCCCTGGCCGCTTGATTCTTGATCTGAGGATCATCGAAACCGAACTCCGTTTTGTCTCCTAAACAAAACGGAGTTTTTTTATACGACCGACTCAATCGCTTCACCTAATTTACCAACGCCTTTCGCAACCTATAAAATAAGTAAATGGTGCTTAGTATTTGAGGGCTTGCGAATGGACTCTTTGATTCAAAATACCGATCAGATCAACGGACTGTTGGCCCGTAACGGCGTCAAGTTCGGCATCTATAAAGACGGCACGTTCAACGAGCAATTGTTCCCGTTCGACGCGTTGCCCCGCGTCATTGAAGCCGACGAATGGGCGGAACTTGAAAAAGGATTGTCCCAACGCGTTCGCGCGCTCAATCTCTTTTTGCAAGACGTGTACGGCGAACGTCGGATCATCAAAGACGGCGTCATTCCGTCGGACTTCGTTTTTTCCTCGAGCGGTTTTTTAAAGGCCTGTGACGGCGTCGTGCCGCCCGCGGGCGTGTATTCGCACATCTCGGGGATCGATTTGGTCCAGGCCAAAGACGGCACGTGGTACGTCCTCGAAGACAATCTGCGCATTCCGTCAGGCGCCTCCTATCCCTTGATCGCCCGCGACCTGTGTCGCAAGGCCTCACCGAAAACGTTCCGAGAAAACGCCGTCGTCGACAATCGCAACTATCCTCAACTGCTCGCCGACATGATGCAAAGCGTCAACACCGGCGGCATCAACGTCATCATGACGCCCGGCCGCTACAACGCCGCTTTCTTCGAACACAGCTACTTTGCCGAAAAAACCGGTTTTGTTTTGGCCACGCATCAAGATCTGTTCGTCGACAACAACACGTTGTACTTCAAGGATTACGTCAAGGGTGCCGTCAAGGTCGGCGCCGTTTATCGTCGCATTTCCGACGAATATCTCGATCCCCTCACCTTCCTCCCCGAAAGCTTGATCGGCGTGCCCGGCATCATGGACGCCTATCGTGCCGGCAACGTCGCCATCATCAACGCCCCGGGCAACGGTGTGGCCGACGACAAAGGCATCTATTACTTCGTGCCGAAAATGATCGAGTACTACCTCAACGAGACGCCCATTCTCAAAAACGCCCCGACGTATCTGCCCTACTACGAAGAAGACCGTCAATACGTGTTGGACAATCTCGATCGTCTGGTCATCAAGGACGTTTCCGAAGCCGGCGGCTACGGCGTGTTGTTCGGCCGAGACATGGACGAAGCGACGTTGCAAGCCTGGCGCGAACGTCTCGTGACGCAGTCGCGTCGTTTCATCGTCCAGGAAGTGATCGATTTCATCGACCTGCCCGTTGCCGAAGGCCAACGTCAGGTCCCTCGCAAGGCCGACTTGAGAGCCTTCGTTCTGACCTCGGCCGACGGCGTCGCCGTGTGGCCGAGCGGCTTGACCCGTTTTTCTCGCATTCCCGACAGCTTCGTCGTGAATTCGTCTCAGGGCGGGGGCTTTAAGGACACCTGGGTGAAGCAACCCGCCGTTTGATCGTCCTCGTGTGCATTTGGAGAGACAACGCATGCATAAATTAACGATTTCTTCCGAACAGGCCGATCGACTTTACTGGCTGGGACGTTACATCGAACGCGTCTACGGCACGTTGCGTCTGTTCGATCGCCTGCTGGACGACCTGATTGACGGCAAAGACGACGTCTACGTCACGTTCTGCAATCGTCTGTCGATTCCCGTCGTCTATACCGACCGCGATCACTTCGAATCGAGCTATCTGTTTGATGAAAACAATCCCGATTCCATTTATTCGAACCTTTCTCGCGCCTACGACAACGCTCTCGTTTTGCGCAACTGCATTTCGACGGAAAGTTTGGGCTACATCCAGATGGCGCTCGATTTGTTAAAGCTCGGCAAGCGTTCCGAATCGGCGTTTTTACAGATGCAACAGGTGATGGACTGGTTGCTCGCCTATTGGGGCAGCCTTGAAGAAAGCCTCATCGCACCCGATCGTCGCAGTTTGCTCAAGGTGGGAAAGTACGTCGAACGCATCGATTTGGCCGTACGCATGCCCGACGGTTTTGAGACGGTCTCGCGTACGTTGCCGCGCTTGTCGAATCGACTCCAAAGCGTTTCGGGCGACGTCTATTCCCAGCAACTCAAGGCTCTGGCCGACTTGACGAACGATCCTTCCCGCTATGAAGCCAACCGCGAGCGGATTCTCTCGCTAGTCAATTCTTTGCACTGAATCCCTCCGTTTCGAGTTGCCGTGTTACTGCAGTACCGTCTCAGCACCCGACTGAGCTTTGACCGACCGGTCACCGATCATGTCTTTCGCTTGCGATTGACCCCGGCATGCGACGAACGTCAGCGCGTCGTGCGTTCGGACATCCGCATTCACCCCGCCACGCCGTTGGCGCGGGGGATTGAATCCGTTTGGGGCAATCGCACGCATTTCGGACGACTCGACGCGCCACACGACGCGCTGCTCTACGAGGCCGAAGGCGTTGTAAAAACAACGGCCCGTTCCGTTTCCGATGTCGAGCCGGCCGGCTATTTGGTGCATCCGACGCCGCTGACGCGTCCCGGCGCTGCGCTTTTAGCGCTCTGTCGCGGCATTGACCTGACGAAACGCCCCTGTGGCAAAGCGCTGATGGGCACGGCCATGCATCTCGTCCACGGTGCGTTCACTTATACGCCCGGCATCACAACCGTCGCCACGACGGCCGAAGAGGCTCTCGCCTCAGGACGCGGCGTCTGCCAAGACTATTCCCATGTACTCATCGCTCTATTGCGTCATTGCGGCATGCATGCCCGCTACGTATCGGGCATGATGACAGGCATCGGAGCGACTCACGCCTGGGTTGAGGCCTGGCACGAGGGCCAATGGATCGGTTTGGATCCCACCCACGACGCTTGGGTTGACGAGCATTACGTCGTGATGGCTCGCGGCGCCGATTTCTCCGATGCGGCCATCGAACACGGCCTTTTCAAGGGAAGCGCCATCCAAACGATCACGACGACCGTCAACGTCGTCGAAAGCAACGATTGATTGAACGAATCGATCTGCCAATACCGTCTGGAATTGGCATAATGTGAGAACCATTGTTCGGACCTGTGCCAGATGGCACGGGTTCTTTTCTTTTTGACCGATCCGTATGATAGAAACCGTTGTCAGCATCGATCTGCCGGTTGGCGAGCGAATGGAAATTCGCAAAAATCGTCACGTTCCAATCAACCAAAACGCTCCGTTGCCCCGCATCAACATCGTCACCGGCACGCACGGCGATGAGCTCGAAGGCCAGTACGTCTGCTATCGCATCAATCAGATCTTGTCCCAACACCCCGAACATCTTTCGGGGATCGTCGACATTTATCCCGCGCTCAATCCGTTGGGCGTCGACTCCATCACGCGCGGCATCCCTCGATTCGATTTGGACATGAACCGCATCTTTCCGGGCGACGCGCAAGGTACGACCGAAGAGCTGATCGCCTGGCAAATCATTCAGGACATGAAGACGGCTCAAATGACCGTCGACATTCACGCCTCGAACATCTTTTTGCGTGAAATTCCTCAAGTACGCGTCAACGTCAACACCGCCGACACGTTGGTGCCTTTGGCCAAAGAGCTCAATTGCGACTTTATTTGGGTGCATGCGGCCGCCACCGTACTCGAAAGCACGCTCGCGCACGCCTTGAACAGTGTGGGCAGCCCCTGCCTTGTCGTTGAGATGGGCGTCGGCATGCGCATCACAAAGACCTACGGAGAGCGTCTCGTCGCCGGTTTGCTGAACCTGATGAAACGACTGGGCATTTGGACCGGGCCCACCGAACCGGTCACCCTCCCCATCGTCTCCACGGACGGCAAGGTCGGTTTTGTCAACGCCGGCGCTTCGGGGATTTTCGTCCCTGAAGTCGAACACTGGAACAATCTGCACAAAGATCAGTTGCTCGGCCGCATCATCGATCCGACCAGCGGCACGACACTCGAAGAATTGACCAGTCCGTGCGACGGCCTGCTCTTTACTTTGCGCGAATACCCGGTCGTCAACCCGGGCTCGCTGATCGCGCGCGTTCTTGAAGTCGAGATGCCTCAGAACAAGGAGTCGACGCATGATTAAACGCACCATCTACTCGATGCCCTCGGGATATCGAACCGATCTCACGATCGAAGGTTATTGTTTCGGCTCGACCGAGCACAAGACGGTCGCTATCGTCGGCTCCATGCGCGGCAACGAAGTACAACAACTGTACGTTTGCTCGCAATTGGTCAAGATTCTCAAAAAACTCGAATCACAAGGAAAAATTCGCCCCGAGTGCGGCATCGAAGTCATTCCGTGCGTCAACCCGTTTTCCGTCAATATCGGCGAACGCTTTTGGGCGATGGATGGAACCGACATCAACCGCATGTTCCCCGGTTACGACAAGGGCGAAACCACGCAACGCATCGCGTCGGGCGTTTTCACGCATCTGCAAGGCTTTGATTACGGCATTCAGTTCGCTTCCCACTATCTGCGAGGCGAATTCATACCGCACGTGGGCGTGATCAAAACGGACTTCAGCGATACCGAATCGGCGCGTGCTTTCGGCTTGCCCTACGTCGTCATGCGTCATCCCAAGCCCATCGACACGACGACACTCAACTACAACTGGCAAATCTGGAACACCAAAGCCTATACGGTGATCACGCGCTCGACCGAACGCTTGGACATCGAGTCCGCCAAACAAGGGGTGACGGCCATTTTGCGTTTCCTTGCCAACAACGGATTGATCGACGATGCCATTCACGGCGGTCACGTCTCGTCCGTCTTGAATCACGACGCATTAACCGTTTTGCGCGCGCCGGCCGCCGGCATTTATCGCCCATTGGTCTCGCCCGGTCAACAAGTGCATGCCGGAGACGTGCTGGCCGACATTCTGCACCCGTGCGAAGGACACGTCCTTGAACGCGTGGTTTCTCCCATTGACGCGACGGTCTTTTTTGCGTTCGACGAACCGCTTGTCATGCAACGTCAACTGGTGTTTGAATTGATTCGCGAGTGGCATTGAGTTCGAGACTCCCAACAAAAAGCCCCGCTCTCATGAGCCTCCTGCACGGAAGTTCATCAGAGTGGGGCTTTTTTTGGACATCCCGATCAGTCCGCTTTTTTCTCGTCGACGGGACGATAGGTCAGGCTTTGTTCGTAGTTTTCCATTTCGAACTCGGCAAAACCGTCGAGCGGATTGACGTAACGCTGACCGTAGCGCAAACACAAACTCTTTTTCTTGTTGACGTAAAAGAGCATGGCTTGCAGGGGCTGCGTCATCGTCTTGGCCTGCTCGTGCATGTCGTGAGCCTTCATGTAAAAGTCGGCGAAGTCGGGCTTGTCCCTGTCGGCACTCAAATACCAGGCGTCGTCAAGATACATCGACGGCCACAGGTTGCGGGCACGGTCGTACACGCTCTCGACTCCCTCGGGAAACGCGCCTTCAAACGGGGTTTCAATAAAAACGGCGTGATACGGCTTGATGGCTTGCGCGTCTCCGACGGTCAACTCGCGTCCCGCATCGAGAACCGCCTGCTCGACGGCTCGAACCAATTGGGCCGGCGTCATCAAACCTCCCCGCTTGGTCGGAATGTGACGCGAATCGGTTAAAAACGCTTTCTTTTGCTCCTTTGTCTTCAACAGGTCGGGCAAACCGAACACGGCGTCGGCGACTTGAACGAAGTCGTCCGACACGTAGACGATTTCATCTTCCACGCTTAAAGACAACACGTGCGGGCAGTACCCGACGGTATCGATGCCGTTCATGGCGCCGCAATACGGACAGGGATCGTCATCGATATCAAAAAAATCCAAATGATAGGCATCGGCTCGCTGCAACGACATCCGCCCTCCTTGTTTATTGGTCATTGATTTGATTGTAACCGATCCGTCGCGCCTGACGGCAAGGCCAACCGCTCCGATCCTCTTTCGGCGACGAGAGCCAAAGGATCGTCAAGTGGACTACAATATTGTCATACAAAATCGAAACAATGTGCATTATGCCCACCTCCTCTCATAAAAAAGACGGCGTCGCAGGCCGAAAACCGATACAGGACAAAGCCTTCGAAAGCGTTCTGTCCGTGCGTGTCAGTGCGGAACAAAAAGCCCGCTTCTCGGCCAATGGAGGCGCCCATTGGTTGCGTCGCGCACTGAGCGGGTCAAGCGAAGACGCCCTCGATCCGACGTTCGGCATCCGCTCCGTCGTACGACGCGTGTCGGTCTCGGTTCCCATGGCGGGGCAAGGGGTGCAAGCGGGTTTTCCTTCGCCCGCCGATGACTATATTGAAAAAACGATCGACTTCAACGAGTTGTTGGTTCAGAACGAGGCGGCCACCGTCGTGTTGCAAGCCGCGGGACAATCGATGATCGATGCCGGCATCCATCACGGCGATCTGTTGGTCGTCGATCGCAGCCGAACGCCCAAGAACAATGACATTGTCATCATGCAGATCAACGACGAATTCACCGTCAAACGTTGGATCCAGGACGGGAGATCCTTCTATCTGAAAGCGGAAAACGGCTCCGGACTCTATCCGGACATTCGCCCGCAAGAAGGCGAGAGTTGGATGCTTTTCGGCGTGGTGACGTTCGTGATCAAAGCCACTTAGAACCAACCGCGCGTCAAACGAAACGGACCTTGATTTCTTTTGAGGAAATCAAGGTCCGCTCTGACACGAAACCGTTTACCGAAGCGCTTTAGCGAATCGTGAACCAAGGTTCGGCTTGCGCGACGAGGGCGTCGATGTCCAACTCTTCGCCCTTCTTGAAGGACAAATGCGTCAAAACGAGCGGCTGTTGCTCTTCAATATCAAAGCGCCAAGGGTCGCAAACATCGGCCTCAATACTCTCGACCTTTTCTTCACGCACCAAAGCCTGACAGAACGTCAATACGTGCTTGTAAGCATCCTTGCCGCCCTGCGTGTTGTCGACCAAAGCGGAAAATTCCAAACCGTCCGATTCGGGTTCGGGCGTTCCCATGCAGCTGTAGCAATGATGCGCATCGGCCAGGCCGATGAACCAATCGACCAGATGATCGTATTCGCGCTCTTCGCCGGGTACGACCGGGAAAATCACCTCTTTCACGTCTTCAGCCTTAATGGGACTGGACAAACGGACGATCATGTCGGCGGCCAACAGACGATAGGGCCCGTAGCGTCCGTCTTTTAGCTGACGCAAAGACATGCGCTTGAGTTGACGGCGACTCGGAACACCGTAATTTTCCATCTTTAAACTCCAAGACTCAATCAGATGGCAAAGTATCTCATAACGCGACGGCGCAGCGGTAATTTTTCGATGGCTTTGTTGCCGCCGTTTGATTAAACGCCTCATTGACCGCAACAGTCCGCCGCTCGATCGGACCAAGCGTTGCATATTGTCTGTTTTACGATGCGTCTCCATATAAACCCCGAGTGTTTTCTTGAGTGCTTGATTGAATCGTGGGACAATGATTTTTGAGAAGACACGCAAACGGAGGCCGATATGTCAAGACTGATACACGACGGTCCCGCCAAATCCGATGCGTCCTGGTCGTCACGCCATCGAGTTTGGGCTTGGATCATGGTATGGATTGCGTTACTCATTGTCATCCGCCTTGTCGGATGGGGCATCGGACACGCCTGCGACGGTGCGATGAGTTGCTTCCTTTAAAGCGTTTAATCAACGACACGCTCTCGAGACAATCGGGAGCGTTTTCTTTTGCTTACCATTTCACCTCGGGCAACCCCCGATCCAAGCTTGATTTTCATCATAAATCAGGCAAAAGCCCCTTTTTCTTAACACACTTTCATGGCATAGTTTAGGGATCTTTTTCAAGGGCTTTTGTCCGGCTTGAGCTCGATCTTGCTCGCCTTAACCCCCTTGATTCCTCCCCCCGACGATTCGGCTTCCTCGATCCGTTGGAAGGGAGATTGTTTGTGTCGAATTCCTGCTCTTTAGGTTTTTTTCGTTATTTTCACTAATTAGGAGAAAAGCAACATGCTTTCCGATATCGAAATTGCACAATCGACCAAGCTCAAGCGTATTGACGATTTGGCTCACGAATGGGGTTTGTCCGACGAAGAGTTCGAACCCTACGGCCGTGACAAGGCCAAGGTCACCCTCAACCCCGAACGTCCCATGAAGGGCAAGTTGATCCTCGTGACGGCCACCTCCGGCATGCCCGCCGGCTCCGGCAAGACCACGACTTCCATCGCTTTGGCCCAGGGTATGAACCGTTTGGGCAAGAAGGCCGTCATCGCCTTGCGCGAACCCTCTTTGGGTCCGGTCTTCGGCATGAAGGGCGGCGCAGCCGGCGGCGGTTACTCTCAGGTTCTGCCCATGGAAGCCATCAACCTGCACTTCACCGGCGACTTCCACGCTATCACGGCCGCCAACAACCTGTTGGCCGCTTTGATCGACAACGCCCGCCATCAGGGTCAGATCGACCTCAAGGAAGTGACCTGGAAGCGCGTTCTCGACGTGAACGACCGTCAGTTGCGTTTCGTCGTCTCCGGCCTCGGCGGCAACGTCAACGGCATCCCGACCGAAACCGGTTTTGACATCGCCGTTGCGAGCGAATTGATGGCCGTTCTGTGCTTGGCCGACTCCGAAGCCGATTTGCGCGCTCGTTTGGACCGCCTCGTCGTCGGTATCAAGCGCGACGGTTCCGCTTTCACCTGCGGCGAACTCGGCGCCACCGGTTCTTTGATGGCTTTGTTGCTTGAAGCCACCAAGCCCAACTTGGTTCAGACCATCGAAGGCACGCCCGCGTTCGTTCACGGCGGCCCCTTCGCCAACATCGCTCACGGTTGCAACTCCATCGCCGCCACCAAGGCCGCTTTGACGCTCGGCGATTACGCCATCACCGAAGCCGGCTTCGGTTCCGACCTCGGTGCCGAAAAGTTCTTCGACATCAAGTGCCGTCACGCCGGTCTCGTTCCGAGCGCCGTCGTTCTCGTGACCAGCTTGAAGGCTTTGCGCTGGCACGGCGGCGTCGCCTTGCCCGAAATCGGCAAGCCCAACATGGAAGCTCTCAAGAAGGGTATGTGCAACCTTGACGCTCACGTTGCCAACCTCAAGGCTTTCGGTCCCGAAATCGTCGTTTCCATGAATCACTTCTACAACGATCCGGAAGACGAAATCGCTCTGTTGCGCGCCCGCTGCGAAGAACTCGGCGTACGCTTTGCCATCAGCGACGGCTTTGCCAAGGGTGGCGAAGGCGCCGAAGACGTTGCCAAGGCCGTATTGGAAGCCGTTGAAAGCTCCTCCGGCGTTTTGAACTTCGCCTACGAAGCCGACGCTCCGATCGTTGAAAAGATCGAAGCCGTTGCCAAGCGTGTTTACGGCGCCGGCTCCGTCACGTTGTCCGACGCCGCCAAGAAGGATCTCAAGGCGATCGAAGCCCTCGGTTTCGATCGCCTGCCGATTTGCATCGCCAAGACGCCCTTCTCTTTGACCGCCGATCCGAAGGCTCTCGGCGCCCCCGTCGGTTTCGACTTGCCCGTACAGCGTTTGATCCTGAACGCCGGTGCCGGCTTTGTCGTCGTCACGACCGGTGCCATCATGCGTATGCCCGGCTTGCCGAAGGCTCCCGCCGCCTACAACATCGACGTTAAGGACGGTCGCATCACCGGCCTGGCTTAATCGCCCGTTACAAGCGACGGACCGAGTTCTGCTCGGCCTGTCGCCCCAAAGGGTTCAAAAAAAGCCTCGTTCGAGGCTTTTTTGCCCACTACACAAGGAACCATCGTGTTTGAATTTGCCAACCACCTCTACAACTGGATCTGGAGCGACTGGCTTGTTGCTCTGTGTCTCGGTACCGGTCTGTACTTCTCCCTTCGAAGCCGTTTCGTTCAGCTGCGTCTGATTAAAGAAATGTTCCGCCTGATGTTCCAAAAGAACACCGACAGTGCGGGCGTTTCTTCCTTTCAAGCACTGTCCATGACGTTGGCGCAACGCGTCGGCACGGGGAATATCGCCGGCGTGGCGACGGCCATTTGCTTCGGTGGTCCCGGGGCTTTGTTTTGGATGTGGGTCATGGCCTTTCTCGGGGCTGCCAGCGCCTTCATCGAATCCACGCTGGGCCAAATTTACAAAGAAAAGATCAACGGAGAATACACGGGCGGCCCGGCGTTCTATATTGAAAAGGGAGGCAAGAGCAAATTTTTTGCTTGGACCTTCGCTCTGATCACGTTGGCGGCCGCCGGCTTCTTGTGCCCCGGTATCCAATCCAGCTCCATCGCCGTGGCGGCCGAACATGCGTTCGGCCTGGACAAGACCGTTTCGGCAGCCATCATCTGCTCGCTGTTGTGCTTCGTCTTGTTTGGCGGCCTAAAACGTATTGCGACCTTTACCACGATCGTCGTACCGTTCATGGCTCAAGCCTATATCGTCGTCGCGCTCATCACCGTCTTTTACAATCTGGACAAATTGCCCGACACGGTCGCTCTGATCTTCAGCTCCGCTTTCGGCTTTGACTCCGCCTTCGGCGGCATTGTCGGCTCGGCTGTCGTCTGGGGTGTCAAACGCGGCATCTATTCCAATGAGGCCGGTCAAGGTACCGGCCCGCACGCCTCCTCCGCCGCGGCCGTGTCTCACC
>JAGBZO010000048.1 GCA_017628205.1 Duodenibacillus sp.
GGCCGTCTCTCATCCCACCAAGCAGGGGCTCGTTCAAGCTTTCTCCGTCTACATCGACACGTGGTTTGTCTGCACCGCCACCGGTCTGATGATTTTGATGACCGACTGTTACAACGTCATCAATGAAGGCCAAACGATTTTTGAAGGTGTCATGGGTGTTGCGGCCGGCCCGCTGTACACGCAGTACGCCATCGAATCGATCATGCCCGGCTATGGCTCGCCTTTCATTGCCTGCGCTTTGTTCTTCTTTGCCTTCACGACGATTTTGTCCTACGGCTACATTGCCGAAACGAACGTCAAGTACATCAATCGCACCTTGCACCTGCCCTGGTTGACCTTCGTCACCCGTATCGCCATCACCTTTGCCATCGGCTACGGTGCCATTGAAAAGGCGGAAGTCACCTGGTTGATGGGCGATATCGGTATCGGCATCATGGCCTGGCTGAACTTGATCGCCATCTTGTGGTTGCAGCGCCCCGCCTTGAAGTGCCTGGTCGATTACGAGTCTCAGTTGCGTCAAGGACGCGAACCGATGTTCCACCCCGAACAACTCGGCATTGAAAACGCCTCTTACTGGGTTGGCAACCGCGCCGAACGCAACATCGAAATCGAACGCGATGAAGGCGTGGAAAACCAAAATCAAGCGCGCGGCATCCGCAACTTGTTGCGTCGCTTCTACGACAAATACTAATCGTTCGCCTTCAAGAGCTCCGATAAGTCAATCGGAGCTCTTTTTCTTTGACAGTGAGTACAATGCTCACACTCGTATTCAGTTGTATTTTCTCGCCATGATCCCTCCCGTTTTGTTGACACCAGAAAAAGATCCGATGGGCAAAGCCATTGCCGAATACTTCGCCAAAGGCAAGGCCGTGAAGTTACGCGTTCTCTCCACCCAATTTGACGAGGACGAGTTGCCGGTCGCCCAACTGTTTCGTCCCTTTGCGGCCATGCCCGAATTGGAGCGCACGGCGTTGACGTTGGCTCAGGGACGTATCTTGGACGTCGGTGCCGGTAGCGGCTGCCATGCTCTTGCACTGCAAGAGATGGGCAAAGACGTCGTCGCCATCGACATCTCTCCCCTGTCGGTCGAAACGATGTCCCTTCGCGGCGTACGCGACGCCCGTCACGTCAACCTCTTCGATCCCGCCTTTACCGAGCGTTTCGATTGCATTCTGATGCTCATGAACGGCTCGGGGATCATCGGTCGCTTGGAAAACATGCCGGCCTTTTTCCAAAGAGCCAAATCCCTGTTGAACCCCGGCGGTTGTATCTACTTGGATTCGAGCGATCTGCGTTATCTGTTCGACGAAGACGAAACGCCGCCGACGGACACGTATTACGGCCAAGTCGACTTTGTCATGCAGTATCGAAACATTCGCGGAGACGCGTTCGACTGGTTGTACATCGATGCGACGACGTTGAAACAGCATGCCGCCGAAAACGGGTTTGAGGTTGAAGTGATTCAAGAAGGCGAACACTACGACTATTTGGCTCGCCTCACGCCCAAGGCCGAATAAAATGAAAGCGCGCACGACCTTAACGGCAGTGCGCGCTTTTCTTTGTTCGGGCTTTCCGATCCTTTACAGACTCACTCGATAATCTTTTCGCATGTCTTGGATGGATTCGGGCATGAAAGGCAAAGCGTAATCAATCACGGTCTCGGCAGGAACGATCAAGATCGAATTGCGCCAATACCCCGACTTGACCGCCGAGGTCATGCTGAAAATAAAGACGAGAACGCACACGATCACAACCCCTCGAACAAAACCAAAGAGGCTGCCGATGGCACGATCCTCAAAAGAGATGCTCGCGGCGGAAATCAAACTGCCGATCAACTTGCCGATCAAGCCGGTGGCGACCAAGGTAGCCACGACGATGACGATGCCGGAAATGGCGATGCGTACGATCATCGCTACGTCGGGCAACGGGATTTTTTCGGCCAAATCCACACTGAAGTTCAACGCCAGAAAGATGGCCGCCCCCCAACCGACGAGCGCCATGACTTCGCGAACGACGCCGCGAGAGACGCCGACCAAAGTCGATACCCCCAAAAGAGCCGCGATGATCCAATCGATTTCATTCATGGTAGTTTCAGTCGAACCGCCTTCCCGTTGATCGGCGACCCGTCTCCGCTTTTAAAAAATTGAACTTACTTGACTTTTTCCGTCAGAATCCCGCCGTGGGAAATGCCGTTGTCGGTCAAACGCTTGGCCGCGGCCTTGGCTTGATTTTTATCGGCAAAACGACCGACGCGAACGCGCCACAAGTCCGTGTTCTGACGTCTGACACGCTCAAGGAACACGGGCAGACCGAGCGCCTCAAGCTTTTTCTGCTTCTTAAGCGCACCGTCGCGATTGCCCGTTGCAATCACTTGAATCACGTAAACGCCTTTGGCTTGGGCCGGTATCGGAGTCAGAGCGGGCTTTTTCACCGAAACGGCGGCTTTTACCGGCTCCTGAGCCAGGGGCTTGACGGGCGCCTTGACCGTTTCTTTCACCGGTGCCGGATTTGTCACGGGTTTGACCGCGACAGGCGCAACCGTCGTCCGAGCCCCGCTTTCAACGGGCTTGCGTCCATACCCTTCAACAGGCTTGGCGGCGCCAGGCTCCGACTGAAGCGCGATCTTGGCGGTTGACGGCTTGGTCTTGACCAACGGAATTTCAGTCTGAGCCGAACGTTGAGCAAATTCGGGATTCGGGTCGATGATCCAAGGAAAAACGACCAGCACGCCGGCGGCCAGAATGAGGAAACCCAAAACACGGCGCTTGTTGCGGACGCGGGCCAACGCCCGTTTGTATTCCGAATCGTCCGTTTCGGACATCAACGTTTTGGCCTCGGAATCAATATCCGCTTGTCGTGAAGGGTTGGGGCCGAAATGTTTTTTAAATTTCTCGTCCATAATGTTTTGCGTTCTTGCTTAACCCTGCGTCTCGCCCAAGGCCTCGAGTACGGCCGCGACCGTCACAAACGAGCCGAATGCAATAATTCTAACAGTCCGAGCTTGATCTCGAACAAGTTTTGCCGAAGCCAAAGCGCGGCATTCGGCCAGAGCCGTCGCAACCGTATCGAACGTGGCGATGCGCTCCGAATCGATGCCCGCCGCCCGCATTTGCCCGCTCAAGAGCGAGGCCGTAGCGGCACGAGGTCCCGTCAATCCGGCAACAAACCACCGATCGATGCTGTTCTTCAACAGACTCGCCACCTTTTGCATATCCTTGTCGGCCAACATGCCGAAAACGGCCCACGTCTCTTGTCCGTCACGTCGATCAATGGCCAAATTTTCGACCAAGGCTTCGGCCGCATTCGGATTGTGCCCGACGTCAATCGTCAGCTCGGCCGTCGTCTCGTTCGCCTCCACGACACGCTCGAAACGTCCCTTGATGCGGGCTCGTGCCAGGCCGTTCTCCATCGCCGAACGGGAAACGGGCAGTCGATCGCGCATGCGCGTGAGAGCCGCCAAGACGCCTGCCGCATTTTGAATCTGGTTGCGTCCACGCAGTCCGGGCAAAGGCAACGACCGTTCTTCAACGACCTCGCCGTCGGGCAACGTCATCGTCCAATCGAATCCGTCATCGCGAACGACCGTTTCAAAGTCGCGACCGTAAAGCGAGAGTTCGCATCCGATCGCGGCGGCGTTGTCGATCAGATTGATCGGAACGTTGCGGTCCGTGCAGACGGCGGGCGATTCGGCGCGATAAATGCAGGATTTCTCATAAGCGATCACACCGCGATCAGAGCCCAAAAACGCCTCGTGATCCACATCGACGGCCGTCACGATACCGCAATTCGTATCGATGACGTTCATGGCGTCAAGACGCCCTCCCAGACCGATTTCAAGGATGACCGCATCAAGACCGGCACGCGAGAACACGTCCAAAATCGCCAACCCGGTATATTCGAAATAGGTCAGCGTCATACCGTCGCGCAAACGTTCGACGCGACGAATCGACTCGAGCAACGGCTGATCCGTGACTTCCTTGCCGTCGATCAGAACGCGCTCGTTGAAGCGGAACAAATGCGGCGAAGTATGCACGCCGACCTTGTAGCCTTGCGCACGCAAAATGCCGGCCAGCATCGTGCAAGTACTTCCCTTGCCGTTCGTGCCGGCTACCGTGAACACCGGACACGTAAAACGAATGCCCAAACGCTCGATCATCGTTCGCATGCGATCCAAGCCCAAATCAATGGGTTTGGCGTGCAGGCCCTCGATGTAAGCGAGCCAGACGTTCAAATCGTCGGAGACGGGGGCAGTCGTAACGGCAGACATGAGCAAACCTTTCAAATATATGCGTTCAAACTAGTAATGGTAGCGCATTCAAACGCATTGTGAAAAAAAAGCACGAGGCATTCTGCCTCGTGCTTTTTGACCTATCAACTCACGGTCAGATCGACAACACCAGACCGACGAGACTTTGTCCGATACTCACGAGCGGGCCGACCAAGACCCCCATCATGCCGGTCGCAATCAGGGCGATCAAAATGAACATGCCGTAGGGCTCGAGTCGGGAAAACTGCCAAGCCCAGCGAGACGGCAAGAGACAGGACAGAATCCGACCGCCGTCCAAGGGCAAAATAGGCAGCAGATTGAAGGCCATCAACATGAGATTGACACTGATGCCGGCAAAAGCAAATTCCAAAATGAATTCAAACAACACCTGAGACGGCGCAAACCAAGAGGCCAGCTTGGCAAGTAGAGCCCAAAGCAAAGCCTGAATCAAATTGCTGACGGGGCCGGCCAAGGACACCCAAATCATGTCGTTTCGGGGATTGCGCAAGCGACGCACGTTAATCGGTACGGGCTTGGCCCAACCGAACAACAAGCCCGACGTACCCGAGATCATCGAGCCGAGGAGCAACAGCCCCGGCACGAGCAACGTTCCGACCGGATCAATATGTTTGACCGGGTTGATCGTTACGCGACCAAGCAACCAGGCGGTGTTGTCGCCGCAACGTTTGGCAACGAAGCCGTGAGCGGCCTCATGCAACGTAATGGCTAAAATAGCGGGGATCGCCCAAAAGGCGATGGTCATGAAGATGTTTTCCATAGTCCTCGAAGTCTATCAAAGAGCCGCTTCAATTGCTTCGATCGGACTCACGAACACGTAACGCGGAGTAAACCATGCCGATCGTCGATTTGACTCACCGCATTGCCGATGGGATGTCGCTGTTTCCCGGAACGCCCCTGCCTCGGATTACGCCGTTGGCTTGGCCCGATTCGGACGGTTACGCCGAAAAACAGATTCAATTGACCGGTCATACGGGAACGCATATGGACGCTCCGGCACACGTTTTCTCCGGCGCCACGACCCTCGATCAATGGCCCTGCGATCGATTCACGGGATCGGCCGTTCTCGTCGACTGCCGAGACTATGACGGACCCGTATCGGCCGACTGCTTGGATAGGATTGCGTCGCTCAAAAGCCTCGATTTCATCCTTTTTCGCACCGGGTGGGAACGGTACTGGGGCACCCCGCATTACGCTCGCCAAGGCCCCTATCTGAGCCAGGAACTGGCACTCGCTCTGGCCGCACTCCCGCTCAAAGGCATCGGGATCGACGCCTTGAGTCCCGATCCGATCGACTCGAGCACGTTGCCCGTCCATACGACGTTACTCAAGCACGGCATCCTTTTGATCGAAAACCTGCGAGGTCTCGATCGGCTCCCCTCCGATCGGAGGTTTGAATTGACGGCACTTCCCCTGCTTTATGCCGATTCGGACGGCGCACCGGCTCGCGTGATCGCCCGCTTTTAGCGCGCGCTCCGATATCAGCACGGCAATCGCCTGTTTGGCCTTCCTGACTCCAACGTTACATCCTTGTAAACAAGAAAACGCCTCACCGTCCTGACGGACAATGAGGCGTTTCGCGCTACTTGATCAAAAGATCAGTCAGTATCGATTACTGAACGAACTTCGGAGCGATCAAGTTTTCGAGGTTGAAGGTTTCGTCCCAGGTCTTCTGGTCGAGCATCTTGCGTTCTTCAACAACGACCTGATGCAAGGACTTGCCGGTGTGATAGCATTCGTGAGCCATGGAAGAGCAAGCCTTGTAGCCGAGCAACGGCTTCAGGAGGGTAACGATACCGCAGGAGTTCATAACCATCTGAGCGGTGCGTTCGGCGTTGGCCGTAACACCGTCAACGCACTTGGTACGCAGACCGTTGCAGGCGTTGATCATGACCTTCATGGAGGTGAACAGAGCGTAGGTGATCACGGGTTCCATGACGTTCAATTCGAGCTGACCGGCGGAAGCGGCGAGCATGACGGTCGTATCCAAACCGATGGCGAGGAAGCAAGCCTGGTTCGTTACTTCGGGGATAACGGGGTTAACCTTACCCGGCATGATGGAAGAACCGGGCTGCAACTGGGGCAGGTTGATTTCGGCCAAACCGCAACGAGGACCGGAAGCGAGCAAACGCATGTCGTTGCAAACCTTCGTCAACTTGACGGCGAGGCTCTTGATGGCGGAGCTCAAACCAACGTAGGCACCGCAGTCGCTCGTAGCGGCGATGAGGTCTTCGCTGTTCTTGAAGGGGAAGCCGGTCAATTCAGCCAAGTACTTGACAGCGAGAGCCGGGTAGTCGGGGTGGCAGGTAACCGTCGTACCGATAGCGGTAGCGCCGAGGTTAACGGTCAAGAGGTGTTCCTGAGCTTCGCGCAGAACCTTGACTTCGTCGTTGATGGTGAAGCCCCAACCGTGGAATTCCTGACCGAGGGTCATGGGAACGGCGTCCTGCAAGTGGGTACGGCCCATCTTGAGTACACCCTTGAATTCGTCGGCCTTCTTGTAGTAGGAACCGACGAGGTCTTCAACAGCCTTCAACAGAACGTTGCTGCGGAGCAACAGAGCGAGGTGCAAAGCGGTCGGATAGGCGTCGTTCGTGGACTGACCGAAGTTAGCGTGGTCGTTGGGGGAAACGAGCTTGTAGTCACCCTTGACGGAACCGAGCTTTTCGGCGGCCAAGTTGCAGATGACTTCGTTGGCGTTCATGTTGGTGGAGGTACCAGCACCGCCCTGGAGCCAGTCGGTAACGAACTGATCGCGATGCTTGCCGGCGATCAATTCATCGCAAGCAGCGATCATGGCGTCGGCAACGTCGGCCGGGATCGTGCCGAGTTCCTTGTTAGCCATGGCTGCGGCCTTCTTAACGTAGCCAAAAGCGATGACGAAGAACGGTTCCTGGCTCATCGGCATTTCCGTGATGTGGAAGTTGTCCTTACCACGGATGGTCTGTACGCCATAGTAGCAATCATCGGCAATTTCACGGTCGCCCAGGAAATCGTTTTCAATACGAGACATTGTCTTAACTCCTCAGTTTTCGAAAATATCGTCGGAGACCGCTCATTCGGCCTCGTCGGAAGTTTCTTTACGGGTCGATCGAAACATTGACAACACAATCGGCGTTTCGAGGGACCACCAAAATGGATCGACTAAGCAAAACCTTGTAGTTTTGGCTTTTCGGGATCGGGGTGATCCTACCACTTAATGTACGGAAAATCCCGACATTTGAACATCAATTTTCAACGATTTGAGCCGTTCTCAAGAGCTTATCTTCCTCGTTAAAAATTATCAATATCCGTAATACTCTGTTTTTATTGTAATTTTTTACGTCTAGGTACTTTTGATTAGCCTCTTTGGACAACCTTTGCCTCATTTGTAAATCTGTTGTATTTTTTGACGCGGATCAGTTTTCTGTTTGCGTGAACCAAATTTGCGACGTTTTGAACCATGACAAGAAAAAAAGGGCTTTTTTTATGAAACGGCCTCTTGGAAACCTTGCAAGAACATTTGCGATCGGAACCGCCCTCGTCCCTCATTCCATCGTGCCGTTGCCGTGTTTTCCCATTCGAATGGCTCGTAGCCGCAACATTCGCCTTAGCTGCCATTGGCTTTTCAGCTATAAAAACACCCCGTCGGCAAATGGCTACCAAACGGGGTTGGGAAAGTCAGAGTGTCGATTGAATTCGACACTTCCTCGACCGATTACTTCTTATAAAGATTGCTGATGACGTCGCGACAGAACTTTTCCTGAGCCTTGATCAATTCGCCCAGCTGCTTGTCGTCCTTGAAATCAAGATTCAATCCGGCCTTCTTGTGAGCCTGGATGACTTCCGGATCGTTCATGACCTTGCGGAAAGCATTGACGTAGAAGTCGATGACTTCCTGCTTGACGCCCTTGGGAGCGACCAACGCACGGGCGGAACCGTACCATTCGCCGTAGTAGCCCAGTTCACCGAGGGTGGGAACGTCGGGGAATTCGGCCAAACGCTGCTTGTCATAGACGCCGAGCATGCGAAGTTCGGGCTTGTCACCGGCAACCAACTTGGCCACGTCGGCCAACTTGGCGCAAGTGAACTGTACTTCACCCTGACGCAAAGCCAACAACTGGTCGGCGGTGCCGCCGTACGGGATGGCCTTGTAGGGAGCGCCGGCCGACTGAGCGAACAATTCGGCTGCGGTATGGTTGGAAGCCTTGACGCCGTTGGTGGAGGCGCGCAAGTTCTTCTTGGCCTTCATGCCTTCAACCAAGCCCTTCAAATCCTTGTAGGGGCTGTCGGCGCGAACGACGATCACGCTCGTTTCGCTCAGGTGATTGGCCAACGGCACAACTTGACCGACGGAGAACGGAGCGTTCTTTTGAGTGGCCAACGTCGTGAAGGTGGGCAGATTGATAAAACCGATCGTGCGGCCGTCGGGTTTGGCACGAACCAGTTCCGTCCAACCGATCTTGCCGTCGGCGCCGGGAAGATTATTGATAATCAAGGTCTTGCCGATGGCCTTTTCGGCGTGCAGAGCCAACAAGCGAGCACCCGTGTCGGTACCCGAGCCGGCCTTGTAAGCGACGATCACGGTCACGTCGCCGTCGGGCTGCCAAGCCATCGAGCCAAACGGTACGCACATGGCGGCGGCAACGGCAATACCCATCAAAGTCTTTTTCATCGTTTCATCTCCTTTACCTAAAAAACGGTCGGACTCACTCAATCCTGCCGGCCAATATCCAGCGGTTCGAAAGCGCCAAAGCCGCACCGACGAACCGGTCAGATCAACTTATTTCTCTCCGCTGACACGCTTTTCCCAACGCGACATGAAAATGGGGGAGAGAACGCCCACAACGCACATGACGATCAAAACCCAGCAGATCGGCGTCGAGAACAGAATGGACGGATCGCCGTCATTGAGCAACAAAGCTCGACGCAATCCGCGTTCGCCGATGGGTCCGAGAATCAAACCGAGCACCATGGCGGCGGCATTGAAATCAAACTTGCGCATCAGATAACCGATCACGCCGAAAATCAACATGATGACCACTTCGACAAAGTTGTTGTGGATGGCATAGGAGCCGACCACGCACAACAAAACGATCGAGGGAATCAAAATGGCGTCGGACAAACGGGAAATTTGAGCAAACCAACGACTGCCGTACAAACCGATGACGAGCATCATGAACTGAACGAGCACGAACCCGGCAAAGAAGGTGTACGTCATCTTGCCGTAGGTCGTGAACAACTCGGGACCGGGCTGCAAACCGTGAATGATCAAACCGCCCATCAAAACGGCCGTCACGGATTCGCCGGGAATGCCCAACGTCAACGTCGGAATCAAGGAACCGCCCGTCACGGCATTGTTGGCCGCTTCACTACCGGCAACGCCTTCGATCGAGCCCTGACCGAACTCTTCTTTGTGCTTGCTGAAACGCTTGGCTTCGTTATAACCCATGAAGCACGCGATGGTCGCGCCGGCACCGGGCAAAATGCCAATGATGTTGCCGATCAACCAAGAACGCGTAATGGGCGGCATGATGCGCTTGAGATCGGACTTGCTCAGACGGAACTTATCCTTAATTTTTTGAGCTTGGGCGCGTTGAACGATTTTGCGTTCGGCCAAGATGAAGACTTGAGACATGGAGAACAAACCGATCAAGGCGCAGGTCACGTTGACGCCGTTGTAAAGCGTACTTTGACCCATCATGTAACGTTCGACGCCTTCCATGGGATCCATGCCGATCGTCGAAATCAGCAAACCCAAGAAACCGGATAACAACCCCTTGATGATCGACTTGCTTGAAACGCCCGCAATCACGGTCAAACCGAAGAGCGACAGCCAGAAGTACTCGGGACTCTTGAACTGCATGGCCAACTCGGCCAGAATCGGCGAGAAGAAATACAGCGAAATACACGACAGCAACCCACCGCAGAACGAAGCGAAGCACGCAATGGTCAATGCGCGGCCCGCTTGGCCTTTAAGCGTCAATTGGTAGCCGTCCAAAGCCGTCGCGGCCGATGCCGGCGTCCCCGGCGTATGGATCAAAATGGCCGAAATGGAGCCGCCGAAAATGGCGCCGCAATAAATACCGCCCAATACGATCAAACCCGTGGCCGGATCCATACCGAACGTCACCGGCAATAAAAGCGCTACCCCCATGGCGGCGGACAGACCGGGCAAACAACCGATCGCAATCCCCAACGCCGTGGAAGCGAACATGGCGATCAAATTAACGGGGGACAGCGCATTGACAAACCCCATGCCCATCAGGCTTAACGTTTCCATCATGGTGCAAGCCCTCCTGCCTTACTCAAACAACACGCCGACGGGAAGCGGCACTTTCAAGAACAACGTGAACACGCCGTAGATAAGCAGCATGAGCACGACCGCAGCCATGCCGATATATTTTTTCGGAACGGAAAGGACGAGCATGCCGATCACGATGTAGGCGACGGACGCGATGTAGTATCCCAGGTAATACATGGCGAACATGTATCCGACGATACAAAGGATGCAAACGCAGAACTGACGGGCGATAAAACCGTTGAACGATTTGGCCACGTCGTTTTCGATTACCTTCGTTTTCTTATAACGACGGGCCTGAAGGACCAAATAAAGCGTTGTCAGCGCAAAAATGCACGTCAACAAAAACAGCGGATAACTCTGGGCCTCTTCCGGAAACTCCATCGTCATCGAAGTGAACCAAGCTGTAATGCCGTATAAAACGGCCACCACCCAAAAATCCGATTTTTTCATCCTCACTCCCTATAGCAGGAGACACAAGCCCTTATGGTCTCTGATTATGCTCTTGGAGTCATTGCGAAACCAACTTGTATACCGTCGTTTCGTGGAATTCTTGTCTGTTATGTGCAACACAGTCTCCGGCACCACGACGAAAAATCGCGTTTTTGAACGCTAGGTTTAACGATTGCTTTTGCATTCTGTTTCCCCTTTCCTACGCAAAACACCCTATACTTTTCGCGATTAAAAATGGTTTCTGAGGATTGATCATGCAAAAACTGTATATGGGTTTCGATGCCGGCACCCAAAGCGTCAAGGTTGCCGTCTACGACGAAAACTTCAAATTCGTGACCAGTCATTCACTTCCCACCACGCTGCATTATCCGCACCCCGGTTGGGTTCAAATGGATCCCGACGAATTCTTGCGCATTACCGTCGAATGCATGAAGCGTTGCGCTCAGGACGTACGGGCCAAAGGCTACGATCCGAAACGCATTGCCTCCGTGATGGGCGACGGCATTATCTGCGGCATCTGCGGCGTCGACGCCAACGGCGATGCCGTCACGCCGTACATCAATTATTTGGACTCTCGCACGGAAAAGGACGTCGAATCCATCAACAACATGAATTTGGACATTTGGGGGCGCGAAACCGGCAACCCCGAGGCCAATTGCATGTTCCCCGCGATGTTTGCCCGTTGGTTTATCAAAAACAATCGGGCCTTCCAAGAACGCGGCGTCAAATTCGTTCACAACGCGCCGTACATCTTGATGCATCTGGCCGGTCTCAAAGCCGACGACGCGTTTATCGACTGGGGCACGATGTCCGGGTGGGGATTGGGTTACAAGGTCGAGGAAAAGGTCTGGAGTCAAGAGCAACTTGACATTCTCGGCATCGATCCGTCCATGATGCCCCGCATCGCCAAACCGTGGGACATCGTCGGCGGTTTGACCAAAGAGTTGGCCGACTACACGGGCATGGCCGAAGGCACACCCATCTGCGCCGGTGCCGGCGATACGATGCAGTCCATGCTCGGCTCGGGCATTTTCGAAGCCAATCAAGGCGTCGACGTGGCGGGAACGTGCGCGATGTTCTGCGTTTCGACCGACGGGATCGTGCCGGAATTATCCAAAAAAGGCTCGGGCCTCATCTTTAACAGCGGCACGTTGCCCAACACCTACTTCTATTGGGGCTTTATCCGTACGGGCGGCCTGTCGTTGCGTTGGTTCAAGGACTCCATCTGTCAGAAAGCGGGCGACTCCGACTTCTATCAGGTCTTGTCCGAAAAAGCGCAGGAAGTTCCGGCCGGTTGCAACGGCGTGTTGTTCCTGCCCTATCTGACCGGCGGTAGCGGTGCGTACAAAAACGCCAGCGGCTGCTTCATGAACATGTCGATGGACGACACGCTGTACGTCCAATGGCGCGCCGTTTTGGAGGCCATCGGTTACGATTACATGGAGATTACCGACATCTATCGCAGTGCCGGCGTCGATCTGACTCGCATTACCGTCACCGAAGGCGGCAGCCGCAGTTCGCTGTGGAATCAGATCAAGGCCGACATGCTCGACAGTCATGTGATCCGTTTCCGCACGGCGGGCGGCGCCGTCGTCACCAACTGCGTGTTTGCCGCCATGGCGCTCGGCGACGTCGAATGTATCAAGTCTCAGTTGGCTCGTACGATCGTCAAAGACGCCGAGTATGTTCCCAATGCCGAGAACACGACGCTTTACCGCAAGCTCTTTAATCTCAAACAAAAACTCGTGAAGTCCGACATGTTGCAAGCATTCGAAACCATGCGCGACATGCGACAAGATTAAGGTTTTACCATGAAACAAGCCCGTCGATTGCTCGACGGGCTTTTGCTTTATTCGGGTTATCGAACCGACTGACTCTTCAACGCTTTGACGGCATCGTGATAGCCGCCCAAATTAGTCAACGACTTATCGAGGAAGCCATAGCCCTTAAGGACCTGAATCGCCATTTCGGCGCGGCGACCGGAACGGCAATAGACGGCCACGGTATCCTTTTTCGGATCAAAACGATAGCCTTCGATCACGCGCTTGAAAGACGGATCCCTAAAGTCGGCGACCAGGGCTCCGGGCACCTTGCCCGTTTGGGCGATTTCGGCAGGCGTTCTCACATCCAAAACGTAATCCTTAGCCTGTACGCTCATGCATATGCCGGCCGCCATCAAAAGAAACGTCAATTTTTTCATCGTGCAACTCCAAAAATAGGCTCTTTGAACCCAAGTACATTCCTTGCGATCCTAGCACGCAACACTGTGGCACAACTTAACGCCAATTCGATGCGTAAACCATGCCGCTACATTCGTCACTCACTGAAAACAGGCATGAAAAAAGGTACCCGAACAACACATTCCAGTACCTTCTTTCACTCTGCTCTGTTGGATCGAGACTCGAGTCTGGCTCCCTCACGAACACACTCGAATGCCGCTCCTGGTATCAGGCTGTATCAATCCTCGCGTTATCGCAACTTCAACTGACAGCCCAAGGCACGAACCACACGCAAGACGTTTGAAATGCGCGCGTCCGTTTGACCGTTGAACGTTCGGTAGAAACTCGTTCTTTCCAAACCGGCCGCCTCGGCTACGCGTTGAATGCCGATTTCTTTCGAAATGAGACAAATTGCCTTACAGACCGTCTTACCATCACCCTTGTCGGTTTTGGCGGCATTATCCAAAATAGCTTGGAACTCTCGTCGCATTTCACGAGACATGATCAATGCCGGCTTAGGAGTAACCGAGGACGATGCCTCATTCCCATTCTCTGACTCGTCTTGGACCATACTGCTTCCTTTGTGTTTTATCAGAGGACGCCGAATTCGCATTCGCCGTGCCTTTCGATCCGGCCCCTTCATAAGGGCCGAAAGAGTTGAATTGGATTTGAATTAAAGAATTCAAATTCTCATTTATTCACTGAGAGTATAGACGAGTATTGATTGTTTGATATGAAAATTTAAAAATTATTTTGGGACTAAGCCATTATCTTCACAACAACCTATTCGAAAGGAGGAGGCTTCGCGTTTGGTAAAAATACGTCGATTCGAGGCAAGAAAAACCTCTTATCAAGTAACAAAAACGCGACAGATATCGCACACAGAAAAAGAAAAAGAGGAAATATAAATTTCCTCTTTAAAATCATATCGTTACCCGCCGATATACTGCATTTCAATGCGTTGCCTATCGGGGTTTCCGCCTGAATGCCTTATCTCAGAATAATTATCGTTTCTACTACACCAAATCAAGCTGATCGCCTCTTCGATCTCTTGGTCGGTGGCCCCGCCGCGCAGCATGGTTCTCAAGTCGTATCCTCGATCGGCAAACAGACACAAGAAGAGACCTCCCTCGACCGACAGGCGGGCACGGGTACAATCTTTGCAAAAAGCTTGGGTCACCGAACTGATAAATCCGATTTCGCCGCCGCCGTCTTTGAAGCGCCAACGGGCAGCCGTTTCACCCCGATAATTGGGATCGAGAGGTTCGAGCGGATAGACGGCGTTGATGCGTTCGACAACGGTTGCGCTCGGCAACACGTCGTCCATACGCCAACCGTTGGCCGTCCCCGCATCCATATATTCGATGAAACGCAAAACGACGCCCGTATGACGAAACGCTTCAACCAGGGGAATGATTTCGCCTTCGTTCATCCCTTTTTTCAGCACGGTATTGACCTTGACAGGCAATCCGGCATCTCTCGCAGCCCAAATACCGTCGAGAACCTTTTTGGCCGGGAAACCGACGTCATTAATCGACTGAAAGATCGTTTCGTCGACGGCATCCAAACTGACGGTCACGCGATCAAGACCGGCCGCCTTCAATTCACCCGCCATCCGTTCCAACAACGTGGCGTTCGTCGTCATCGCAATATCCAACGGGCGACCGTCCGCGCGCGGGATTTTTTTGAGTCGGGCAATCAACTCGCTCAAATGTTTGCGCAACGTGGGCTCGCCGCCGGTCAAACGCACCTTCTGAACACCCAGCTTGACGAAAATACGAACCAAACGCGTAATTTCGTCAAACGTCAACAGTTCCGTATGGGTCAGGAACTGATGATGACTGTCGAACTTTTCTTTGGGCATGCAATACCGACAACGGAAATTGCAGTGATCTGTGACCGAAATGCGAATGTCTCGCAAAGGACGATGACGTCGATCGACAAGACTGTCATTTTCGGTACGGATCTCTCCGTTGAGCGGAACGGGCAACGAAAGAACCTGAGCTCGTCGGCGTTCGGCCTGCTCTTGTCTTTCTGAGACAATTGGTACGACGGTCTTAGCCATGGATCACCCTAAACCTCAAGCGATCGACGCTTAACGCATGACCGACTCAATCGCGTCGCAGGCCAGTTGCGCCGTCGGACGCAGCAGACTGTGATGCATTTGTTCAAATTGATCTTTCAACGAAGCGCGACGAGACTCCTTCAGTTGATCGATCAAACTGCAAGCCAACGCGTCGGGCGTGCAGTAGTAATGCAAGAATTCCGGCACGATAACGCGTCCGGCCAAAATATTGGGCAGACTCACATACGGAATCAACCCCTTTTTACGAATCAGCATGGCCGAAATGCCCGGCGTGGTATAACCGACCACCATCGGCTTTTTAAACAAAGCCGTTTCCAACGTAGCCGTTCCCGATGCCACGAGCACGGCGTCGGCCGATTCGAGAACGCGGTGGCTGTTGCCCGTCACAACCGTCATACGTTCGGCAAGCTTGGGATACTTGGCAACGACCGCTTCGATCTGCGTGCGACGCGCGGCATCGACGGCCGGCAAAACGAAGCGACCACAGCCGAGACGTTCAACGACCCGTTCGCAGGCCTGAAAAAAGATCGGAGCGCAACCGGAGACTTCGTCCACACGCGATCCCGGCAACACGGCAAACAGCGGTTCGCCCTGCGTATCGATCGCCAAGGCGGCTCGAGCCGCCTCGGCATCGGGCTGCATGGGAATGATGCCCGCCAAAGGATGACCGATGTATGTTGCGGGCACGCCGGCTTGACGATAGATGCCTTCCTCGAAAGGAAAAATCAACAACATGTGGTCAACGGCCTTGGCGATCGTGTGAATGCGCTCGGGACGCCAAGCCCAAATGGAAGGCGAAACAAAATGCACCGTCGGCAGCTTTTTCTCGCGCAGCTTGACTTCGATACCCAGATTGAAGTCGGGGGCGTCCACGCCGATGAAAACACGAGGATCGGCCTGCAAAACGCGCGAAATCATGCGACGACGTAAAAGCAGCAGCTCCGGCAACTTCTTGATCACTTCGGTATAGCCGCGAACCGCCAACTTGGAACTGTCGTACCAAGGTGTCAATCCAGCATCGAGCATCTTTTGACCGCCGATACCGAACTGCGGTCCACCGTCCATCCGTCGCGCCAGTTCGGGCAAAACAAGACTGGCAAGAAAATCTCCGCTCGCCTCACCCGCCAACCAAGCGGCACCGTCCGAGAGCACTTTGTTTTCGCTCATAGATTCCTGCTTAACGAATGATGCCGCGCGGACTGTCAGCCACAAAGCGCATCATGTGTTCGACCAACGGCTTGGCGTCGGCATCGCACTCTTGCAGAATCGCTTCCATTTCCTTGATCGCGTCGGAAACAAGATTGCCATCGCGATAAATGGCTCGGTAGCAAGCCTTCAACGCATTCAACGTCGCCAACGAGAAGCCCGCGCGACGCAAACCGACCGAGTTCAAACCGTGAGGCTGAGCGGGATTGCCGGAGCAAATGACAAACGGAGGCAGATCGCGCAATACGCAGCTGCCGCCGCCGGCCATGGCATTGCGACCGACGCGCACGAACTGATGGCATGCCGTCTGACCGCCCAAAATAGCAAAATCTTCGACATGAACGTGGCCGGCGATAGCACAGTTGTTGGCCATGATGATGTCGTTGCCGATACGGCAATCGTGCGCGATATGGACGTTGGCCATCAACAAATTGCGAGAGCCGATCCACGTGCAGCCTTCGTCCTGCGTCGTACCGATCGAGAGCGTGCAGTTCTCGCGAACGACGTTGTCGTCACCGATAATCAACTTGGTGTCTTCACCGGCATACTTCTTGTCCTGAGGTTCGCAACCGACGGCAGCACCTTGGAAGAAACGGTTGCGTTCGCCGATGACGGTATCGCCCAAAACGGTAACGTGACTCATCAGTACGGTACCGGCTCCGATACGAGCCTTCGGACCGACAATGCAAAACGGTCCGATCTCGACATCGTCCGCCAACTCGGCCGCAGGATCCACGATGCTCAACGGATGAATCTTAGCCATATGGTTACACTCCTTTGATTTTTTCTTATCGTATGCGTCTCGAGCGATTATTCCACGGGACGTCGTGCGCACATCAATTCGGCGCTGCAGCAGAGCTGACCGTCAACGGTAGCCGTGGCTTCATACCATCCGATATTAGCGCGATCCTTCACGTATTTGCATTCGAAAATCAATTGATCGCCCGGCACGACGACGCGCTTGAAGCGAACCTTGTCGATACCGGCAAAGAAGAACAACGCCTTCTGAGCCTTTTCTTCTTCTGTCATGCGCAACATGGCCAAAGCGGCGCAAGCCTGTGCCATGGCTTCGATAATCAACACGCCGGGCATGACGGGATATTCGGGGAAATGACCGGTGAACTGAGGTTCGTTGGCCGTAACGTTCTTCAGAACGTGAGCGACCGACTTGTCCTCGTTGACATCCAAAATACGGTCGATCAAAAGGAAGGGATAACGGTGCGGCAACAACTTCATAATGTCGTTGATATTAACGGTCATGTTTTTTCTCTCCTCTTAAAAATTACTCTTCATTCTTTGTCAGCGCTTCCACTTGGGCTTCGAGCGCGCGGATCTTCTGGCGCATTTCACCCAGACGCATCACCATCACGGCGGACTTTTGAGATGCCGCCCGATCTTGGGCCGGATAGATGCCGAACATTTGCTTCGTGCTCGGATCCCAGTGCGTGATCGTCGTGGCAGGACCGACGACAGCCATATCGGGAATGCTGATGTGGCCGTTGATATTGGCCGCACCGCCGATCATGCAGTGACTGCCGATACTGGTCGAACCGGCCACGCCGGTACAAGCCGCCATCACGGTGCACTCGCCGATCTTGTCGTTGTGTCCCAATTGAATCTGATTGTCCAACTTACTGCCGCGACCGACGACGGTGTCTTCCAAAGCGCCACGGTCGATGGTGGTGTTTGCACCGATTTCAACGTCGTCGCCCAACGTGACGCCGCCGACTTGGGGGATCTTGACCCACTCGCCCTTAAACGGCGCAAAACCGAAGCCGTCGGCACCGATCACGCAACCGGAGTGCAAAATGACCCGACGCCCCAACGTACAACCGTGATACACGGTCACGTTGGCGTACAGGATGGAATCGTCTCCCACGCGCGTGCCTTCACCGACATAGGTGCCGGGATATACGTGAACGCGTTCACCGATAACGGCGCCCTTTTCAATGACCGCGTTGGCTTCGATGACAGCGCTCGGTGCAATGACGGCGCCTTCGTGAACACAAGCGCGCGGATCAATGCGACCTTCACCCAAGGGGCGTTCCGTCATGATCTGCATGGCCCAGGCGAACCAGGCGTACGGATTTTCCGTCACGATGACGGGGCGAGACACGTCGCCCCCCTCGTACATGGCGTCAAAGTCGGCCTGCGTGACGACGATGACGCCGGCCTGACAATTCTTGGCCGCATCACGGTATTTGCTCTGAGCCAAAAAAGCGACGTGCTCGGCCTGAGCGTGACTGATAGGCGCAAAACGAGAAACACTGACGGATTCGGCTCCGGCGTGCAGGTGGCTGACCAGACGGCCTTCTGAGCGCTTTTCTATTTCCTTGGCTAATTGCTGAATTTGGAACATGGCTGTTTCTCCGAAAGCACTACGATGTACTGCGTTTTCGATGAAAAAACCGGCGAATCCTCCCGTTCATGAAGAATGTCGCCGGTTGTTTTGTGCGCTTGGCGCCGCCGAACTCCCCCTCCTCGACTTGGAGACGACTTCAAGCAACGCCTACGATGCGACGACAGATTACTTCGTCGGCTTGTTGAGTTGCTCGATCACACGCGGAGTGATGTCAATCTTGGGGCTGGCCCAAACGGCTTCCTGGAGAATCAGGTCGAAATTGTCCTTCTTGGCAATGTCCTGAATGATTCGATTGGCGCGCGTCAGGATGATCTGGCTTTCTTCGTTGGCGCGCTGGTTGCGTTCTTCAATCAACGCACGTTGACGACGGGCGATGTCGCGTTCGAGTTCGGCCAATTCCTGACGCTGCTTCAAACGATCGGATTCGGTCATCACCGGGCCGTTCTTTTCAAAGTTAGAGACCTTGCCCTTGAAGTCGCGAATGAGGCGGTTCAATTCTTCTTCACGCTTTTGGAAGTAGCTCTTGAGCTTGTCCTGAGCGGCAACGGCGGGAGCAGACTCGTTCAGGATACGAGCGGGGTAAACGACACCGACCTTGAAATCGGCCGCCATGGCAGCACTGGACATGATAGCGGCCGAAACGCCCGCAACGAATACTTTCTTGAACATTGGTTTGAAACCTTATTTAGTCATTATTAAGTAGATGGTAGGCGCAGTTTAAATTACTTTCACGCCAATTGCCTCGGAGGAAACCTCAAGGAACTGATCGATCTGTAAGCAGTCGTTGCAGTTTCTTCCGAAGCCGTTTGTTTTAGAAACCCGTACCGATTTGGAACTGGAATCGCTGAATGTCGTCGCCGTCCTTGCTGTTAAGCGGGAATGCAATCGAGAGCTTGAGCGGTCCCAACGGCGAAATCCATGCGATACCGAAACCGACGGAATAGCGGATATCGGAGAAGCTCAGCGATTCCTGACGATACTTGTGGTTGCCCATGGCATCCATGTAGCCTTCGTAACCCCAGACATAACCGGCGTCAAAGAAGAGCAGCCCGCGCAACGTACGGTCGGCGCCGGGCAACGGCATCAACAATTCGGTCGAGAGAGTCAACTGACGGTTACCGCCGAGGTTGTCGCCATTCGTGTCGCGAGGACCAAGCGAACTGGTTTCAAAGCCGCGAACCGAGCCGATACCGCCGGCGTAGAAGTTCTTGAAGAACGGATACTGCTTGTCGCCGTAAGTGTCACCCCAACCGGCCTGGAAGTTCAAAGCCATCGTCCAGGTCTTGGACAACGGAATGTACTGGCTCATCTGGTAGGTGGCGCGATAGTAACGCGTATCCAAGGCCGGCAAAGCCACTTCGGCGTTCAGGCGCTGGTAACGACCGCGCGTCGGTGCCAAAGCGTTGTCTCGGCTGTCGCGAGACCAACCCAACGTCAGCAAAGCGCTCTTGGGCTTTTCGCCGTATTCGTCCACGTAATTCCAATAGCGTTCCGGCGAGGAAGCGTCGGACGTGTCGCCACGCGTACCGCGCAAAGTCACGTCGGTTTGTTCCAAACGAGCGCCGAGGAAGATCTTGTCGTACTCGGTCACGGGAAGACCGAAGCTCAGACCGGCACCGATCGTTTCATAGGCCACGTTGGTGACTTCGAGCTCGTCAAGGTCGACCTTACGATCGTAAATGTCCCAGTGACGGCTGATGCCTTCGGGCGTGATATACGGTTCGCCGACGCTGATGGCGTAGGTGCGTTGGCTCGAAGACGTATTGACTTCGGCGGAGAACGACTTGCCCGAACCAAACACGTTGTCTTGAGCAAAACCGGCCGACAAAAGAATCCCGTCCGAAGTCGAATAACCCGCACCAAGCGAAATGGACCCCGTGGGACGTTCCTTCACAGCAATTTCCAGATCCACCTGATCGCGAGAACCTTCAACGGGAACGGGCTCGGCCGTCACGGAATCGAAGAAGCCCAAACGGTCGATGCGATCGCGGGAGTTCTTGACCTTGTCGCTGTCGAACCAGGCCGCTTCGTATTGACGCACTTCACGACGAATCACGTCGTCACGCGTACGCGTGTTGCCGGTAATCTTGACGTTGCGAACATAGGCGCGACGCCCCGGGTCGACCGTGAAGACGATTTCCACTTCGTCCGTATCGTTGATCGTGACGGGATGAGGCGTGACGTTGCAGAAGGCGTAACCGAGCGTCGAGAACTTGTCGGTGATGGCCGAAGCGATGTTGTTGACAACTTCGGCACTGTAGACTTGCCCCGGCTCGATCGTCAACAACGCCTTCATTTCATCATCGAGACCGAGCATATCGCCGGTCAACTTGACGGCCTTGACTTTGTACTGCTTGCCTTCGGTGACATTGATGGTGATGTAAACGTCGCTCTTATTGGGCGCGACCGACACCTGAACGCTGTCGATCTTGAAATCGAGGTAACCCTGATTGAGATAGAAGCTGCGAATCGATTCCAGATCGGCCGCCAATTTTTCGCGCGAATACATGTCGCGACGCGTATACCAACTGGACCACTTGCGTTCGGACAACTGCATCAAATCCCTCAGATCGTCCTCATCGAACAACTTGTTGCCCACAAACCGAATCTGCGAAATGCTGCTGGCCGTCCCTTCGTCAACCTGGATCGAAATGCGCACGCGATTGCGTTCCAAAGGCGTGGTCGTCGTCTTTACGTCGACGGCATAAAACCCCTTGGAAAGGTATTGACGGCGCAACTCCTGATCGGCGCGATCCAAAATGGACTGATCGAAAATACGACCTTCGGCCAAGCCGACGGAACGCAAACTGGCTTCAACGCCTTCCTTTTCAAAAGCCTTGATACCGTGCGTTTCAATGGTGGCGACGGCCGGTCGTTCGACCAGATTCACGACCAAAACGTCACCGTCAACGGCAAGATCCACGTCTTTAAAAAGACCGGAACCGTACAAGGAATGAATGGCTTCGGAGCCGAGTTCGGGAGAGTATTCATCACCGACGCGGAACGGCAAATGAGAGAAAACCGTACCCGGTTCGGTACGCTGGACACCCTCGACGCGAATGTCGCGAATCGTAAACACTTGAGATGCCATCGTACCGACGGCGAAGGCCGCCATGACGGCGGCGGCCGTCGTTTTGAGCAAGAACTTAACGGTCATCGTATAACTGCAGAAAAAATGAATCGGCGCACGCCGGCCGCCATGACGTACCGGCGCGCAACCATGCATGCGCTATAAGCGCATACTCTGAGACATGGTCGCAAGATTACCTGAAAAGGCGTGAAAAATCATTACCCACGGCCAACACCATCAGCCCCATGATTAAAAAGAGACCGACCTTTTGCATAAAGATCCGCACTCTCTCGCTCGGAGGACGCCCCACCACCATTTCATACATGAAGAACATGAGGTGACCGCCGTCCAGTGCGGGAATCGGGAACAGATTGATCGCGCCGAGACTAACGGAAATCATCGCCAAGAAAAGCAGGAACGGGATCGGACCGGAAGCCAGGCTGTTGCCCGCCATGTCGCCGATCGCCAAAGGTCCCGCCAACGACTCCGTCCCCGTTTGGCCGGTGATCATCTTTGCGAACGCCGACAACGTCATTGAGACAAAGTCGTAAACGCGAACAAAACCTGTCGCGATCGCTTCAAAGAGCCCTTCTTTCACCAATACGACGTCGGGAACACCACCCAAACTGGCCCCGACTCGATAAACACGTTGCCCGTCTTCGGTTACGGCTTCACGGGCGGACAACGTCACGGACTTCTCCACGCCCTCGCTCGTCTTGATGGAAAACGTCAACGGCAACCCTTCGGAAGCACGAACCCAATCGATAACCTGAACGGGCGTCTCAACGGTCCTGCCGTCAACGGCCAACACGGCGTCGCCGCGTGCCAAACCGGCCTGCATTGCCGGCGAATCGGGCAACACATTGGCAATCACAACGTTCTTGACGTACGGCGTAAAGCCCAATAGGCGAACCAAATCTTCACGACTCGGATCCACCCCCGTCAAATTAAATTCGTACGTGACCAAACGCGAATCGCTCGTGTAGAAAGTCACCGGAACGCGTTCGTTGCCATAGCGCTCGGCCAACTCCCAGCGCACGTCGTTGATGGTCGTTACGGTTTCGCCCCCAATCGAGTCGATGCGCCAACCGTTTTGAACGCCAAACGTTTCGGCTTGCGTCATGGCGACGGGACGCCCCAACATCGCAGAAGGCTGATACGTGCCGATCATGGCCACGCCGGCATAAATCGCGACCGCCAACAAGAGATTCATCAAGGGACCGGCCAAGACGACGGCAAATCGCTTGTAAACGGATTGACGATCGAAGGCGCTCGCATACTGCGCGGGCGTGAAATGCAAGCCGTCTTGTTCGTAGCTTTCCTTTTCACTCGAATCGAGCATGCGGACGTAACCGCCGAGCGGAATCGCCGACAAACGCCACTCGCAACCACGCTTGTCGGTACGACGCCAAATGACCTTGCCGAAACCGAGCGAAAACGCCAAAACATGCACGCCGCACAAACGAGCGACGCGATAATGCCCCCATTCATGCACCAAAACCAGCACGGACAAGGTCAAGACAAAACCCAAAATCGAAGTCATCGAATCACTCAATCCAGAAAACAAAACACCGTATTTTGCCAAAAAACATTCGGGCCACCGTCACGCACCGTGATTGTGGCCCGAAAAGGTGTAACCAACCGATACGATCGGTCAGCGTTGAGGCATCGCCTCAATCCACGCGGTGGCTCGTTCGCGAACCATCGCGTCGACAGCCATGATCCCGTCTTCGGTGTCTGGCAATTCACCCTTGATTTCGTCCATCATGGCGCGACAAACGCGGGCAATGTCCTTGAATCCGATGCGCTCCTGCAAAAACGCTTCAACGGCAATTTCATTGGCCGCATTCAGGACGATGGCGGAAATACCACCCTCCCGAACGGCTTCGTACGCGTAAGCCAGCTGTGGGAAGCGTTCCATATCGGGAGCGGTAAATGTCAAATTCTGCAGTTCGGTAACCTTCAGACGTTTGACTCCCCCATCGAGGCGTTGCGGATAGGCCATGCAATAGACGATGGGCAACTTCATGTCCGGACTGGCCAACTCGGCCAACAGCGAACCGTCCGAAAACTCGACCATCGAATGAATGACCGACTGGGGATGCACGACGACACCAATGTGATCGGCGTCGAGGTTGAACAAATGATGCGCCTCGATGACTTCGAGGCCCTTGTTCATCAACGTGGCCGAGTCAATCGAAATTTTTCGTCCCATCGACCAGGTGGGATGAGCCAGTGCCATTTGGGGCGTGACGGACTCCAAATCCACCTCGGTACGAGCATGGAACGGCCCTCCAGAGCACGTCAACCACGCCTTGACCAGAGCCCGTTCCTCTTTTCGCGTCCCTTCCAAACACTGGAAGATGGCGTTGTGTTCGCTGTCGACGGGTAACAGTTCGGCTCCGTGCTCACGGACGGTACGCATCAACAGTTCACCGCCACACACGACGCTCTCCTTATTTGCCAATAGCAAACGCTTGCCGGCACGAGCAGCCGCGAAACTCGGCTTGACACCGGCAGCGCCCACGATGGCCTGCACGACGATGTCGACCTGATCCATCGCGGCGATTTCGCACATGGCTTCGGGACCGGCCATCACGCGGATGTCGTTGATGCCGAGATGCTTGAGTTCTTTTACCAACGCGTTGTAGCGACTTTGATCGGCAATAGCCACGACATAAGGCCGCCAGACGGAAGCCAGACGGGCCAGCTTTTCTACATTGGAGCCGGCGGCGATCGCCCAGACTCGATAACGTTCGGGATACTGTGCGACAACGTCGAGGGCGCTTTGACCGATCGAGCCGGTCACCCCCAACAGAGCAACATTTTTCATTGTGATTTATTCGGCTCTGACGAGCTCTAGAAGAGTAATTTGGTTACTTGTACCCAATCGCAAGGGGAAGCCGTTCCAGACCTGCGTCCCCGGATGGACGTACAGCGTCATCTTACTACGGTTGTCTTGAGTTGTTGCCGAACTAGTACTTTCGGGGTGAGGGTTAACCCTGTAAACGCCTTCCACAAAACCGCCGTTTGTCGCTTTAACGACAACATCGAGCCCCGGCATTTGTCCGCCATGCGTGTGTCCGGACAACATCAGATCGACGCCGTAGCGCGCATACTCGGGAGCCGACTTTGGCTGGTGGGCTAATAAAATCACGAATCCTTTCGGAGCATCCTTCAAAGCCTGTTGCGGGTTCGGTTCTGTACGCGCGTATTTGCGCGCAACCGGATCGGTCACCCCGGCAATCACCAACGGATAGCCGCGATCAGTCAATACAGTGTGTTCATTACGCAACAATCGAATACCGTGTTCGGCAAAAAAACGCATCCATCCGTCGTAGTCGACGTAGTGTTCGTGGTTCCCCTCGCACCCCCAAACTCCCATGGGGGCCCGCAAATCCGCCAATGGCTTAACGTCGGAGCCGCGCCCTTCGGGCGAACCGTCGACATAATCACCCGTTATCACGACAAGATCGGGCTTGGTCGCGTTGGTTCGGTCAACAATGGCTTGCGTTCGATCGGCTCGAAACAAACCCGATACATGGATGTCGGACAAATGAGCGATACGCAAGCCCTCAAGCGCCTCGGGCAGATGAGGAACGGCAATACGCTGCACTTGAACGCCGGGCAAAAGCAACCCCTGCCACTCGGAAGCGGCCGTCAGCACCATGGCAAAAACAAACGCCGCCGACATCAACACACGACTTCCCGTCCATCGGTTCAAACGCAATCCGAACGGACGCGTCAGAATCGTCGCGACATCTCGTACGCCAACGATGACGGCGCAAAAAAGAACGACGAGCTGAACGTAATCACCGACAACAATCCAAAACGGCGACAGATCCGGCGCAACCATAGGGCCGCCGACGTAACGCGCGATCGTCGGTGTCAATGCGACCGGAATAAAAACAAGGAAGGACAACCAACGCATTTTCCCGCGGAATAAGGGATAAACCCCGCGCAAAAACACGTACAACGCGATCAGAGGAAAAATAACGGTAAATCGCATGATTGCCTTCCTTTGCGGAGAGTTAATGCACCGTGCAGCGTTCGCTGGCCGGAATCGTCAGGCTGACGCTCGTACCGGACGGGAAAATCGACGGATCAACCCGATCGATCCGAACCGAAGCATGAATACGCTCGGCGCGTTCCCTCATGATGTTCATGCCGACATGTCGGGCCTTGCGCTTTTCCAACAACGCAGGATCGATGCCGACACCGTTATCGGATACGCAAATGAAGAAATCGTCGGCGTTGTCGATATCGATGCGCACCAACGAGGCATGCGAATGTTTGCGCACGTTGGCCAGAGCTTCTTGCATGATGAAAATCACCTGCAACTTCTGCTTGTCGGTCAGTTCCGCCCCCAAACGTTGCGTATTGACTTCGACATGCAGGCCCGTTTGGTTTTCAAATCGATTGACGACCGTTGAAATGGCCTCGGCAAAGGATTCGGCATGAATGCGTTCTCGGAAGTTCAGCAACAATTCGCGCACGTCTTCATAAGACTGCTTGACGCCTTCCTTGATCTGGGCCACGGTATCGTCGACGAACGCCTTGTCGTCGGCTTTGAGTCCCGTTTCCAAAAACTGCACTTGAAGATTCAAGAAAGACAGCGATTGAGCGATGGAATCGTGCAACCCCTGTGCCATCAGATTGCGTTCCTGCACCACGGCGTATTGCTGGTCGCGTTCGATCAAACGACGATTTTCGATGGCCACCCCCAAGTGGGAACCGAAGTTTTCATACAAACGGCACGTTTGCAGATCCAGATCCCGATCGTCGTCGTAGTACAAAACAAAGATGCCGATCGGTTTGTTGCCGTTTCGGATGTGCATCAGGTAAGCATCGCGATACCCGGCCTCGGAGGTGCCGTGCCCCAACGAGCCCCAGTGAAGGTTCGAATTCAAATCGATCAGACGGATGGCCGAATCGGCGCTCAATACGTCTTTTAGTTCGTTGAGGGGCAATGGTTGACGCGTCATGCGCGAGAACATGGAGCTCGGCAAATCAGAACTAGCCACCAATTCCATACTGGTGTTTTCACGATTGATCAACCAAATGCCGCAGGCCTTGGCTTGCGTAAAGTGCATCAACAGGCCGGTGAACCCTTCGCACATGTCGTCGACCGAGTGAGTTTCACCCAAATACGTCGTCACCTCGTACAACTGGGCGAGATCTCGGTTTTTGTCTTCGACGGCTTCCGTCTTTTCCTTAACCTTGGATTCCAGATTTTCAACCAAATCCTGCAGACGGCCCGCCATGCGGTTGAAGCCGTTGCCGATGCGTTGGAACTCAAGCGACGAGCGCTCGAGATTGACTCGCGAGAACAGATTGCCGTCCGTCAGCTTCTTCATACCGTCCTGCAGACACTCCGTCGGTCGGATGACCCAACGCAAGAGCAAATACATGATGACGAACAAGCTGCCGACGGCCAAACCGATCAATATCATCTGAATGTAGCGCATCTGCCAGAGCAATTTGCCGCGCTCTTGGTCAAGCTCCTGCTCAATCTGCGAGAAACGCAACGCAAAATGTTCGATCGACGGACTGTCGACGATCACCCCGTTGGATCGAGCTTCCTGCAGCAAGGGCAAAACCACATAGCCCCATTCGCGTTCGATCAGTTCGATTTGGTCCGAGACCTGTTGTCTGAGCCGATAACTGAAGGGAGTGTCGACACTGTAATCCCGAAGCATGTTCATCGAGGACTTGAACCTGACGATGACGTCCTGAAATTCCTTGTCTTCAAACCGCGGATCCACCACGATATGCGCACGATAGATTTGAGCGCGCATGTTCGTCACCTGGGTCACCATTTCGCTGGCGCATTCAAACTTCCAACTCAACATCATCGTATAGCCGATGCTGGTCACGATGAAAGTCACCCAAACCGCCGTCAAACACAACAAACGCGTCGAAAGCGATCGGGAAAAGCGCATAAAACGAGAGATCATGCGGCTGCACTCCCCTGACGTCAAATAATTTTCGGTTCGGCTTCTTCTTCGAACTCGGTGGTTACGGCGTTGCCGGCGTCGTCCTTTTGCAAACGTACGATGTCCAACGCTTTGAATCGAATTTCCAATGCCTTTCCCTTGCGAGCGCGTTGTCCGAAATGGTACTGCCAATCGGCGCGCATCAAGGTTTTTTCACGTTTCGTGCTGCGTCCCTGCCCCTTGACAACGGCCCCGTCATCACCGACGGGACGAACGGCCAACAGCTTTTCGCCCACGTTGAGATCCATCAGCGTCACACCCTTGCCGCCGCCGGAGAGCACGCGCAGCTGCGTCAATTCAAAGACGAGCAAACGTCCTTCGGCGGACAAACAGGCCAAACGCGTGTCGTTTGCACCGATCGTCATAGGAACGAACATGTTGGCGCCTTCGGGCAGATTCATGAAGGCCTTGCCGCTCTTGACGCGCGCCGTCATGTCGCCGATCGTACAAGCCAACCCAAAGCCGGCGTCGTTAGCCAACACCACGCGTGTTTTGGCCGAACCGGCAACGTAGCCGACGATTTCGGTGCCGACATCCATGTCGATGAAGCTCGTCAGAGGTAACCCCTCGCCGCGAGCGCTCGGCAACTGGGAGACGCCGATCGAATAGACGCGGCCGTTGCTGCCGACGGCAATCAGCGTGTCGTCCGTCGAGCACTCGATCGACGTGTGCAGCGCGTCACCCATCTTGTAGCTCATCAACGTGGCGTCATGTCCGTGTCCGGTTCGAGCGCGAACGAACCCCTTTTGAGAAATCACGACGGTGACCGGTTCGGTCTGCGTCACCTGTTCGATCACGGCGCGTTGTGCAGGTTGCACCAGCGTGCGTCGTTCGTCGCCGAACTCCTTCATGGCTTCACGGACTTCGCGAGCAATAACGCCGCGCAACAGCTTGTCGCTACCTAAAATGCGTTCGAGCGAGGCCTTTTCCTGTTCGAGCTTGCCCATTTCGTCACGCACTTGTTCCATGGCCAAGTTGGCGAGTTGGCGCAGACGCAAGTCAAGAATGTCTTCGGCTTGTTGATCGGACAAAGCGAACTCGGCCATCAGCGTTTCTTTCGGCTCGGGATCAAAACGAACGATTTCGATGACGCGATCGATGTTGTCGATGGCAATCGTGCGGCCCTGCAAAATGTGCAAACGGGCGTTGACCTTTTCAAGACGCACCTGCGTACGACGACGCACAGCCGTCGTACGAGCGCTGATCCATTCGTTCAAAATCTCGAGCAAGTTCTTTTGGCGCGGTCGACCGTCAATCCCGAGCATGACGAGGTTGACCGGCGCGTTGCTTTCAAGCGAGGTATAGGCCAACAACGTGTTGACAAACACGTTACGGTCGATACGACTGTTCTTGGGCTCGAAAACGATGCGTACGGGCGTTTCGCGGTCGCTTTCGTCTCGCTGACCGTCGAGCAGCGCCAAAATTGCGGCTTTGTGCTGTTGTTGCTCTGCCGTGAGCGTTTTCTTGCCTGCCTTGGGTTTGGGATTGGTCAACTCACCCAATTGCGTCAGAACGGATTCGGTGCTGGCGGCCGGAGGCAACTCGTCGATCACCAGTTGCCACTGTCCGCGTTGCAATTCTTCAAAGTGATATCGGGCGCGCATCTTGAGCGAACCACGACCGCTCTCGTAGATGGAGCGAATATCGTTTTTGGACGAAATAATCTGGGCGCCACCCGGGAAATCGGGAGCCGGCAAAACGGTAAGGATTTCGTCGAGCGTCGTCGTCGGCGTGTCGAGCAACTTCAAAACGGCCTCGCCGACCTCATTGAGGTTGTGCGAGGGGATTTCCGTTGCCATACCGACGGCGATGCCGCTAGCGCCGTTGAGCAGTACGAAAGGCAAACGCGCGGGCAGTTGCGTCGGTTCCTTGAACGCGCCGTCGTAATTGGGAATAAAGTCGACGTCGCCGCTGTCAAGCTCGCTCAGCAACAAGGAAGAAATCTTCGTCAATCGCGCTTCGGTGTAACGCATGGCGGCGGCCGAGTCGCCGTCGCGGGACCCGAAGTTGCCAACGCCGTCGACCAACGGATAGCGAAGGCTGAAATCTTGAGCCAAACGAACCATCGCGTCGTAGGCCGCCTGATCGCCGTGCGGATGGTATTTACCCAGGACGTCGCCGACCACGCGGGCACACTTCACGGTCTTTGCCGTCGGCTGCAAACGCATCCGATCCATGGCGTACAAAATACGTCGTTGAACGGGCTTCATGCCGTCGAACACATCGGGCAACGCGCGACTCTTAACCACGGACAACGCGTATTCCAAATACGCTTGCGCCGCATAACGAGCAAGCGTCAACTCGCCGTTTTGCTTGGCGCCCTGACCATCCGTCAACACGGGCGGCAACCCCGTATCGTCGCTATCGATCTGCTCTTCATCGCGTTCCGGTTCGACAGCGGTGGTGCTCGGAGCCGCAACCGATTCCGATTCGACTGAGGCGTCGGACAACACGGACTGCTGTTGATGGGACAAAGTGACGGACGCTTCGGACTCCAACGCGTTTGGCGTCGACGAAGCGTTAGGTTCAATGGGAGACAAATCGGCAAACAAATCGGGCGACTGAGGAGGCTTTTTAGACATGAACTGTGCGAATCAACGAAATCAAAACATCAAGCCGAGCCGGTTAAACCGCGGCTCGGCACTACAAGCGATCTGAGGATGTTAATTTAGCAAACTTGGGCGCAAAATCAATCCTCAGGAATGCTAAGAACAGTCGAGGGAGTTTTCTTGTTCCACGACGGTTTCCGAACGCACCGCCTCGACGCTTTGAAGCCGGCGATTCATCACATTGGTGCGGGTTTTGACCGCCCCGATCGCCGTTCGAACACCGTCCATTTTCTTCTCCACGCCCTCGATGGCTTGAGCGAACTTGACGAACTCGGTCTTGACCTGCCCCAACACGTGCCAGACCTCCGCGCTCTTTTGTTCGATGGCTAAGGTCCTGAAACCCATTTGCAAGCTGTTGATCAAGGCGGCCAACACGGTTGGACCGGCAATCGTCACATGCGTTTCGCGCTGCACGCGCTCCATCAAACCGGGAATTTTCAGTACGTCGGCCCAAAGGCTCTCAATCGGCAAATACAAGACGGCAAACTCCGTCGTATAAGGCACCTCGACATACTTGGCTCGAATCTTCGTCGCCTCATCGACAATACGGGTGGCCAATGCTTTCAGACTGGCCGTCTCGCCCTCTTTGTCCGCACGTTCTCGCGCGTCGATCAATCGTTCGTAGTCCTCCAACGGGAACTTCGCGTCGATCGGGAGCCATATCTGTTCGACCGTGCCGTTTCCGGGCAAGCAAACGGCAAACTCCACTCGCATGTCGCTGCCCGGCCGCGTGGCGACGTTCTTGGCATACTGCTCGACGGTGAGCAATTCGTCCAAGAGATACCCCAACTGCACTTCGCCGAACGTGCCGCGCGTTTTGACATTGGTCAGAACGCGACGCAATCCGTCCACATCTTGCGCCATTTCGCGCATTTCACCGAGACCGCGATGTACGGCCGCAAGTTGGTCTTCCACCGTTTTGAAGCTCAGGCTCAAGCGATCGTTGATGGTCGTTTGCAATTTATCTTGAACGGTCGATTGGATGTCGGCCAAGGCCTTGTCGTTTTGTTGTCGGATTTTGTCGAGTTCATTGCCCACCGTCGCATGCACGGTATGCAACTGATTGGCCATAACATCGCGCAATTGTCCCAATTGATGGGTCTGATCCGTCGACATTTGTTGAATGAGTCCGAGGAAATTGACAAACTGAGCGTTTTGCTCGGACAACTGTCGATGCACGATCGAATTCATCTCTTGCCGCACGCCGCTCATTTCTTGGGATACGTGCGCGCGAACATCGTCATGCATGCGTCGAATCGACGCTTGCGCATCGGCTTCGCGCTGTTCCAATGCGCGCCATTTCATTGCGAGCGTCACCGCGACAACCAACAGCAATGCTAAAAGGACGAGGACCGCCAGAGCCAGATAGGCGGCGTTATGTGTCAATATCTGTTCTAATGGCATGACAGTCAAATAAAACGATTCAATTCCAACACAATACAGCAAAGTCGCGTCATCCGTTGTCGCCGAACGCATGCTGCACAGGTTTGCGACGCCAATGCCTCGCACAAGCTTCTTGCGATCAAAACAGCGGAACGAACACCATCACTATAGAACAACAAACGTCTTACATTTGTCACTCGATCACAAAAAAGCCGATTCGGACGAGTCGGCTTTTAACTACATCCGCGGAAGTCCTCCTGCGTGAGCAGGAGGATGGATAGCGGGCCGAGCGTTAGCTCGGCGAACGCTGATTTTGGATCTATTTCTTGATTGTTTCCGTGTTTGCTCCATCGCCAACCGATAAAACACAATAACTTCGAGTACAGAATAGTTTACCCCAGAGTTTCGATTTGATTTCATTCCACTGGTGCGTTCGAATGCGACAACTTGTGACGCTTTTGATTGTGCGAACAAGGTCAGAAATCCTTATCGTTGGTAAACTTTCCAGTAATAACTGCAC
>JAGBZO010000049.1 GCA_017628205.1 Duodenibacillus sp.
ATTCGCCAAGAAACAAGGTCGTATTTCTGTGACAACGAGGCAAAAGTTGTTGTTTTCCCGTAAGTAGTTGCACGAAACTCTTATCTATCGACGTCTCGCAAGACGCAAAAAACCCCGACATCTTCGAGGCAAGAGGAAGATGCCGGGGCCTTCTCAATCAATTATCGGAACAATCGATCAGAAGCTGTAGCGAACGCCAACGTTGGCACGCCAGTCTTCATCGAGAGCGGCACCGCCCGTACGTTCGACGTCGGCGTAGACATACGTGTTCTTGTTAACGTTGTATTGAGCGCCGATAGCGTATTCGAACCACGTGTCCTTGCCGTCCGTCACGATCGGAGCGGCGGAGAAGTTGCCGATACGCGAGTTCATCGTGGTGTCGCCCATGAATTCATGAACGACGGCCGCGCGAACATACACTTCGCCCTTGTTGTTCGGACAGGTCAAACCGGCTGCGACACCGGCACGACCGACCAAGGATTCGGCGGCTTCGAGTTCATAATTACCGCGACCCATCGTAAACGTGCTGCCGTTGGTATAGGTGTACGTGGCTTCGACGGAGGGTTCGACGAAGAAGGACTTCGTGACGTCAAAGCGCCAACCCAATTCGCCCGAGGCACTCAGAGCGAGGTTGTTCATCGCGGCCTGATTGCGCAAGACGGTGATTTCGCTCTCCGTGGTGGCCAAACGACCGATCACGTCGACGAACAAACCGTTGTCATACATCTTCGTACCGTAGACGGCGAGGCTGTAGCTGTCGATTTCCGTCTTGGCAAGACCGGCATCGCCCTCGGCGTCCGTTTGGGCATAGCTAAAGGCCACGCCAAATCGCGGAGCGTCGGCAACGGGCACCGTGTCGATACCGACTTGAATCATGTTGAAGTCGGCCTTCATGCCCGAACCGCTCATTTCACCGCCGTTGTAACGAGCCCAAACGCCGTGCGTGCCTTCGGAGGCGCGCAAATCACCCATACGCTTGCGAACGTCGTTCATCATGATGCGCGTGATCATTTGCGGAGCGAGGGTCACTTGATCGGACAAAGATTCGGTCTTTTCGTTGGCGGCAACGGTCTTGCCCGCCACGACGACTTCACCGTTAGCATCCGTTTCTACGGTTGCGGTAACGGCGCCCATCACTTCGCCTTCGGCCATGCCGACGGACTTGAAGGAGCCCTTGTCTGTATTCTTGACCGCATCGACAACGGCCTGTACGTCGCCGCCCGTCGTATCGTTGAGTTCGCCTGCACCGACCAAGTTCAAGCCGTCGATCGCGTTATTGACGACAACGTCGGCCGTAGAACCGAGTTCAAGCGTGGCGCCCGCTTCACCGGTCAACGCCGTAATGATCGTCTTACCGGCAACGGAAAGCGTCGCGCCAGCGGCAACATTGAGCACACCGTCACTTTCGATACCGCTGTTGAACGTGGTCTTGCCGTCTTGAATGGTGATCGTCCCTTCGTTATAAAGGTCGTTGCCGATATCGGCCGTGTTGTCGGTGAAGGTGTTGGTACCGCTAAACGTCAGGTTACCGCTGTTATAGATGCCGCCACCGTAATCATTGGCCATGTTGCCTTCAAAGACGGCGTTCTTGATCGTGACTTGCGTCTCTTCCTGGAAGATGGCCATGCCGCCACCGACACCCAAACCGCTTCCTTCGGCACGATTGCCCTTGACGGAGAGCGTGTCAAACGTCATGGTCGTGGCGCCGGCCGGTGTCGGGGTATACGATTCGATATAGATACCGCCACCATAGGCATAGACGGAGTCGATGGTATTGTTTTCGAACGTCGCGTTGGTAATGGTCAGGTTAACGGGGCGATAAGCGGCGGATAAACCGGCACCGACGGCCACGCCAAAATTGGGAACCGTTTCACGGATGTTGTTGACGATGGCGTTGTTGGAAACAGTCAGGTTTTCGATCGAGCCCTTCGAAATATCAAGGAGCGAGATACCGCCGCCCATCGTGTCACCGTCGGCAACATTACCCTTGATCGTCAGGTTCTTTGCATAGAACTCACCGCCTTGTTGGCGATAACCGACGCCTTGAACGCCGCTCGTCTTCCAAGTTGCCAGGGCGGCGTTATCCTCGATGGTAACGTTCGTCATGCTCACCGAGCTGGCGCCGTGGACACTGACGGCAGCGCCATAGACAACGCCGTAACTGCCCGTGTTGTGTACCGTCCAATTTTTGAACGTGCTGTCGGCGATCGTTACACTGGCGATTACGTCCTTTTTAACGGCATAACCGATCGCTGCGCCTTCGGTGCCGTTCGTGTTGTGATAGATGGTATCGGCCGCGCCGACGTACTCGCCGGGAGCCACGACGGTGTCTTCGGTAATTACAGTCGTTTGATATTCCACGACGGTTTCGGCGGCCACTGCCGTGCCGGCAGCCAACGCACCCATCACCGCGACCGCCACGGCGGCCTTTTTACCGGTCTGTACGGAAGAGGTCGTTTCGTTCACAACCATCATCATGCCGCGGGCGGCCTTAAATACTTTCTTAAACACCTTATTCATTTTTTGCCTCTCAAATGAAAAAAGAAGGTTGACAAGTTAGCGCGACTCTACCCCCCCCCCGAAAAAATCCGTCAAGAAAAAAGGCAATCTTTATGTGAATTGACGACAAAACTTGTTGTTTTCCGGTGCGTTACACAACGTGGCCTAAAGGTATCCAAGGCTACAGAACGCAAAACCCCGGCATCTTCGAGGCAAGAGGAAGATGCCGGGGCCGTCTCAATCAATTGATGCGATCAATCGATCAGAAGCTATAGCGAACGCCGACGTTGGCACGCCAATCTTCATCGACTTCGGCACCGGCCGTGCGTTCGATGTCGGCATAAACGAAGGTGTTCTTGTTGACGTTGTACTGAGCGCCGATAGCGTATTCGACGTAGGTATCCTTGCCATCCATTGCGATGGTGTCAACATGACGACCGGTAGCGGCCAAGCTGTAGTTATCCATTTCGGAAGCGACATAAGCGTTGTCACCGTCGGTCTGAGCGTAGCTGAAAGCCAAGCCGAAACGCGCCCATTGGCTCGGCCTTTGACGTCGGGCGCGCAGCAAGCCACCGGTCCGTCAAAACAGCTCGATTCCTCACTTGGCCCGTTCAATCGTCTTGACCGACCGCCAAAAACGCAAAGCAACCGCAAACAAAATGACCCCGACATCTTCAAGGTGAGGGAGAAAATGTCGGGGCCCTTCGGATCAACCGAACGATTCGGTCAATTGGAAGCCGCTCCAATGGTGGGGAGCCCATCAAGACGATCGGTTCGCTTTGTCTCAAAAAACGACGCGAACGCTTAGGATCATCTTACCCCCCCCGAAAATTAGACAATAAAATCAACTTACTGGATTGGCGATCCATAGGCGTGTGTTTCAATTTCAATTCAGCTTGCAACCGTCGCCCCCTTTCACTCTTGCCTAACGACAGAGCGCCGACGAGTTCGTAGCCTGCGTCGGCGCTCTGCCGGAAGATTCATGGTTTGTCTAAAGGGAATGTCGTGGTTACGTCTTTTTCGTTACTTCGCTCATTTTTCACGCAACGTGAAGTTGTGGCACGTATTGCACATGAAGTCGACTTTCTTCAGGTTGCCCTTGTGACATTCCCGACAATTCACGACGCCCATGTTAACGCCGAGTGATACGCGTTGATTTTCAACGGCAAAGCGCCTACATTAAAGGCAATGTCCGGTCATCCCGCGTCTCTCTCAAACACGACGCGCGCCCGATGAACTCGGATCCCCCGTTTTGACGATCACTTGGGAGTCCAACCATGCCGTCCACATCCATTGACAGTCGCGTCCACGGCGCTTTGTTCTCAACCGATGAAATGCGCGCGCTTTTGAGCGATACCGCGCTCGTTCAGAAATGGCTGGACGTCGAAGCGGCCCTTGCCGCCGCGCAAGCCGAACTCGGCGTTATCCCGCAAGACAAAGCCGAGATCATTGAGCGTCACGCTCGCGCCGAACTCCTCGACTTGGACGCCATCGGGCGCTATTACCGCGACTCGATCACGATCGTGCCGCTTCTCAAAGCGTTCAAGGACATCCTGCCCGACAACGCCGGCGAATTCGTGCATTACGGCGCAACGAGTCAAGACATTCTCGACACCGGTCTCGTGCTGTTGCAAAAAGACGCTTACGACGTGATTTTGCGCGATATGAAAGCCTGCCTCGGGTTTGCTTTGGATTTGGCGCAACGCCATCGCGACACGGTGATGGCGGGCCGCACCCACGTCGTGCACGCCATTCCGATCACCTTCGGCTACAAGGCGGCGATCTGGGCCGACGAACTCGGACGCAACATCGAGCGACTTGAACAAATGGCCCCGCGCGTGTTCGTCGGTCAATTGGCGGGCGCCGTCGGCACGTTGGCCACGCTCACCGAACAAGGCCTTGCCATTCAAGAACGCACGATGCAACGCCTAGGACTGGGCGTGCCCGTCGTTGCCTGGCATGTGGCTCGCGACAGTCAGGCCGAATTCATGAACATGCTCGCCCTTGCCGCCGGCACGCTCGGTCGCATCAACCGCGAAATCTTCACGTTGCAGCGCACCGAGGTGTTGGAACTGGAGGAACCCTTCTATATGGGCAAAGTCGGCTCGTCCACGATGCCGCACAAGCGCAATCCTCAAGTACTGGAAAACGTGCTTTCGTTGTGTCGCAACGTACGCGCTTTGGCCCCGACCATGCTCGAAGCCATGGCGTGCGAAAACGAACGCGACTGGAGCTGCTACTTGAGCGAATGGGAAGCGATTCCGCACGCTTGCCACCTCCTGGGCGCCGCACTGGAAAAGTCGAAGAACATTTTGGAAAACCTCATCGTCTACCCCGAACACATGGAGCTCAATCTCTCCAAGCAAAAGGGCTTGATGATGAGCGAGTGCGTCATGATGCATCTGGCCGACAAGCTCGGACGCTTCACCGCCCACGACATCGTGTACGAGGGTTGCATGCAGGCGTACGAACAGGAAGTGCCGCTCAAGGACGTATTGATGCAAATGCCGGTCGTCACGGACTCGTTTACGGAAGCCGAAGTCGACGCCATGCTCGATCCGCATGCGTATATCGGTTTGGCACCGCAATTCGTCGATCGGGTTCTGGCAAAATACGGTCGTTAAGTGACGGTTGCGCAACCGTATGACACGAATGACAACGTAAGGGAGATACGATGGGAATCATCTGTTTGATTATCGGCCTGGTGGCGGGCTTTAGGGGCATGCGCTTTTTCAACAATGCCATTGGCATCGCCTTTATCTTGTGGTTCGGCTTGAACCTGGCCTTGATCGGAGAATACGATACGGGCTTTGGCGATTTGTTAGCTCATATGGTGATTCAGTTGACCGTTTCGTGCATTCTCTACGGTATCGGTTACGGCATTACGTATTTCATTGCCGGTCGCAAAAAAGTCAAGACGCTCAAGAACGAAGAGTAAAACGATTTATCGACGTCTTGCCGTAGCCGCTCGTGTGCAACGGCGTTTGACGCCGATCGTTTCCCACTCGGCCGCTCCAACCCCATGGAGCGGCCGCTTTTTTTGACAATTGTCTGCCAAACAAAACAGGCCTTTTGGGGCGCCGTCACAATCGACCAAGGGTTTACGCGAATAAATACGCGAGTGCTCCGTCGCGTTTTTCCTGCGGTTTTCAAACGTCAAAACACAAGACCACAAAACAATGTGTTGTTTTTTCGTCTCATCCGTTTGCCGTCGTGATTATTGTTGGGGCTACAGATTGCAATAACGACTGTGTCACCGTATCAACTCGCCATATTTTGTCGTTTTGTCGTGTTTTTATCTATTGAATAAAAACGAAAATTCTTTTTCGCCATTGTTTTTAGTTAACTTTTTCTCAACGACAAAAAGCAAATCCAGATTTTTTCTCTGTCGATTTTTTAACACCTTTTAAAAGCTCACGGTCTGATTTGTTTTTACTACAATTTTCAAAAATGTGACTGTTTGCAACTTGTTTTTGTTGTTGATCTATGTGTTGACTCGTGTTTCTTTCTCATTGAAAATGACACTGCCTCGGTGAGAGGAGGCCCGTCGGGGGACATTCAAATACTTTGCAAGAGTCTTCTGAATTCTCCACCTCCGGCGGTTACTCCATCTCAACGAATTTTTACTTCTCTGGAGAAAAAATCATGAAAAAGACTATTGCTGCAGTTGCCGTTTTGAGCGCCTTCGCCGGCTCCGCTTTGGCTGCTGATATCTCCCTCTACGGTCGTATCGACTCAGGTCTCGCCTATCAGAAAGCTGATGTATTCGGTGAAAAGACTGACAAGTTCGGCGTAGAATCCGGCTTCGTGACCGGGTCTCGTTGGGGCATCAAGGGTACGGAAGACCTCGGTAGCTTCAAGGTTGGCTTCACTCTCGAATCCGGTTTCACCCATGACGACGGCAAGTCCGCTCAGGGCTCTCGCCTCTTCGGTCGTGAAGCTGTTGTAACGGTTGAAGGCGACTTCGGTAAGGTTTACATGGGTCGCATCGGCTCCATCGTTTCCGACTCCGGTTCTCTCTCCGTTCTCGGTGATACCTCCGCCTTTGGTAACGCCTACGGCTGGGCCTCCATGAAGTACACGACCGCTGCTTCCATGACTCGCTATGACAACGTCATCGGTTATGCTTCTCCGAAGTTCGGTGGCTTGCAAGTACGCGCCATGTATTCCGGTGGTGGTAACACTAACGAAAACAAGGCCGATCAGGATCGCTATGCAGCCGCTGGCCTTTCCTATGCATCTGGTCCTCTGACTGTACATGCCGTTGTTGATTACACCTTGTATGGTAACGCAACGACTGATTTCGGTAGTGACCTTGACGACGGCATCAACGTTGTCGTTGGTGGTAACTACAAGATGGACTGCGCCACCGTTTACGGTAAAGTCGCTTACTTTGACAACGTGAAGCTCAACGGTGATCTCGGCACCATCATGGCCGACAAGGACACTTTGAACGCACTTGGCGAAGGTGGTTGGGCGGTTAAGGGCTACGGTCTCGAACTCGGCGCTAAGGTTCCGGCCTTTGGTGGCAACATCTTGGCATCCATTGGCTACCGCGATGCTGAAGAAGTTGATTACAGCAATTACACCGCTAAGCTCTACACCGTCAATGTTGGTTATGCTTACAGCTTCAGCAAGCGCACCAGCGTTTACGGTGCCGTTGGCTACATCCAGGAAGATGCAGAAATCGGTCAATTGGATGACAAGGCTAAGGGCTACCAGGCTGCTGTTGGTTTGATCCACAAGTTCTAATAGGTGTGTGATCTTGTTGTAAAACAAGGCCACTAGCTATCACCCCCTGCAGAATGAAAGCCGCAAGGCTAAACTCTACAGGGGGTTTCTCTTTGTAGTCCGGTCTAAGCTTTACACTCCGTGTGCGTTTCTAATGTGGACCTGCGCGACTTCGATCCCCTATAGTGATGCCCGTCTTGTACGAGCTCGGATATTAAATTGGCCGCGACTGCGTTATCTCGTCGCAGGAAAACGTTGCGCAGCTAGAGAACCGTTATGAAAAACCTACTCAAATCTAGTCAACGAAGATTTGAGTAGGTTTTTCATAACGGTACCGGCTACCACGCTGCCGTCGGCTTGATCCACAAGTTCTAACATGAATCCGGCCCCATAAGAACGCAACGCCTCTCGTTTTCAAACGGGAGGCGTCATTGTTGTGTGCCATGCTGGGCACACAACAAAATCCCCGACTCGGGTAAACGAGTCGGGGGCTGTGGTTCGATTAACGCGTCAAGCGACGTATCGATCAGAAGCTGTAACGAACGCCGACGTTGGCACGCCAGTCTTCATCCAACGAGGCGCCGGCCGTACGTTCGATGTCGGCGTAGACGTACGTGTTCTTGTTCACGTTGAAGTTCGCGCCGATACCGTATTCGAACCAAGTGTCCTTGCCGTCGACATTCAAGCCGCCCGTGAGGTTGGCCTTGGTACCCGTAATACGGGCGTCGCCGGCAAATTCATGCACGGCCGAAGCTCGGACGTACACGCCGCCCTTGTCGCTCGGGCAGGTAAAGCCCGCGACAAACCCGGCACGACCGATCAAGCTGTCGACGTTGTCCAGATCATAGGACGTGCCGTTGGCCATCTGCATCGTGCTGCCGTTGATGCGGGTGTAGGTCAATTCGACCTGCGGTTCGACGTAATGGCGTTCCGTCATGTTCAAACGCCAACCGATTTCACCCGACAGGCTCACGGCCAGGTTATCGATGGAGCCCGTATTGCGGCCGTCGATCACGACGTCCGTATCGGCCTTGGCCAAACGACCGATCACGTCGACGAAGACGCCGTTGTCATAGAGCTTCGTCGCGTAAGCGGCCAGGCTGTAGGCATCCATTTCGGCGCCGCCACGGTTCATGTCGGCATCGCTCTTGGTGTAAGCGAAGGCCACGCCAAATCGCGGTGCATCGGCCACGGGCATCGTGTCCACACCGAACTGCAAGGTATGGAAGTCGTTTTCAAAACCGCGATCGCCCGAGAGTCGACCGCCGTCATAACGCGCCCAAACGCCGTGCGTACCCTGGGCCGAGCGCAAATCGCCCAAACGCTTGCGCACGTCGTTTATGGCGATGCGGTTCAACGCCAAGGTACCGCCGGACATCAAGTCCTTGACGTTGGAGAGCACCGTGTTGGCGGACTCGGAAACGAGCGAGCCGTCGGCACCGAACACCTTCTGACCGACAACATCGCCTTCGGCGAGCACGCCGGTGGTGTTCGTGACGCCCGTCACGTTCTGCATGACACCCTTGACGGCTTCGTCGCTCACCGTATCGGCGTCACCCGTCATCGTAACGGTCAACGCGGCGCCCTCGCCTTCCTGCTGAACGGCGTAGCTACCGGGGTTATCGGCATTCATCAGGAGTTCTGCCGCACCGTTTTGTACGCCCACTTCAACCTTACCGCTATTGCCGGACATGTCGATAACGCCGCCGTCGGCATCGAGCTGATTGACGAAGCTGTCGTCATTGGAAGCCCAACGAGCGCCGTTCTTCAAGCCCAAACGCATGCCGCTGACGCCATCCTTGTCGGCGGGAATCGTTTCGGGCGTCTTGATGACATTGCCTTCGAGCACGGAGTCCGCGTCGGTCAAGTTGATGTCGACGGTCGCGTCAACGCCCGAACCGCTCGTGACGGGATCGAAGTTGAAATCGATGTCACCCTTCATGCGAACGGTGTGCTTGCCGGACTTGTTGATTTCAGTCTTGGAGTTGCCGCGCGCCACGACGGCCTTGGCGGCTTCCAAATCCAAATCGCCTTCAACGGACAACTGGCCTTCGCTCATCGCGACCAAGCCCTTGTCGGCACGAATGCGAATCGACTTGGCGGCCAATTCGACGTGACTCTTTTGATCGTCGGCCAAGCCCAACTTGTTGCTGCTCACATGCACGCCGCGCGCATCCTTACCCGTCGCTTCGATCGAGAGTTCGTCGCCCTTGACGACGATGGAGGAACCTTGCTTGGTGGCGATCAAACCGTAGCCTTCATCCACACCCGTGGCCTTGATGTCGACGACGGCGCCTTCGCCGCCCAATTCAATGCGACCGCCCTCGCTGGCATACGCGCCGTAAGCGGCCGTGTTGCCGTCCTTGACGTCAATGTTCACGTTGCCGGTGGCCTTGAGCGAGCCGCCGCCCACCACCTTCAGGCCGCGAGCGTGATCGTACTTGCTCGAGGGCGCCGTCAGAGCCGGGCTATCGACGTCGACGTTCAACGTCCCGACGTCGAGCGTGGCGTCGGCGCCGTCAAGGTAGAAACCGGCCGTACCGTTGGCCGCCGTCGTACCGGCGCCCTGAACGGCCACGTTCATCGTGTCGACGCCCTTGACGGTCAATGAGTCTCCGCCGGTGAGCATCACGCCCATGGCGTTGGAGACGTTGTCGGTGGCCTTGGCGACAATGCCGAGCGTACCGATGTCTTCAAAAACGATCGCGCCGCTCGAGGCCAAATGGGCGATACCGTTGGCGCCCGTGCCTTCGCTGACAATGTCGACGCTCTTGTAGCCCTTAAAGCTCACCGTGCCGCCGGCGAAACCGATGGCTTGAGCCGAGTAACCGGCGTTCTTGGCCGAAATAAAGACGGTATCGTCGGCCGAGGCGGCGGTCGCGGCAAAATCACCGGCGGCGACACGCAACCCGTTGGCCCAGTCGGACTTGTTCGTGCTGGTCAATTCCGTCACGAGTTTGACGGAGCCCGAGACTTGAGTCGACGGCAACTTCGTGCCCATGGCTTGGTCGTAAGCCGAAATGCCGTAGTTGCCACCGGGGCCCTTCAGATTCGAGATATTGGTCAAATCCATGCCGCGTTCCACCGTCACCTGCCCGCCAAGGTTTTGCAACGTACGCACCACGGCAATCTTGCCCACCGTATCGGTCACGTTCAGCGTACGGCTCAGACCGTCGAAATGGCCGTTCGCCTGCACCAACTGGGTGGTGATGCGCGTGTACGGGGTCAAGTCCGTCACCGTGACCGACGGGGATTCCGTTTCCAACCAGGTGGCGCCGATGACGCTGTCAGTTTTCTCCGTGTCGGCGAACGCGGTTCCGGCGGCCAAGGCGCCCAGCACGGCGACCGTCACGGCCGCCTTTTTACCGGTTTGCACCGAAGAGGTCGCTTCATTGACGACCATGGTCGTACCGCGAGCGGCATTGAAAACCAGCGAGAAGATTTTGTTCATTCAAGTACTCCAGAAAAATGCATTCGTCGGGAACAAAGGCGGGAGGCAAACCGCCTTGAGGCACGTGTTCCGAGCGTACGATCGCGCCTCTCACACGCAAGAAGCGCCGCACGCCGAGTCGACGAATGAAACAGGGCAAAGAGCAACGAGGCGGTCGCTCTTCATTTGCATACTATGTATATAGGATTTGTAGGTAATGCACAAAAACAACTGCCGATCAAACGTAACGAGTTATTTCCATCCGAACGAATTGCCGACTTGAGTCACGAAATCCCGTTGCGTTTCGGCTAAAACGGCACGGGACACAAACAAAAAAGCCCGCCGTTACCGAACGCACGGCGAGCGAGGCGCAAACGACGCCTAGACCATGGCTGCAAGCAGTAGTGCACCCATGATCCAAAACGCGAGCGCGGAGACGCGATCGATCCAAACGGTGTTTTCCTGACGCAACAGTTTTTCGGCCGCTGCCGCCGCCATCCAACCGTAGATCACATGCAACACGAAAACCAACACGGCGTAGTTGGTCGCGAGGAACAAAAACTGCGTCACGTAATCAATCGACGGGTCGATGCATTGCGGGAACAGCGAAATATAGAAAATGATCAACGCCGGGTTGCTGAGCTGCAGGCCGATCGCTTCCATAAACATCCCGAGCTTGACGCGTCGCTTTTGCACCGTCTCTTGCACGGCGCTCGCCTTTTTAAAGTCGAAAGGACGGGCTTTGAATTTTTTGTAGCCGAGATAAAAAAGGTATGCGATACCGATCAGTTTGACGGCGTTGTAGAGATCGGGACTGGCGGCCAACACAACGCCCAGGCCCGTGGCGGAAATCAGCGCCACAACGAATGACCCCGCGGCAATACCGGCGATACCGGGCAAGGCGCGAACGAGACCGTAGCGCAAACTGTTGGTGACGCTCATCAAAACGCCCGGCCCCGGCGAGAGAATCGTCGGGATGGCAATCATCAAAAACAAACCGTAAAGCGTCCAGTTCACGCGGTTTCTCCCTTTTGAAACAGACGTCCACGAATCATACCGCTTGTTATAGAAAAGCAAAACCGTCGCGGCGGTAAAATGTTGTTACCACCCCCTTTTTCGGGCGACGCGATTCGCCCTTTTTCATAGATTATGCGCAAGGAAACTTGCGACTTCAGTCGCGAGTTGTTTACTCGTCGCCATGCCAACACGCGTTTGTCACCCTATGCCCGACGACGACGGACGCCCCGTCGTCATCGATTCGCCGACCGTCTCGACATCGCTCGACACGTGGCTTGATCCTACCGCCCGTGCCGTCGTCTCGGTGCTCGATACCGCGCATTTGCCCGAGGCGCTCAACGGCATGGCCTTCTCCCCCGCCCTTGCGCCCGAGGACTGGTTGGAACTCAACGACGTCTTGCGCGTCGAAGAGCCCGCCTACCGTACGGACTTGGGACTGCGTTTGACGTCGGGGTGCGTCGTATTGGAACCCGACGGTCGCGTCTGGCTCGTCCATCCGACCAACCGCTACGGCAACGTCCATGTGACGTTTCCCAAGGGGCGTCACGAACCCGACCTCACCCTGCTTGTCAACGCCGTCAAAGAAACCCTGGAAGAGTCGGGCTTGGCGGTCGAGCCGCTTGCCTATCTGTGCGACGTCGTGCGCACGAAAACCGTCACCCGCTATTACGTCGTGCGGCGTATCGGCGGCACGCCTGCCGCCGCCGGTTGGGAGTCGCAAGCGGTTTCGCTCGTTCCCGCAACGCGTTTGGAAGAAGCGCTCGATCGCCCGAACGACCGCAAGGTTTTGCCGTACCTCACCGCCTGGCTGGCCGAACACGCGTTCGACTGACGCCTCTTTCCAAAACGACGACTCCCGCCGAGGATCACACCTCGACGGGAGTTGCCGTGCCTGGAGAAAAATCCGAGGGGATGCGTGCGCTCGGGCATCGAGCGCACGCCGACGCGTTTGTCCCTTAGTTCTTGGTCTTGTCGACGAGCTTGTTGGCGCCGATCCAAGGCATCATACCGCGCAACTTGTTGCCCGTCACTTCGATCGGATGTTCGGCCGTCATGCGACGTTCGCTGATCATCTGCGGGTAGTTGAGTTGGCATTCGGTCAAGAAGCTCTTGGCGTACTGACCGTTCTGAATCTGACGCAAGCATTCGCGCATGGCCTTGCGGCTTTCTTCGTTGATCACCTTGGGACCGGTGTAGTACTGACCGTATTCGGCGTTGTTCGAAACGGAGTAGTCCATGTTGCCGATGCCGCCTTCGTAGATCAAATCGACGATCAACTTCAGTTCGTGACAGCATTCGAAGTACGCCATTTCAGGAGCGTAACCGGCTTCGACGAGCGTTTCAAACCCGGTTTTGATGAGTTCGACGACGCCGCCGCACAATACGGCCTGTTCGCCGAACAAGTCGGTTTCGGTTTCGTCACGGAACGTGGTCTGAATGACGCCGGCCTTGCCGCCGCCGTTGGCGCAGGCGTAGGACAAAGCGATGTCCTGAGCCTTGCCGGACTTGTCCTGATACACGGCGATCAAATGCGGCACGCCCGCGCCCTGCTTGTAGGTGCTGCGAACGGTGTGACCCGGCGCCTTGGGAGCAACCATGATCACGTCGAGGTCGGCACGGGGCATGACCTGACCGTAGTGAACATTAAAGCCGTGGGCGAAGGCCAAGACGGCGCCTTCCTTCATGTTGGGAGCGAGCTGTTCCTTGTAAACCTTGGCGATGTTTTCGTCGGGCAACAACATCATGACGACGTCGGCTTCGCGAGCGGCTTCTTCCACCGTGGCGACGCGCAGACCGGCAGTTTCGGCCTTGGCCCAGGAAGCGCCGTTCGGACGCAAACCGACCACCACGTTGCAACCGGAGTCATGCAGGTTTTGTGCATGGGCGTGGCCTTGGCTACCGTAGCCGATGATGGCAACGAGCTTGCCCTTGATCAAAGAGAGGTCGGCGTCCTTGTCGTAAAACACTTTCATGTTGGTTTCCTTTGTAAAAACGATGTTCCGTAAACGGTGTGAAAAAAAGCGTGCTGTGCGTCAGACTTTCAAAATGCGGTCGCCTCGTCCGAGGCCCGTTGCGCCCGTACGCACGGATTCGAGAATCGAGGTGTGATCGACCGCCTTCAAGAAGGCGTCGAGCTTGGCACTGTCGCCGGTCACCTCGATGGTAAAACTTTTGTCGTTGACGTCGACGACGTGCGCGCGGAAGATCTCGGCGATGCGCAACATTTCGTCGCGTTCGCGACCGAGAGCGCGCACCTTCACGAGCATCAGTTCGCGTTCGACGTAATCGTTGTCAATCAAATCGACCACTTTGATCACTTCGACAATGCGGTTGAGCTGCTTGGTGATCTGTTCGATCATGGCGGGCGTTGCCGGCGTCACGATCGTCATGCGGGCGATATTGGGAATGTCGGTCGGTGCCGCGGTCACGCTGCTGATGTTGTAACCGCGGGCGGAGAACAACCCTAAAACGCGGCTCATCGAGCCGGAGGTGTTTTCCAAAATAATCGAAAGAATGTGGCGGTCTTGTTCCATCTCAGTTGTCCTCCGCAAGTACCATGTCGGTCAAGCCCTGACCGGGGCCGACCATCGGCAGCACCGGTTCTTCGCTCGCGACGTGAATGTCCACGACGACGAGTTCGTCCTTGTACGTCGTGAAGGCGTCGGCGATCGCCCGATCGAGCTCTTCATAGGTCTTGCAGCGAATGCCGACGTGACCGTAGCTTTCGACGAGTTTGACGAAGTCCGGTTGCACGTCCATGACGGACGCCGAGTAATGGCCGTTGTAATAGTTGCGTTGCCACAACGCGACCATGCCGAGGTAACCGTTGTTGATCAAGAAAATCTTCGGCTTCAAACCGTATTGCTTGGCCGTGGCGAGTTCCTGAATGTTCATCTGGATGGAACCGTCGCCCGTAAAGCAAACGACGCGTTCGTCGGGATGCGCCACGCAAGCGCCGACCGCGGCGGGCAAACCGTAGCCCATCGTGCCGAGCCCGCCCGAACTCATCCAATGCCGCGGCTTGGAGAGCTTCAAGTACTGAGCGGCCCACATCTGATGTTCGCCCACGTCGGTCGTGAAATAAGCGTCGGGGCCGGCCGCCTTGGCGACGCGTTCGATCACCGCCTGCGGCATGATGACGCCCGGCTTGTTCTTATAGGCAAGCGAGCGCTTGGCGGACCACGAGCGGATCAAAGCGAGCCAGTTGCTGTGGTCGGCCTTTTCGGCGTTGCATTCGCCCATGGCTTCCATCATTTGTTCGAGCACCGTCAAGGCGTCGCCGACGATGGGAATGTCGGTCGGAACGCACTTGGAAATCGAGCTCGGATCAACGTCGATCTGAATGATCGTGCGCTTGACCGTCTGGAAGTCGGCGGGATTGCCGATGACGCGGTCGTCGAATCGGGCGCCGACGGCAAAGAGCACGTCGCAGTTCTGCATGGCCATGTTGGCTTCGTACGTGCCGTGCATGCCGACCATGCCGAGAAAGCGCGGATGCTGTGCGTCGTAGGCGCCCAACCCCATCAGGGTGGAGACGACCGGCATGTCGAGCGATTCGTTAAGACGGCGCAACACGTCGGAAGCGCCGGCGCTGATCACGCCCCCGCCGATGTAAATCAACGGGCGCTTGGCGGCCTTCAAGACGCCCAAGGCGCGCTTGATCTGACCGGGATGGCCCTTGACGACGGGACGGTAACCGGGAATGTCGAGCGTATCGGGATAGACGAACGGCGTCTTGGCGACCTGAACGTCCTTGGGCAGGTCGACGAGAACGGGACCGGGACGGCCCGAACGCGCGATGTGGAACGCCTTTTTGATGGTGAGCGCGAGCTCACGCACGTCCTTGACGAGGAAGTTGTGTTTGACACAAGGACGCGTGATGCCGAGCGTGTCGCACTCTTGGAAGGCGTCGGTACCGATGAGGCTCGTACCCACCTGCCCGGTGAAAACGACCATGGGAATGGAGTCGGCGTAGGCCGTCGCGATGCCGGTCACGGCGTTGGTCGCGCCCGGGCCCGACGTGACGAGCGCCACGCCGATGCGATCCGAGCAACGGGAATAAGCGTCGGCCGCATGCACGGCGCCTTGCTCGTGACGCACCAAAATATGACGGAAATACGACTGCTTGTAGATTTCGTCGTAGATGGGAAGTACCGCACCGCCGGGATAACCGAACACCTGTTCAACACCTTCGGCGTGCAACGCCTCGATGAGAATCTGAGCGCCGCTCAGCATCGGGGCCGTTGTGGATTCTTGATCGTTATGCATCAGACCGTCCTCGTTTGTCCTTGACATAGGTTGACTTTCGAGGCATCGATCGTATCGATGCTGTGGCGGCCGTCTGACAATAAGGCGGATCCAATCGTACGGTCTTCGGTAAAGTCCGTGTGCTTACGATGCCGGCCAAACCCGGTAAGGCGTGACCCTCGAAAGTGCGTCACGGGTTATGGTGAACCGACCGCTAACAAGGGTGTTAACGCGTGACGTCCGATAAATGTAGACGATTTTGCATTCGTTCGACTACGCCCTACTACCTATCGATCGTGACCAAACGCACAAAGAGGACACGTTGGCCGGCATCCGACACCGACGGCGGTTCTCAGCGTGCAAACGCCTCGAGAACCGCGCCGACGGCGTCTTCCACGTCTTGACGATCGGGATGCGAATCGGAAGCGAGTTTGTTGGCCAGGCGCTCGGGCGTGACCACGCCGCCCAACATCGCGGTCAGGCGATCGAACACCGCTTGACTGATGCGTCCGCGACAACCGAACGTCATGCGAAGCCTGTTGCTCGAACCGCAAAGCAGGCGAGGCGCCTGCTCGAGAAAGTCGCGTCCGAAGTCGCTTGCGGGATCCGCTCCCATCGTCACGAGGCAACCGATGTCTTTGCCTTCGAGCCGTCGCGCCGCCTCGATCATGTCGTCGGGCGCGCGACCTTTGTCACACCAAAACGCAAGGATCACCGGATTGAACGGCGTCAGATCGTCGGGCAAGGCATCGGCCGAGACAAGCGGAGCGCGCAGCGCGTCGGCTGCGGCATGTGCCAAAATTCGGGTGTTTCCCGTACGGGAACTAACGATAATCAAGGGCTTTAGCATGCTTTTGTTCCTTTGCGACGCTACACGGTATGATAACCGTGTTGGCGGGCGTGCGCACACGACGCCCCTTTATTCCAAAAACAATACGTATACGAAAGGTTCGCCATGACTGAACGTACAAACTGGAGCAGTCGCATCGGCTTCATTTTGGCCAGTGCCGGCGCGGCCGTCGGTCTCGGGGCCATTTGGAAGTTCCCCTACTTGGTCGGCAGCAACGGCGGCAGTGTCTTTTTATTCCCCTACATCGTGCTCTCCTTTACGATGGGGCTGGGCTTGTTGATCGCCGAAGTCGCCTTGGGCCGTGCCGGCCAAGGCTCCATCGTCACCACCTACCGCAAACTCGGCTCGAAGGCCTGGGTCGGCTGGGGTTATTTGGGCGTGTTGACGGGCTTTTGCGTCATGTGCTTTTACTCGGGCATCGGCGGCTGGACCCTGTCTTATCTTATCGACGCCTGCTTGGGCAACGGGATCGTGGCCGACCAAAACAAATTGGCCGCTCACTTCGGCTCGCTCGTATCCAACCCCTACATTTCCATCGGCTATCAAGCGCTCTTTTTGGTTCTCACGGCTTCGGTCGTGTCGTTCAACATCAGCAGCGGGATCGAGCGTCTGAGCAAAGTGTTGATGCCGCTACTCTTCGTGCTCGTTCTCATCGTGATCGTTCGCGGTCTGACGCTGCCCGGCTCCGAAAAGGGCTTGTCCTATCTCTTTGCCTGGAACCCCTCGGCTTTCAGCTGGCAAAGCTTGTTGGCCGCCATGGGCTTTACCTTCTTTAGCCTGTGCGTCGGGTGCGGCTGCATGCTCACCTACGGCTCTTACATGAAAAAGGATCAGCACTTGGTCAAGGGCTGCGCCTGGATCACGTTCCTCACCACGGCCGCTTCCATTTTGGGCGGTTTGATGATCATGCCGGCCGTGTTCGCGTTCAACCTCGACCCGACCGCCGGTCCCGGCCTCACCTTCATGACGATGCCCGTCGTGTTCGCCAACCTGCCCTTCGGTCAGTTCTTCGCGATCGTGTTCTACGCCTGCATCGTGATGGCCGCCTTGACGAGCGCCGTTTCCTTACTCGAACTCGTCGTCGCCTTCTGCGTGGACGAATGGCATTGGCGTCGTCCGGCCGCCGTTGCCGTCGTCACCTCTTTGCTTCTCGTCATCGGCAGCTTCTGCGGTCTGTCGTTCGGTCCTTTGGCCGACTTCAAGATTGCCGGTCGCACGATTTTCGACAACTTCGACTATTTCACGAGCAATCTGTCGCTGCCCGTCGGCGGTCTGGTGGTCTGCCTGTTGGTCGGTTGGAAGCTCTGGCCCATGATGAGTCGCGAAATCACGCTCGGCATGGAACAAAGCGCCGCCGCCCGCTTGTTGCCGCTGTTGCGCTTGATGTTGCTTGCCGTGTGCCCGATCCTGATCCTCACGATCTTGATCACGGGTCTTTAATCGGCTCGCAAAGGACGCACGCCGTGCGTCCCAAAACAAATCGCTCCGATCGGTTGTCCGACGGAGCGATTTTTATTGGCTCGAAAAAGTAAGGCGCCTTTACTCGCCGCGCAAGAGGCGACGACGGCGCTGTTCGAAAAGACAAACGGCCGCGGCCGCTCCCACGTTGAGGGACTCGCAACTGGCTTCAATCGGAATGAGATAGCGGGCGTCGGCCACTTGCAACGCCGCGTCCGAGAGCCCCGGGCCTTCCGCTCCCATCATCCATACCGTGGGACCTTCGTCCCAACCCGTCGAACGGAACAAGTCGCTACCGCCGCGCGCGTCGGCCGCCAAACGCCGCGCGTCGAACATGTCGATCAAGTCGCGGGGCGTGACGTTTTCAAAGAGCGTCGCGCCGAAATGCGCGCCCATGCCGGCACGCATCACCTTGGGCGACCACAGTCCCGCCGAGCCGCTGCTCGCGGCAATGTAACGTACGCCGGCCGCCACCGCCGTGCGAATCAGCGTGCCCATATTGCCCGCATCCTGCACCCCGTCGAGGTACAACACGTCGGCGCGTACGGGGACGTGGGGGCGCGGCGTTTGAATCGTTTCGAATTCCACCGTCAGACCCACTCCGTGTTCGACGGGACAAATCGCGTCGTAGAGAGCGCCCGACACCGTAAAGACGCGGGCGTCTTTCACGTCGGCCAACTCGCCCGCCAACTTGACGGCCTCGGCGCTCGCTCCCGTCTCGCGCAAAACGATCGACACGACTCGCGCTTCACTGTCGCGAATCACTTGCGCCAAGTGAATGCCTTCGGCCAACGTCACGCCGAGCTTTTTGCTGGTGCGCGGCGTATCGGCCAGTTTTTTCCAGCGCTTGTAGCGCTCGTTGGTGGGAGACGTGATCGATGTGGTTTGCATAAACGAAGATCTGAGAGTTCGAACGGCTTGACGCCGCAATGACGTTGTTCGAGATTGTACCGATGGCGATCGCCCCTTGCCAATCGCTTCGGTTACACACGACGCAGGCTCGACGCTCTACCGATACATCATCCGTACGGACGAGTGCATACCGTAAACCATCATCCGTACGGATGATTTTACGGTACTTGTCGGAATCGAACCCGGGTTTTTGAGGTAAAGTATCGATACCTATTGCCGACATTCGCCCGAATGGCGGCGCTTTGTTTCGTCTACACAACCCCGTCGCAGCCGCCGGCTGACGACGGGCGATCGAATTGACCTCCAAAAGGACTCTTATCGTGACCGACAAAACCGTTGACAACAGCCAAACGCGTCGCGCGGAACTGGAATTGTTGCGTACCTTGCCCGAACTTTTGACGCACCATCTCGAAAGCCGTCCCGACATGTTGCTCTACAAGCAATACGACAGCCGCACGAAGGAATGGTTCCACGTCTCCGTCAAGGACATGTGCGAACGCGTCGAGCGCTGGCGCCGCGCCTTTGCCAAGCTCGGTCTGGCCCGCGGCGAACGCGTGGCCATGTTGTTGCCCAACTGTATCGACGCCATCTGCTTTGACCAGGCGGCTTTGGCCAACGCGCTCGTGCCCGTTCCGTTGCACGCCGTGGACACCCCGGGGAGCTCCGCTTACATTCTCAACGACTCGCAGGCCCGCGTTCTCGTCACCAATCGTCTCTTGAAGTGGAAAGGCATTCGCGACGCCGAACACCTGCCCAGCCTCAAGCACGTCGTCATCACGGACGAAGCGATCGAACCGACCGTTGAGAACGAAATTCAGGTGACGAACGTCGACGCTTGGCTTGCCGCCGGCGAAGACGCCGAACTGCCGCCCGGTCCCGAACCCAAGGACTTGGCCTGCCTCGTCTACACGTCGGGTACCACGGGTCGTCCCAAGGGCGTGATGCTGACGCACCGCGCCATCATGTCCAACATTCAAGGCGTGTTGTACAACGTCTGCCCGGAACCGACCGACGTTTGGCTCTCCTTCCTGCCGCTGTCGCACACGTTCGAACGCACGACGACCTACTACACGGCGCTCGGCATGGGCTGTTTGGTCGCCTTCAACCGCAACATCGGCCTCATCGCCGAAGACATGCGCTTGATTCAACCGAGCATCATGATGAGCGTGCCGCGCATCTATGAAAAGGTGTACGCCAAGATTCAGGATCGCTTGAGCCTGCGCCCGCGCTACGCCCGCTTCCTGTGCGATTGGGCCGTCAACGTCGGTTGGCGTCGTTTCTGCCGTCAGAACAACGTTCCCTGCCGCGCCGGTTTCTCGTCGATTTTTGACCCGCTGGTCGCCGGTTTCCTCGACAAAGCCGTCGGCAAGGGCATTCGCAACGTCTTCGGCGGTCGCGCCCGTGTGTTCATCTCGGGGGGCGCCGCGTTCAACGCCCAGGTTGCCCGTTTCTTCCTGAGCTTGGGCATTCCCATTTTCCAGGGTTACGGCATGACGGAAACGAGCCCCATCGTCTCTGTCAACAAGATGGGCGCCAACCATCCCAATACGGTCGGTCACGCCCTCAACAACGTTGAAGTGCGCATCGGCGAAAACGACGAATTGCAGGTCAAGGGTCCGAGCCTCATGGCCGGCTACTGGAACCGCAAGGAAGACACCGAAGCCATGTTCACGGACGACGGCTGGCTCAAGACGGGCGATCAGGCCGACATTTACGATCACGGTCACATCCGCATCAAGGGTCGCATCAAAGAAATCATCGTCACGAGTACCGGCGAAAAGATTCCGCCCGCCGATCTTGAACAGGCCATCGAAACCGATCACTTGATCGAACAGGCCATGGTCGTCGGCGAAGACCGTCCCTACATCGCCGCCTTGGTCGTCGTAAACCAAACGCAGTGGGAACTCTTTGCCAAGAGCCTGCACTTGGATCCCGCCGATCCGGCCAGCCTCATGAACAAGGACGTTCGCAACGCCGTCATGCGTCGCATCAAGGCCGCCACCGCTCATTTCCCGAATTACGGCATTCCGCGCAACGTGCGCATCCTTGCCGAACCGTGGACGATTGACAACGGTCTCTTGACCCCGACGCTCAAGCTCAAGCGCGGTCCGATCCGCGCCCGCTACGCCGACGAAATCGAAGAGTTGTACGGCGACATCCGCGCGCAGCGCTAATCGCATTCCACGCTTGAAGGCTCAAACGCTCCCGAGACGCCTCGGGAGCGTTTTTTTAGTATCAAGCCATACGTGAGACGTTTCATGCATCAAAGCGGCCCTGTCCGACTCTTCTATCAAGGTGATGACGCGTACCGGAACGTAGGTATTGGTCGAAGTGTTGAACAGCGTGTAAGAACCACGGCTACTTTGTGTCAAAGCTCCACAGTAGGCTGTTTGATATAACGCAAGCGTTTTCTTCCTAGAGTTCCATCAAATTTCTTCAGTCGGTATACTGCACTCGGTTAGGCCATTGGAATAAACACGAAGGGAATTAGACCCGGAGAAAGTACTCCAGTG
>JAGBZO010000050.1 GCA_017628205.1 Duodenibacillus sp.
AGCGTTCAATCTGAGCCAGGATCAAAATCTTCAGTTTAATCTCTGTTTTTTTTTCGCTTCTTTCGAAGCGGGTCGTGCTCAATTACTCGCTAGAATCGATTGGAATATGTATTCCTATCTGCATTCTTTGCTAAGTGCGAGCACTTAAAAATAATTTGAGTTTTCGACTCGAATTATTCGTAACGCCCACACTTATCGGTTCGTTTCAAATTTTTAAAGAGCGTGTCGCACGAGGCGACAGGAAGACGAATGCTACAGCATTATTTTCCGTTTTGCAAGTCCGATTCCAATTATTTTTTTCTTCGAACTTTCGTTCGGACCGAGCATACCGCCGAACGAGGCGCGAACTATACCTTCGTGCGTTTCGTCTGTCAACTAGACGACGTCAGGTTGCGAAGCCGCCAATTCCTGCGGCGTATTCAGATTGCGAAACGCTCGCGCATCCTCGTACTCGCACCAAAGCACGTTGTTCGACTCGAGAAACTGTCTAACGCGCCGGCCGCCGGCCGTCAAATACGTTTCCAATTGTTCCAACAATTGCACTCGATAAATGGCGAATCCCGGCTCGAATTTTCCTTCCGCTTTCACCGCCGCGCACAGGCATTGCGGGTTCGCTTCAAGCAGTCGACTCAGCTTTTGAACCAAATCCTTCGGAAAGAAAGGACTGTCGCAAGGAATGCTGATCACGGCGTCGACCGACCCCGACAAATGATGGATGGCCGCGTGCACGCCGGCCAAAGGTCCCGTATACCCACTGATGCGGTCTTCAAACACGTTTTCGACAATAGATCGATACGCTTGCAGATTGCGATTGGCGCTCACGCACACCGTTTCGGCCTTATCGACTTTAGCCAAACACGTCTCGAGCAACGTTTTGTCTCCGATACGAAGCAACCCTTTATCGTTTCCGCCCATCCGCGTCGCACGTCCGCCGGCCAAAACAACGACCCCGACCCGCAACTTGTCTTTTGTGTCCATAGTTCGTTACTCCTTTCGTACGACGGACCGACTATTTTACTCGGCCTTGCACTATGATTGACGGCATCACATCCATTCAGAGGTTTTCTGATGTCGCGCACAGCGTTTAATTCTTACACTGTCTCGCAAGCCAGAGACTATATCGTGAGTCGGTTACCGACTTTAACGACAGAAACGGTTCGCATCCGCGACGCCGTCGGCCGTATTTTGGCTCAGGACATTCGCAGTCCTCTCGATATGCCCGCCTATGACAACTCGGCGATGGACGGGTTCGCGTTCCACCACGACGTTCTCACCGAAACAGACGCCGTTCAACTTCCGATTGTCGGCGAAAGTCTGGCCGGACATCCGTACACGCAATCGGTTCCGCGTGGCGGCTGCATTCGCATCACGACGGGAGCCCTAGTTCCCGACGGTTGCGACACCGTCATTCCTTGGGAGCGAACCGAGTCGACCGACCGGCATGTTTGCTTTGCATCCGATGCCGTTCGCTCCTGCGCCAACGTCCGCAAGCAAGGCGAAAACATCGCCAAAGAGCAGATCGTCTTATCCAAGGGCACTCGCATCGAGCCGCTGCACGTCGGTCTTTTAGCCTCGATCGGCGTCGCAGAAATCCCCGCATGCGTCTCACCCAAAGTTGCCGTCATCGCCACGGGTGACGAACTGTTGCAGCCGGGTACGCCCTATGTCGAAAACCGCATCTACAACGCCAACACGGATCTGTTGATCGGCCTGTTAAACGGCATGCATGTCGATTACGTGGATTTCGGCGCATTAAAAGACGATGCGTGTCAAGTACGAGACACGTTGTCGGCCGCTGCCAAACAATGCGACTTGATATTGATTACGGGCGGGGCCGCCGACAGCAAGGCGGATATCTCTCAACAAGTCATCCGTGAGCTCGGACAAATCGCCGATTGGACGATTTTCATGAGACCGGGTCACCCCATGCGCTTTGCCCAAATTTGCGACGTTCCGGCTTTCCTCCTGCCCGGCAATCCCGTCGCCGCCGGCGTGACTTTTTTGGAATTCGCCCGAGGCGCGCTGTTGCACATGCAGGGAGCCGAAACGATCTGGCCCGAAACGTCGACGGCCGTCACAACCGTCGGCATCAAGAAAAAATCGGGCCGAGCCGAGTTTGTACGCGCTCGAGTCGCGGTTGACGAGCTCAACCGCTGCGTCGTCACCCCGGTTCAAGATCAAGGCTCCGCCTCTTTGTTGCCCTTGGCTCAGGCCGACGTCATCATTGCCTTGGATCACGCTGAAGAGGCCCAAGCAGGCGACGTCGTGACGATCCACCGTTTGGACCGTCTGGTTCGTTGACCTCCCGCTCAAAAACACATGAGGCTCGGTTGACCTTCGTCAGCCGAGCCTCATTGCTTATCAGAGGTATTTGTCTTTCTTGGGAGGCAAGTCCTGACTTGCCTGACTTTTCGCCTCGTTCACCTTACGACAATCGCGCTCCTTATCCTGTCGCTGCGAGCGATTCCAATTGCGCTTGGAGCGGTTCGCCTCCCGATCCATACGATAGGGATTGGGCGAGCGATAACTGTGAAAATCGACGACGGGCTGTGAGTAAATCGTATCGAACACTTCGGGCGCCGGTTCGTCGCAAGCCTGTTGCATGATCAGCAAGTCGCGCGGATCGATTTGCGCTTCGACAATGTCGTTGCCCTGCAAATCGACGATACCGCGATAACCGACGGCTCGCACGTGCATCCCCTTGTACAAACCGAAATCACGATCCTCGTGTTGGTGTCCGTGGAAAATCCACTTGACGTGCAACGCTTTGCCCAAACGATCAATGGCGTCGAATCCCTTTTTGTGACAACCGGCGGCCTCGTGCGTGACCAAAACGTCGGCCTTTTGAGTCGCCAAATTGTCATACACGCTCGGGAAAATGGACGAGCGATGACGACGGGGCAATCCCCCGCGCCACAAATTGCTACGTCCCGAACGACGGACAAACGACGCCGCCGAACGATAATTGGGCTCGCCGTCGGGCATCCAAATTTGACCGCGGAACACGCCTCCCAAACCGGCGATTTTGATGCCGGCAATGGTCACCACTTTGCCGTGGATGTTGTGTTCGACCAGTCCGTTGCGCCACAGGCGGTCATAGATCTCCTCGGTGTCCGTATCGTGGTTTCCGGGAATCCACCAAATCTCCGTGACCTCCAAAGCGGGCGCCAACACCACGTCCAAATCATCGGGCGGTTGCAAATCGCCCAAAATGACCATGGCTACGGGGCGATGCTCGATCGCGGCCTCGTTGATATGAGCGAACTCGCCGTGAGGATCGCCGCAGAAGAAAATCTTCGGCAACTCTTTTTCGACCGGCTGCTTCGCGTAGCGTCGATACCGTCTTTTACGGGACGGGAATCCGGATGGCTGTGCCATGACTAATTTTTTCCTTTCCCGATCAATGAGCGGTATCTTGGTACAACGCCTGCGTACGTTCAAGCATGAGACGCACCTCTTCTCGCAAACAGGCGGGGCTGACAACCTGAGCATGACAGCCCAAACGTAAAATTTGACCGATCAGTTCGGTCGGTTCGGCATAAGGCACCTTCAACAAGAAGCCGCCGTCTGCCTGACGCGTCATGACTTGATCCTTGTGCCACACTTCGTTGCGCACGAAGGATCCCGCATGACGATCGATCGCAATGTGAGCCGTCTTGAGTTCTCCGCCGGAGAAAATGCCGTAAGAACTGTCCAACTGCGCTTCAATGTCGCGCATCGGTACGGTAACGCACTGCTTCGTGAGCGCCACGACGTGTCGAATGTAATCGAGGTGGAAGGTCTTCAGTGCCTGACTGCTATGGCAGTAAGCGTCGAGGTACCAACTGTTTCGATAACAAACCAAACGCAACGGACTGACTTCGCGGTCCTTTTCAATCTGGTCCTTTCGAGTGAAATACATGATGCGCAAACGCTTGCGCATGGCCACCGCCTTGCCGATCACTTCAAAGCACGAATTGCGATAAATGCGCATCGGCGGATGAACGACCTTGATGCGCTTTTGCAGCTCTTTGAGTTGCGTCTTGCCTTCCTGAATCAAAGACATCAGACGCGACTTCATGGCTCGCATTTCACCGAAGAGCAACCCGTCCCTGACTTCTTCGACCGTATCGAACATGTCCAAAGCGGTCATCAAGACGAACATTTCGGTGGGAGAATACCACTGGGCGGGCAATTCACACCCCGGTTTGTCCTCGTCACTACCTTCAGGAGCCTTCGTTCCCTCGTACACGTACCCCTTGAGCAAGTGCGAGTAGACGATCGGCGCATGCAGATGTTTTCGTAAATAATTCAGGTCCCGTTTGACCGTCGGAGCCGAGCACTTCAATGCCGACTGCAAATCCTCAAATGTCACGGGGCCTTGCTCTTTGATCATCTGGTCGATGCGAAACAACCGCATCTTGAAATCCATACTGGCACGCATAGCGCTAGACCCATTTTCTTAAGTTGCTTGATTATAAACTACCGCCGTATGGACATGTTCCAAAAAGCGTACTTTCACTGTCGAGGCGGTTTAACCGAGACCAAGCAAAAAGGAACCGGACTGCTTGTTAAAAGATCGATGATTGAGCGATCTTGGCGGCAATATACGGACCGACACGATAAACGGGCAATACGGTCAAATCCTCGTGGCCGCCACCCGAAACGCGATCGAGCAACACGGCGTGCCCCAACTCTTTGTCCTGCTGCATCAAGCGCAGCGCCTGCAACGCCATGGGTTTGTTCTGATGCAACGTGATCGGCAACGGCGGGCGGGTGGCCGCAACAAACTCGACTGCCGCGTCCGATCCTGTTTTTTCGCGTCGCCACCAATAGAGCTTGCCCTCTTGAACGATGGCCAACTCGCGCGCTACAAACGCGTCAACGTAGCGATGAACGGACGGCGCCCTCAACGGCTGATCGGCCAAATGAACGCGCCCGCCGCACCATGCCCGTAAAACGCCCGTATCGAAAAAGGCGTAGCGCAAAAATTTTTCATTCGTCGTCGCGGAAAGATCGTCGCCCTTCGCGTCGGTATGCGTGCAACGCAACACAATCCCGAGATCCTCGAGCACGTCAAGCACTTTCTTTGCCTGAAATGCGCGGTATCCTCTGACCGCACGACTGAGAAAGAATTTTTCTCCCGCTTGCTCGACTACGGCGTCAAGCGCTTGAACGAGGTGATCTGTCGAAGCCTTGCGACGCATCTGTCGCAAAGCATCGGTCAATGGGCTCTTGACGTAATGGCGTTGAAGCTCCTCGACGTTCTGATCGTTTCGATACCCCAAAACGAATTCGGGCAATCCGCCGACCGCCACGAAGGCCTGCCACTCTCGCATCAGGAGGCGATGCATGCCCGCCGACGGTGCGACGTCGACGTTCTGTTCGAGATAGTCTGCCAATTTATCGCGCCCGAGGAAATGCAAATACTCCAAAAACCCGAGGGGATGAATCGGCAGCGAGCGCACGCGCAGGGTTGCTGCGGATTGCTCGTTGATATGACGCATCAGCGCGGAGCCGACGATCACGAAACGCATGCTCGGATGCCGTTCCTTCAGCGCCCGAACCAATTCCCACACCATGACGATGCGTCCCGGCGCGACATCGTCGATCACGACGATGTCGGGAACCGGCCCTTCGGGCGCTTGCCCGAACACATCGAGTAGACAACCGGCCCGCATCGCCTCGTAAAACGCGACGCCGGGAAGGTTCGTCAACACCTGACGTACGACGGATGTCTTACCCACGCGAGGAGCGCCATGGACGCAGAGGACGTCGCTATCGGGTACCGTGTACCACTGTCGAACGGCGTGTTCATATATGGGCCGGCTGATGTACTGCATCTGACCTCCTTAATGACGATCCCGATCATGCGCGCCGTCACCATGATCGTCAACATGAATATGCGTGCCGTCGGGATCGTGCAAGGTTTCATGAGCGCTTTCATGCAAAGGCATCAAAACGAATACGGCGGCCGCCGCACCGATCAAACCGAACAGGACGGTCTTGATCAGTGTCCCCCGTTTGTCGACGCAATGCGCGAATCGATAACGAACGATGGAAAAAACGGCAAACAAAAAACTCCCCGCCGACACCAGCATGGCGTAGGGAATCAAGGCGTGAACGCCTTCAAAGACGACGACGCCGACGACACCTCCGAACACCGCCATCATCGCCAAGCCGATGCAAGCGAGTACCGCTTGCACGCGCGTCAACCCGAAGCGCGTCAACAAGACCAAATGACCGACCAACTGCGGGAGTTCATGCGCAAAAACGGCCAAGGTAACCAGAATCCCGACATGCATGTCGACGATGAACGCCGTCGCAATCAACACCCCGTCGACAAAATTGTGGCACCCCGCTCCGACCAAAATGCTCCACGTACGTCCCGGCTTGGTTACGCTCCGGGCGGTACCTTCGTGCTCATGCCCGCACAAGACGACGAGCAGCCGATCCAAGAAGACGAAACTGGCAAACGAGGCGATGACGACGATCGCCGCCGTTGCCGCGTCGATGCCCGAATGAAGCGCTTCCGGGATCAAATGACCGGCAGAAACCGCCAACAAAAGCCCGCCGGCAAAACACGTGACCGCACCCGCATAGCGTGACAACCAATGAAAAGACAAAACGCTCGCCAAGGACAGAGCCAATAAACGAGAGGCCACGTTTGCCGCCACGATGGTCAATAACAACTGCATTTCAAACTCAAATCAATCAGAATCGGCTTGATTTATAGGGCATTTATGCCGCCTGATGTATGTATTTATTAATCAATCCGTCTTTTGGACACAATTTGTTGCGCAAACCACAAAATCGGTTTCAGCTTTTCAAAGGCCAATCCCTTAAAGTTCTTCTCAAGGAAAAGAGATCCTCTTCCTTTTTCTTGATTCTCCTTTGGTTACATTTTTAGCGGAAAGATCCGAACGATCTTTCCGCCTTTTTTTTAACTTGCATTGTAACGCCCGAACGCGTTTGATCGGCTACAATCGTCCCGTAGTTTTTACACCGTGACGTTTAAGGAATCCCCCGTGAACATTCGATCCGCTAGTTTGTTGTTGAGCTGCCTGGTTTTGACCGCCTGCTCTCATACCACTTCGCAACCCGTCGCCCCCGCCGCTCCCGCATTAAATGTCAACGGCACAAGCTGGATGCTTCCGATCGACAAGGAAAAAGATTGCGAAGTCCCTCCGATCATCGAATTTGACGGCAAGACCGCTTTCGGCGACATGGGCTGCAATCGATTCGAGGCCGTCGTCACGATTTCGGGCAACGCCATGCGTTTTGACAATGTGGCGGCCACCGCCCGCATGTGCGCCCCCGGTTACATGCGCCTCGAAGGCCGCATGAAGGAAATGTTGGAAAAGACGCGCAGCGCTCAACGCACCGAAAAAGGCCTGACCTTCTTTGACGCGGCGGGCAAGCCGATTCTGACCATGGTTCCCGAACAAGCGGGCGCGTGCAACTGACCGTCAGACAACGAAATTCAAAACGCAAGGCGGCGATCCGATCCGGAACGCCGCCTTTTTTTACCGTGCGGTATCAGTGAGCCGCCTCCCAATTGTCCGCCACGCCGACTTCGGCGATCAAAGGCACCTTCAAATCGGCAACTTGGGCCATCAGGCGCGGCACTTCACGACAAATTTCATCGACTTCGTCTTCGGGAACTTCCAAAATCAATTCGTCGTGCACCTGTAAGACCAAACGGGAACGTTTAGCGTTGGCAATCAACCAATCGCGCACGTCGATCATCGCCTTTTTGATCAAATCGGCCGCCGTACCTTGCATCGGCGCATTGATGGCGGCGCGTTCGGCCGCATTGCGCACGGGCACTCGCGTGCTCATGATATCGGGCAACCACAAACGACGACCGAAAGCGGTCTGTACGTAACCGTTTTGACGCGCCAAACGCTTGGTCGTTTCCATATATCTCGCCACGGCGGGATAGCGAGCGAAATACTGCGCGATGTAGTGCTCGGCCACATTTTTTTCAACGCCCAGATTCTGACGAAGACCCCAGGCGCTCATACCGTAAATCAAACCGAAATTGATCACCTTGGCCATGCGACGCTGATCGCTGGTCACCGCATCGAGTTCGACGCCGAACACTTCGGCCGCCGTCGCACGGTGAACGTCGTGCCCCAAGGCAAATGCTTTGAGCAACCCCTCGTCCCCCGAGATGTGCGCCATGATGCGCAACTCGATCTGCGAGTAGTCGGCCGAAACGATGCGGCACCCCTTGGGCGCGACGAACGCCTCGCGCACGCGACGGCCTTCTTCGGTTCGAACCGGGATGTTTTGCAAATTCGGTTCGGAACTGGCCAAACGCCCCGTCACCGCCGTCGCTTGCCCGAACGTCGTGTGGATACGCGCGTCGACGGCATTCAGAAGTTGCGGCAACTTGTCCGTATAGGTGCTCTTGAGTTTGCTCAATCGGCGGTATTCGAGAATTTTCTTGGGCATCGGGAAATCGAGCGCCAGTTCGCTCAGGACTTCTTCACCCGTCGAATAAGCGCCGGAAGCCAATTTCTTTCCCTTGGGCGGCAATCCCATCTGATTGAACAACACGTCGGAAAGTTGCTTCGGACTGGCGATGTTGAACCGCTTGCCGGCCATTGCGTAAATATCTTCTTCCAGCGCGGCGATGCCTTGGGACAGGGCTTGGCTTTGCTCGTTGAGCATACTCGGATCGACGAGAACGCCGGTGCGTTCCATTTCCCAGAGCACGCGACTGACGGGCAGTTCCATCTCCGCATAGAGTCGTCCGAGTTCACTGTCGTCGGGCAACTGCACCAACAATACGGCGGCCACCGTGCGAATGACGGCGGCCTGTTGGGTCAGATACCCCGCAACGGCTTCGATCGGCTCTTGCATGACGTTGCGACGGGAAGCCCCCTTGCCCAAATAGTCGTCTTCGGACGGAACGGCACTGGCGCAGTAACGTGCGGCCAATCGCTCGATATCATGTTTTAAATGCGCCTCGATGACGTAGCTCATGAGCATGGTGTCGTGCACTACGCCGCCGAGCGTCAATCCGTCGTTCGAGAGAACATGGCGCACGTACTTGGCGTCGTGACACACCTTGGGACACGGGCCGGCGAACCATTCGCCCAACAGGGCGCGAACAACCTCGGACGTTGCGTTGCCGCCGCCGACATGTCGAACGGGAATGTAATAACGCTCCAGCGCCGTAACGGCAATCCCCAAACCGACCGTGACGTCGCTCATAAAGTGCGTCCTGTCGGTCAGAACGGCTAAAGCTACGGGCAGGGTCTGATCGGCTAACCCCGCCAGTCGCTCGGCCAAACGTCGCAATGCCGTTTCGTCGGCGCAAACGGTCCAGTCGCCGACGTCGCTGACGGCGACAACCTCCTGCGAAGGGACCGCTTCGGGCATAAGCGCGAACAGGTCGCCCTGAGCGTTGACCGTCAAGCTCCTCGGCTCCTTGACCTCCATGGCGGGTTGCGCCACGGAACGGGCGACGGCGGCCGCCTTGCGAACGCCGCTGCGAATTTCCCAACGCACGAAAAACGCGTCGAGGGCCTCGCCGTCCGGTTCACGCACGATTAGCGCTTCGGGTTCTTCTTCAACGGGCGCTTCGCAATTGATCGTCACCAACGCTTTGGCCACGTCAAGAAACGGCAGTCCCTGTCGCAGATATTCGCCGATCTTGCCGCCGATTTCCTCGGCATGAGCCTTGATCGATTCCAAGTCGCCGTATTGCGCAATCCACTTCGCTGCGGTCTTGGGACCGCATTTGTTGATGCCGGGCACGTTGTCGACTTTATCCCCCATCAATGCGAGGTAGTCGATGATTCGCTCCGGATAGACGCCGTATTTTTCAAAAACGCCGTCACGGTCGTAGACCGAACGCGTCATCGTGTTGATCAACGTCACTTTGTCGTCGACAAGCTGGGCCATGTCCTTGTCGCCCGTCGCGATCATCACGTCCATGCCCTGCTTCTTAGCTCTGCAAGCCAGCGTAGCCAGCACGTCGTCGGCTTCCACGCCCGCCACTTGAATAAGCGGAATCCCCATCAATCGGACCAATTCGAAAATCGGTTCGATCTGCACACGCAATTCATCCGGCATCGGAGGACGATTGGCTTTGTACTCGGGAAACATATCGTGTCGGAAATTGCGTCCGGGCGCGTCGAACACGCAGGCGACGTAGTCGGGTTTGACAATGCCGCGAACGGTGTTGAGCATCGAATGAAAGCCTTTGATGGCGCCGGTCGGCTCGCCTCGCCGCGTGGTCAGCGGCGGCAAAGCGTGAAACGCTCGAAACAAATAGTTCGAACCGTCAATGAGCAGGATCTTGGACATGATAACAATCGTAAAAATAACGCCGAAAATTTAGCATCACTTTACTAAACTTCCGAGGGTTGTGCTTGTACGCCATAGCGCAATTAAATCCGATCGGTCATAATGAAGTTATCGGTCGGTGCGTCCGCCTTTTGAGGGACGCGCTCGTTTGAATTGTCATAAGGTTTTTTAAGTCTATGTTCCGCACATCGCTTGCCATTGCGTTGGGATTGTCCGCCTGTCTTGCCCAAGCCGCCGATCTTACCGTGCCCCCGATCGTTACCCCCTCAACGAAGGCCGCCACCATTTTGCCGCCCGTAGCGAACCCCGCCGCCGACCGCCCCGCTCTTGACACCGGTCTGGTGCCGACCGAGCAAGACATGGCTCGAGCCCGCAAGGCGCGGGAAGCGACAAAAGCCGCCAAGGAAAACGTCACCACGTACGTCTCCAAACGTGGCACGCGCATCGAAGAGCATCACGATCAAAACAACCGTTTGACGGAAGTGCGCGTCACGCCGGGATCGACGGAAATTCCTTATACGATGGAAAATCGCAGCGACCGTCCCATTAACAATACCCCGGGCGCCGATTCGCGTTCCACGCTGGGAACGCCGCAGTTCTTCAAGCACACCTGGTAATTTTTTTATCGATCGAGACGACATATGGCCGTTTTTACCGAATTGACCTCTTCCGACGTTTCCGAGTTGCTGTTGCAGTTTGATCTGGGCGAGTTGACTGAACTGACTCCCATTTCAAGCGGCATTGAAAACACGAACTATTTCCTTGATACGACTCGGGGGCGTTGGGTTTTGACGGTATTCGAACGTCTGTCCTCCGACGAACTGCCTTATTACCTTGCTTTGTGCGAGCATCTGTACAACAAAGGCTGTCGCGTCGCGCGTCCCGTTCGCACGCGAGACGACGCCTTGTTCGGTTACGTCCGCGGCAAACCTTGCAGCATCGCCAATCGCTTGAACGGCAAGGAAGAACGCGAAATGGGCGTGCCCGAGTGTCGCTCGATGGGCGCCCTGTTGGCGCAAATGCACTTGGCCGCCAAGGACTTCTCCCTGCATCAAGGCAACCTGCGCGGTTTGGCCTGGTGGCAGCACGTCGCTCCGCAAATTCGTCCGCACGTTCCGGCCTCGATCGCCGAGGCCTTTACCGCCGAAATCCAACACCAAGAGCGCGTATTTGCTTCGGCGGCGTATCAGCGCCTTGAAACCGTGGCCTGCCATTGCGACTTGTTTCGCAACAATACGCTCATCGACGCGGGCGGAACGCCCGAAGCGCAAGTGGCCGGCGTCTTCGACTTTTATTTCGCCGGCGACGCGCCCTGTCTTTTCGACTTGGCCGTCACCATGAACGATTGGTGCATCGATCTGCAGACCGGTCGTTTCATTCCTGAAAAGGCGCAAGCTTTCATTGAAAGCTATCATGCCGTGCGTCCTTTGAACGATACGGAGCGCGAGCTTTGGCGTGATATGCTTCGCGCGGCCGCGTTGCGTTTCTGGATGAGTCGTTTGTACGATTTTTATTTGCCGCGCGCAGCGTCGTTGCTGACGCCTCACGATCCGACGCACTTCGAGCGCGTTTTGGCCGATCGCAAAACGTGCGACTTGCCTTGGCCCGTCTGATTTGATTTTTTGATTTCGTTTTTGTATGTCCAACTCTTCCGAGTCTCGTTCTTTGGGACCGGCGGCCGGATGGCGCTGGTTCAAAACGGCCGTTATCGCCACCCGCGAGCAGCCGTTCGCCCTGATGGGGATCACCCTTTTTTACATGTTCAGCATGGGTTTTTTGTCCATCATGCCGATCGTCGGCGCTATTTTGAGCGCTTTGTTCATGCCCTTCGGCACGGTCTTCATCGGTCGGGCCACGCGCGACGCCATCGATCAAAAAGCCCCCTCGTACGGTATTTTGGGCACGCTGTGGCGCAACGCTTTCGCACGCAAAAACTTGGTCTACCTCGGCCTGGTTTTCGGTTTCGTTCTCATTACGGTCAACGTCGTCTACTCGTTGTTGTCCGCCGACGAACTGGCCCGCTGGGCGCTCACGGAGAACGAGCGACTTGATTGGAATACCGTACGCGAGAACTTGCCGTACGACGCCATTTTGGCGGCGCTCGTCATCTATATTCCCGGTTTGATGGCGACGTGGTTTGCTCCGCTGTTGATCAGCGAAAAGAACATGACCTGCGTCAAGGCCATGTTCTACTCGTTCTTCGGTTGCCTTCGCAATCTGTTGCCGATCTTCGTCTTGGGCGCTCTCTTGATTGGAACGACGCTTGCCTCCACCTTCGGCATGCTCTTTGTGATCGACACGTTCGAGTTGGCCAGCATCGAAATGTATCTGCTCACGCCGATCGCTTTCTTGTTGACAACCATCGCCTACGCGACCTATTGGCCCATGTACGTGGCGCTTTTTGGCGACGTAAACAAAGACTGATCGATTCGAAATCGATGAAAAAAGCGCTTGGTGACTCGTTCGCTCAAGCGCTTTTCTTTTACTCAAACGAACAGATCGAGTTGACCGCGATCGTTCGCCCGATGGCTTACGCTCAATCCGATCAAACGAACGCCTTGGTGCAACGGCTCCAACGTACCGAACAGCTCGATCGCAACCGCCGTCACGGAGGCCGCCTCGTTCCACGCATCAACTCCGTCACGACACGATCGAGCGCCGCCTCAATGTCGCGGCGTTCGGTGAGATCGTGCGCAAAGGTCGTTTCACAGCCGACGGACTTGCGCCAATCGCTCGCAATTTTTGCCAAGAATTTGTTGTAGGAAACGCCGGCGCTGGCGATCAAACCGAGCTCTCGACGAATGGCCGCTTTGATGGATTTGGCCACTTCGACACCCAATTCGAAACCAGGTTTGTTGTCCGTTACGTCGAGAAACGCTTCGTCAATGCTGATAGGCTCGATCAGATCCGTATAGCGCTGAAAGATCCCGTGTACTTCTTGTGAAACCGCACGATAGTGCCCGTTATGAAAAACCTACTCAAATCTAGTCAACGAAGATTTGACGTTTTCTTTTCGGTTCACCGAACGCGGTTTCACACGGATACCCTCGGATTCCCGTGCCAGAGCCTGCATTCTCCCCGAACTGCTGTTTGTAGGGTCAGCTCCCGCGTAACTCGCGGCGATATCCCTGATATTGAGCGCTGCGTTTAAATCACGATCGGCAATGAATGCCCCGCAATGCGG
>JAGBZO010000007.1 GCA_017628205.1 Duodenibacillus sp.
CAAAAGCGTCACAAGTTGTCGCATTCGAACGCACCATTGGAATGAAATCAAATCGAAACTCTGGGGTAACCGATTCTGGACTCGAAGTTATTGTGTTTTATCGGTTGGCGATGGAGCAAACACGGAAACAATCAAGAAATAGATCCAAAATCAGCGTTCGCCGAGCTAACGCTCGGCCCGCTATCCATCCTCCTGCTCACGCAGGAGGAATTCCGCGGATTTAGTTAAATCGCGTTTTGAAGAGCCTTCAATTCGTTCAAAACGGCTTGAACGTGTCCGGGAACTTTGACCGCTTTCCATTGGGCCGCCAACTTGCCGTCCGGATCGATGAGGAAGGTGGAGCGGTTGATGCCTCGACACGGTTTGCCGTACATGATTTTGTTTTTGATGACGTCAAATTGCGTGCACAGCGCTTCTTCTTTGTCGCTGATCAGCTCGACGCCGACGCCGTGTCGATTGCAGAAGTTTTCATGCGTTTTAACGCCGTCGCGCGAGATGCCGACGATGTCGGCGTTCAACGCCGCGAAGGCGTCTTGCGCGGCGGTGAATTCCTGTCCTTCCAAAGTGCAGGCCGAAGTGTTGTCTTTGGGATAGAAGTACAAAACGATCCAGCGGCCGCGCCGCGCGGCAAGCGTAAATTGTCCGCGAGTGGAAGGTGCGGTGAAGTCGGTGACGATGTCGCCCAATTCCATGTGAATCTCCATCATGTGTTGTAGTGCTTGTATTGTGCATCAGTGGGGCGAGGACTAGAGCGGTTGTTGCCGAATGTCACAAATCAACCGTTTTCAGAACAGTTGGATAGATAATTACGTAGAAATCTCTAGTCGTTGCGACTTTTGCTAAAGAACATTGAAACGCTCTGTTTTTAATGTGGGCAAACACGGTATAGTCATTGTTCAAAGTAGGACTTCGCAGGTGTCGACAAGCGTTCGACGGTTTGCTTCCCGAGACCTTGCGACGGTTATACGACAAGCGTAAAAATGAAAAAGAAAGGAGTCGGTCATGCATCGCGTTAATGTGGGTTTAGCTGGTTTTGGTACGGTCGGATCAGGAACGTATGGTGTGTCCACGCGCAATGCCGAGTTGATCGCACAACGAGCCGGCGTCGAGTTGGCCGTGACGCGCGTCGTCTGTCGCAATGTCGAGGCCGCCCGCAGCGCCGTCGGTCCCGAAGTTCAAATTAGTGAAGATTGGCATGACATTGTCAATGATCCGACGATCGGCATCGCTGTCGAATTGATGGGCGGTATTGAACCCGCACGTAGCTATGTCATGGCGTGTATCGAAGCCGGCAAGCATGTCGTTACCGCCAACAAAGCCTTGTTGGCGGCGCATGGCAATGAAATTTTCGCGGCTGCTCAAGCCAAGGGCGTTCACGTCGGTTTCGAAGCCTCCGTTGCCGGCGGTATCCCCATCATCAAGGTGCTTCGTCAAGGCTTGGTGGCCAACCGCATCGAATGGTTGGCAGGGATCATCAACGGTACCTGCAACTTCATTCTCTCCAAGATGCGCGACGAAGGAGTCGCCTTTGACGAAACGTTGGCGTTGGCTCAGAAACTCGGTTACGCCGAGGCCGATCCAACTTTCGATATCGAAGGTTACGACGCCGCTCACAAACTGACGATTTTGGCTTCCCTTGCTTTCGGCGTGCCCATCGACACGTCCGCCACATATGTGGAAGGCATCACGAAACTCGATTCCGTCGACATCGTTTGGGCCGAAGAACTCGGGTACCGCTTGAAGTTGCTCGGCATCGCCCGTCGTACCGATGCCGGTATCGAAACGCGCGTTCATCCCACATTGGTTCCCTCGAGCGCTTTGCTGGCCAACGTCGAAGGTGTGATGAACGCCGTCGTGGTCAACGGCGACGCTTTGGGTACCAGTTTGTACTATGGCCGCGGCGCCGGTTCGGATCCCACCGCCTCCGCCGTTGTTGCCGATCTGACCGAAGTGGCTCAGCGCATGACGTGCGGATGCGTCGACAATCCCAATTTTTCCAATACGCAAACGGCTCGCTTGCCGATGGCCGAGACCGTTTCCCAGTACTACATCCGTCTGGTTCTGGACAATGCCGACGTGATCGATGCGATCAAGGCGCGCTTTGCAGCGGCGGGCGTCAACCTGCAGGCCGTGCATCAGCGCCCGGCGGACGACGCGTCCGTCGCCGTCGTCGTGATGACCGACACGGCGCGTGAATGCGACGTACAGGCCGTATTGAAAGCAATTGCCGACAAAGCCCATGTAGCGGCGGTATTGCGTCGAGAAGATTTCAGCTAAAAAAGGTGGTTTTACAATGCAAATGACTTATGTCTCAACCCGAGGTGAGCAAGCCGCGGCCGGATACAGTTCCATCGTTTTGCGCGGTCTTGCCAAGGACGGCGGTTTGTTCATGCCGGCTACTTACCCTCAGGTGACGCCCGAGATGTTGTCGGCGTGGAAGGGCTTGTCGTATGCCGAATTGGCCTATGAAGTATTGCGTTTGTTTGCGGACGACATCGAGCAGGCCGATCTCAAAGCGTTGTGCGAACGTACTTACCGTAGCGACGTTTACTGTTTCGGCCGTGAAGATTCCGATTTCACCCGCATCACTCCTGTTCGCTGGCTGAGCGGCAAGGATGCCGAAATCGGTTTGCTTGAACTGTCCAACGGCCCGACCTTGGCCTTTAAGGACATGGCCATGCAGTTCCTTGGTTCGTTGTTCGAGTATTTGTTGGCGCGCGAAAATCGCGAACTCAACATTTTGGGCGCCACGTCGGGCGATACCGGGTCGGCGGCCGAATACGCCATGCGCTCCCGCAAGGGCGTTCGAGTGTTCATGCTTTCGCCCGACGGTCGTATGAGCGCATTCCAACGCGCTCAGATGTACACCTTGGATGACCCCAACATTGTCAACTTGGCCGTTGTCGGCGCTTTTGACGATGCACAGGACATTGTCAAGGCCGTCAGCAACGATCACGCTTTCAAGGAACGTTACAGCATCGGTACGGTCAACTCCATCAACTGGGCTCGCGTGGCCGCGCAAGTCGTTTATTACTTCAAGGGTTGGTTGACCGCTGCCGAGCGCGTGGATGAAGTTGTCGACATGACGGTGCCGTCCGGTAATTTCGGCAACATTCTTGCCGGTTGGATTGCCAAGCAGATGGGCCTGCCCATCGGCCGATTGGTCGTCGCAACAAACGAAAACGACGTTTTGGACGAATTCTTCAAGACCGGTACCTATCGTGTTCGCGATACGGCGCATACGTACGTGACGAGCTCGCCTTCGATGGACATCTCCAAGGCCAGCAACTTCGAACGCTACATCTTCGATATCGTCGGTCGCGATGCCGAACGCGTTCGCGCTTTGTGGGGCGACGTGGCTCAAAAGGGCGGCTTTACGTTGACCGACGAAGAATTCGAGCGCGTCAAGGCTTCGGGCTTTGTCTCCGGCCGCAGCACGCATGAAGATCGCTTGGTCACGATTCGCGACGTTTGGGAATCGCACGGCGTCATGATCGATCCGCATACGGCTGACGGCATCAAGGTTGCCCGTGAAAACAAGCGTCCCGGCATCAAGATGTTGACGTTGGAAACGGCGTTGCCCGCCAAGTTTGCCGAAACGATCAAGGCGGCGACGGGGCAGGAACCGACCGTTCCGGCCGCCTACCAGGCCATGCTGGATCGTCCGCAGCGCGTGCGTGTCGTTCCCGCCGACGTTGAGTTGGTCAAGAGCATCATTCGCGAGGCCGTCGGCGACTGATCGCGATCGACTGCCAATGTGACAAGGGAATCTTTTGAGAAAAAGATTCCCTTGAAAAACAACGGATTAGTTGGGTTTTAATAAAAAATCTCCAAAAACACTTGAAAATATTCAAAACCCATGTAAAATTCCAATCTCTCGAGACGTGATGAACGTTTTGAGAGTGAAAATTAGGTTGCCGGTGTAGCTCAGTCGGTAGAGCAGCGCATTCGTAATGCGAAGGTCGGAAGTTCGAATCCTCTCACCGGCACCATCACAAAATTGCCCGTAGACTTTGTCTGCGGGTTTTTTGTTTTTCCTGGTTCGCCTTGTCTAAAATATACTAATTTGTCCGATGGAAAGCTTTGTGGTTTTTCAATTGAGAAAATCAAAGAGTGCTTCTTCATCGACTACATAACGACAAGCGATCCGCTTGTCCGTCCGATCTCGACAGAATTGGAAGCCCGATTGAAATGACAGTTAAAACCGACCATTTGTGGCGCAATGACATTACCGGTTTGCGAGCCTTGGCCGTTCTGCCCGTCCTCATCTATCACGCATTCCCGGGGTTGATTCCCGGCGGTTTTTTCGGCGTCGACGTTTTCTTCGTCATTTCCGGTTATTTGATCTCGGGGATCATCTTTCGCGCTCTTCAAAAAGACGCGTTCAGTTATCGTAGTTTCTACGAAAAACGCATCAAGCGCATTCTGCCCAACTTATTGCTGTTGTTGGCGTTTGTCGCCGTTGTCGGCTACTTCTACTTGCTTGGGCGAGAGTATCGGAATTTAGGCCAACATATCACGGCCAGTGCCGCTTTCTTTCAGAATTTTCGACTCTTAAGTGAAATCGGTTACTTCACGGAAGATGCTTTACGCACGCCGCTGTTGCATCTTTGGAGTTTGGCGATTGAAGAACAGTTTTACATCGTCTTTCCGATTCTTTGCACGCTCATTTGGCGTTTTTCAAAGTCTCCCAAGCTGATCGGCTTGATGGTTCTTGCGATCACCGTCGGGTCGTTTTGCGCCTGTCTGATGGTTCAGGACAGGAGTTTTAACTTCTATTTTCCGTTGACGCGTTTTTGGGAACTGGGTTGCGGGATCGTTTTGTCCTATCTCGAATCGTTTGATTGTTTTAGGACGCGTCGTATTGATTTGAAGGCGCGTCATGCGATGTCCATTACGGGCTTGGCTTGTGTTCTCGTCCCGATGTTGGTGTGCAATGAAACGATGAGGCATCCGGGCTGGATTACGCTGTTGCCCGTTGTCGGCAGCGTTTTGATGATCATGTCTCATCCCGATGCCGTGGTGAATCGGACGCTGTTGTCTTGCAAGCCGATGACATTTGTCGGTTTGATCAGTTATTCGCTTTATCTGTGGCACTGGCCTTTGTTGTCCTTTGTGTATTTGTCCACGACAACGGCTCCTGTCTGGGTCATGGCGGGCGCTTTGTTGCTGAGCTTTGTTTTGGCCACTTTGGTGTATTACTTTGTCGAAAATCCCGTCCGTATCAGTAAAGGCTGGGGGCGGCTCTCGACAACGTCCCTGCTGCTAATCGGTTTGGTCTGCGCCGTTGCTTTTGGCCAAATTGTGCGCAAACTCGAAGGGCTGCCCAATCGTTGGATTAATCAACACTATGCGGATGTCGCTTCAATTCGCGACGGGGCGGACAGTTGGGAGCGTTTCCCGAGTATTCGTGTCGGCGACAGGTCGATCCGTGTTACCGATACGCGTGAGTTTCCCACGGTCGTGTTTGCCGGCGACTCTCACGCCAAGTCGTACGATTTGCGAGTGAAAAAGCTTGCGGAAGAAGCGGGCGTTTCGGTGGCTTTCGTTGCGAATAACGGCACCTGGATATTGTCCGACAAAGGCGATGAAAATCAGAAGAAATGTGCCGAGGACTTTTATGCGTTGCTGGCCGACGAACGTGTTAAAACGGTCGTCTTGGCCAGCAAATGGGGCGACTACTACGAATGGGAGCAATTCGACGAGGGAATCGATCGGTTTAAAAAACTTCTTCGAGCCCGACCTGACGTCAAGGTGTACGTTCTCTTGGATGCTCCTTGGGATGAAGGCGTGTACGGCAGCCAGGGAACCTATGATCCCTACAAGTATTTTTATCGTTTGAATTCCAAGCCTGAAGACTTTATTCGCCCTTATCCCGAAATGGATTTGTGGTCCAAGGGAAACAAAGCTATCACGAAAGCGCTTGGCGACGTTGCCACGATCATCTCGATCGAAGAGTATGTCTGTCCCAACGGCAAGTGCGACCTGCTCAAGTGGTATCGCGACGACGATCACTTGCAACCGCGCCGTCTTGAAACCGATGCCGCGTGGTTGGATCCGGTCCACGAGTCGATCAAACGCTAAACGACAAACCCCCGCAACCAAAAGAAAGGGCGGGGGTTTGTGTTTAAGTGAATCGATTGTCAGCTGTCTTGTCCCAACCGAACGATGGTTTGCCTGAGTAGTTCGGGAGCGATTTCGAACGAATACTTCAATTCCAAACGTTCGGTCTTTTTATGCGCATCCTTGCCGGCAGGCCCCATGTTGGCGACGGGGATGTCCAACTGCAGCAACTCTTGCATCGGCAGGCTGTAGACGCTGCCCCATCCCGGCATATTTTGGCTCAGGGCGCTGAGCGCGCGTTCGTCGCCGTCAAAGCCGAGGAACGACAAATCGGTGATGCCGCCGAACACTTCGTGAGTCATCGTCGCGTTGTCGCCGGCCATCTCGCCGCCCAGCTTGGCCATGTCATTGACGATTTGGCGCAATTTGCGTTCTTTGGGCGTTCGGTTCGTATTGAGGCGATATGGGTAGTAGGGCGGAACGAAGCCGACGACAATGCAGGGCGTTGCAATGTGCGCTTGTTCCACCATGAATTCGGCGATGCGAATACTCGCTTCGCGAGCATCGAGCCCCTTGGGCAAAGCGTCGGCGTATTCGGTCAGACGCTTGTAGGTTGCCTCGGCGCTGCCCCATCGCTCGATGAGCGATCGGCAGACGTCCGAGAAATCGATGACACGGATTTCCGGCAACTCGGGCGTATTGCCGCCGCGAGCGCGATATTGTGCCCGACGGCGGGCCAAGTGCTCGATCGTTCGAGCGGCCGCCGTGGAGGCGGCGTTTTTACACCACTCGAGCACGTCTGCGGGCGTGCGCGTGGTCGTCAAGACATTGAAGTAGGCGACGGCGCATTGCGGCAACGTAACCGAATACGTATCGCGACGCACTTGCAACTCGAGGCAACACGGAGGCGAGAGCGTGTCGAAACCTTCGCCGTCCACGAGTTCGTCGTTGGCTTCCACGACTTCAACCACGCGAGCGGCCAAGAGCGCCGCGCTCAGCCCGCTGTAATAGTCGTTGACGTGAGCGGGAACGCCAAGACACATGAAGTAGGGCATGATCTTGCCGGTGCTTCCTGTGTAATACGGTCGAACGGCGGGGGAGGTTGCCGTTCCTTTTGTCCAGAAACAGGGTTCCCCCGTCAGTGCGGCCACGACGTCCCAATGCCGTTCGTTCATCAGGCGGGTGAACTCGGGCATGGCGCCGCGCATGCCGGCGCTGTTGACTTCTTCGTCGGGGACGGCCAAAAAGGCGATGTTGATGGCGAGGTTTTCTTCATGGGCGAAGTGACCGATGGCGCCGACAAACAATGCCAGCCCCGCTTTCATGTCCATCGTGCCGCGACCGAAGAGCCAGTTGCCGCTTTCAAGATCCTTGAGAGACTCGGGATCGAGGCCAACGTCGCGCACGGCATGGGTAAAGAGCGAGGGAGAAAAAGCCAATCCCGAAAGCGCGCCTAGGGCTTGGGTGTCTACCACGTCGAAGTGCCCCGTCAACAAGACGGTTCGCTCGGTCGGGTTGCGACACGTCAGAACGGCCAAGACGGCCTGGCGCCCCAGCGGATCGTTTTCGCAATCGATCAGTCGTGTTTCGAGTCGATGGCCGAACGAAGGCGTAATACGCTCGATTTCGTTTTTCAGCATTAGGGCGCAAGCGTTTTCTTCGGCAGCGGCGCCGGAGATACTGGGAACGGAGCAAAGACGTTCCGTGAGTTCCTGTAAGTAAGCAGGATAAAGAGACGGCATGATCGGCCTCGCGTCGTGATAAATCGGTATGGGCAAAAATTAGCACCAACGACAACGCGTGTCCAGACACGTTGGCCGACACGCTAATCGTCTGAAAACAAGAGAAAAATGGGTGCTTGCAATTATTTCTTAGTGAGGTTATAATCGCGATCTTTCGTATCCTTGCCACACCGATACGACGCTCGGGTGGTTTATTTCCGTAAGGAGGAATCAATGCGTCATTATGAACTGTGCATCATCGTGCATCCGGATCAGTCTGAACAGGTCCCCGCGATGATTGAACGTTACAAGAATCTCGTTGTCGAACAGGGTGGCCAGATCCACCGTATCGAAGACTGGGGTCGTCGTCAACTCGCTTACCCGATCCAGAAGCTCGTTAAGGCTCACTATGTTCTCTTGAACATCGAATGCTCTAACGAAACCCTGGCTGAAATCGAAAATGGTTTCCGTTTCAACGACGCCGTTTTGCGTCACCTCACCATCAAGACCAAGAAGGCCGAAACCGCTCCTTCCGTCATGATGAAGGTTGTTGAAAAGGAAGAAGCCAAGAAGGCTGCTGTTGAAGCCGCCGCCGCTGCTAACGAAGCAGCCCAGGCTTAATTTTCAAAATTGAACCGATTGATTTCTCGATAGGTGAGTGCGAAGACAAATCAAATCACGATCAGTGGCGTGATGATTGAAAAATCCGAGTTGCGGTACACCCCCGGTGGCATCGCGATGATTGAAGGAACGATTCATCACATGGCTGAGGTGTTCCAAGCCGGTGCGATGCGCCGATTGGAATTTGATGTCCGGATCCTTTCGTTTGCCGATCCCGCCGTGCGGTTGAATCAAGTGGAAACGGGAAGCGATCTGTTAATTTCGGGATTCATCGCCCCGCGCTCGCAGAGAAGTCGCCAATTAACGGTTCATGTAACGGAATTTACTATTAGGAGTTGAAAAATGGCTTTTGGTGCAAAAGGCAAGGGTAAGCCCCGCCGTGCCAACCAACAGAATGCGCTCTTCAAGCGCAAGAAGTTCTGCCGCTTCACGGTAGAACACGTCGAACAGATCGACTACAAGGACATCGATACCCTGCGTGACTTCATCCAGGAAAACGGCAAGATCATGCCGGCTCGCTTGACTGGCACGAAGGCTATCTACCAGCGTCAGCTCGACACCGCGATCAAGCGCGCTCGCTTCCTCGCTTTGTTGCCCTACACCGATAACCAGGGGACCCGTTAATCATGCAGATCATTCTTCTCGAAAAGATCAATCACCTCGGTGAACTCGGTACCATCGTTAAGGTTAAGGATGGCTACGCTCGTAACTATCTGATCCCGACCGGCCGCGCCAAGCGTGCCACGCAGGCCGCCATCGCTGAATTCGAAGCTCGCCGCGCCGAACTCGAACAGGCTCAGGCCGAACGCGTTGCCAACGCCCAGGCTTTGGCTGACAAGCTCAACGGTCAGGTTCTCGTTATCACCAGCAAGGCCGGCGTTGACGGTCGCTTGTTCGGTTCTGTAACGAACGCCGACATCGCTGAAGCCGTTGCCAAGCTCGGTATGGAAATCAAGAAGAGCCAGGTTCGTACTCCGCTCGGCGCCATCAAGGCCGTCGGCGAATACACGATCACCATCGCTCTCATGACCGACATCACCGCTGACGTTGTCGTTCAGGTTGTTGCCGAAGCCTAATTCGTTAGGTTAAGCAGATCAAAAGCCAGCTCATCGAGCTGGCTTTTCTTTTATCCGAAACGTGAATCTGAAAGCGAAACGTTTCGGATAAATTTTTTCTCCGTTCGATACAAGAAGATCATCGGACTCGGTATAGTTAGGTCACGAAAAAGAAGCTTTAACGGCGTGTCGGCGACGGCGCGCGACGTTTTTTTAACGGTTACGTGTATGTTAGATGATCTCATGACGCCTTCCGAGCTTGAAATGCCCGACATGATGCCCGCCAATGACGCGGAGGTGGCTTCGGTGCGCCGACCGCCTCAGTCCATCGAGAGCGAACAGTGCATTTGGGGCGGTTTGATGCTCGACAATCATGCGTTTGATTTGGTGGCGGACGTTGTCAATCCCGACGATTTTTATCGTCGTGATCATCGATTGATCTATGAAAAGATCTACGAGATGTGCAATGGCGGGCGCCCCGCCGACGTCGTGACGGTCTACACCGAATTGGAAGGCGAAGGGCGCGCTCAGGAAGTGGGCGGACTGCCTTACTTGAACAGCCTTGTGAATTCGACGCCGTCGGCGGCCAATATTCGCCGTTATGCCGAAATCGTGCGCGACCGTTCGATTTTGCGTCAGTTGATTACGGCGGGAGATACGATCGCGACCTCCGCTTTGTCTCCCGAATCGGCCAACGTGGCCCAGTTGCTCGATCAAGCGCAGAGCATCGTCTTTGCTATCGACGAAAAGTCGAACAAGGGGAAGAAAGGCTTCCGGGTCTTGAACGATTTGGCCGGCGAAGTCACGCACGAGTTGCAAACCCTCTATCAGATGCGCAGCACCGACGACGTGACGGGGCTTCCGACGAGTTTCGTGCGTTTGGATCGGATGACGGCCGGTCTGCAAAAGGGCGACCTGATTATTATCGCCGGTCGTCCGTCCATGGGTAAGACCTCCTTTGCGATGAACATCGCCGAATATGCCGGTCTCGGCTTGAAGATGCCGGTCGCCGTGTTCTCCATGGAAATGAGTTCCGTAGCATTGGCCAAGCGTTTGATCAGTTCCGTCGGTCGCATCGACGCGCAGAAGATGCGCAAAGGCCGTCTGGACGACGCGGATTGGGCTCGCTATACGGAAGTGGTCGGCAACATGAGCAAGGCGCCGTTTTACATCGACGACACGCCCGCGTTGACCGTGAACGAATTGCGTTCGCGCGCCCGACGTTTGGTGCGAAAGACCGGGCCGCTGGCCTTGATCGTCGTCGACTATTTGCAGTTGATGTCGGGTTCGAGTCGCAACGGCGGCAATGAGAATCGTGCGACGGAAATCTCCGAAATCTCCCGCGGGCTCAAGGGCTTGGCCAAGGAAATGGACGTCCCCGTCATTGCGTTGTCTCAGTTGAATCGCAGTGTGGACGCACGTCCCGACAAGCGTCCCGTCATGAGCGACTTGCGTGAATCGGGGGCCATCGAACAGGACGCCGATATCATCATGTTCATTTACCGCGACGAGGTCTACAACAAGGAAACGGTCGACAAGAACGTGGCCGAAATCATTATCGGCAAGCAACGTAACGGTCCGACCGGGATCGTGCGCATGCGTTTTGACGGCCAGTTCACCCGCTTTGACAATTTGGCCGAAGACGCCAGCTTGCCGCCCGAAATGCAACAGTAAAAGGAGTGTTCCCGTTAATGGAATGGATTGCATCGATTGATTGGACCTCGGTCGCTTTGTGGTGCGTTGTGATTGCCTTGCAAGCGATCGGCGTGGCCGGAACGATTGTTCCCGCGCTTCCCGGCATTCCCATGGTCTTCGGCGGCATTTGGTTAGCCGCCTGGATCGGAGACTATGAACAGATCGGTTGGGTGGCGTTGGTCGTTTGCGGTATTTTGACCGTGATCGGCTTTGCCGTCGATTGGGTGGCGCAAACGTTGGGCGCTCAAAAGGCGGGTGCCTCGAAGTGGGGCATCTACGGCTCGTTGGTCGGTACGTTCGCCGGGCTTTTCATGGGGATCTTCGGCATCTTGTTCATGCCTTTGATCGGCGCTTTCGTCGGGGAATATCTCTACCAACGCGACTTGAAAGTGGCTCGCAACGTCGGTTGGGCGACGTGGGTCGGCATGATGGTCGGATCGGCGGTCAAGATCGCCATTGCGTTCACGATGATCGGGATCATGTTGTTGTCCCTGTGGGTTTAATCCGCCCGTCGATCATAACAAATCGCCCGACGCGAATCGGCGCCGGGCGATTTTTTATGCCTAAATTTTAAGCACTCGTGTAAGTCATTAACGTATAAGACCTTTTTTCATGACAGGGTGCTTTTTTCCACAAAATCTGTGACTAAGTCACGGCACCCAAAACGACAACTTTTACCAAAGACTTCACAAAACGTCGCTGGCATAGTCGGCCAATCGGCTGCGCTCGCCGCGCTGCAACGTCACGTGACCGGCATGGCTCCAACCCTTGAAACGATCGACGACGTAGGTCAGCCCCGAGGAGCCTTCCGTCAGATAGGGCGTGTCGATCTGGGCGATATTGCCCAAACACACGATTTTGCTGCCGGGGCCGGCGCGCGTAATCAACGTTTTCATTTGCTTGGGCGAGAGGTTCTGCGCTTCGTCGATGATGACGAACTTGTTCAAGAACGTGCGACCGCGCATAAAGCTCATGGACTTGACGCGAATGCGGCTTTTGATCAAATCGACCGCGGCGTTTCGAGCCCACTCGCCCATAGAACGATCGGATTTGTTGAGCACCTCCAAATTGTCTTCCAACGCCCCCATCCACGGAGCCATCTTCTCTTCTTCGGTACCGGGCAAGTAGCCGATGTCTTCGCCCACGCTGACGGTGGCGCGCGTCACGATGATTTCCGTGAACTTGCGCATGTCCAGCGTTTGCGTCAAAGCGGCGGCCAGCGTCAAGAGCGTCTTTCCGGTACCTGCCTGCCCCAAAATCGTGACGAAATCAATGTCGGGATCCATCAGCAGGTTCATGGCCAAACACTGCTCGATGTTGCGAGCGTATACGCCCCAAACGGCGTTTTTGGGTTGCATGTAGTCCTTGAGCGTCGCGATGGTGGCCTTGCCCGCTTCGATGCTACGTACCTGAGCCAAAACGGCGCCGTCGGCTCCCACGACGAATTCGTTGACATGGAGCGAGTCGACGATCGGATGTTTGAATCGATACCACGTCCGATTGTCCGCCTGCCACGTTTCCAAACCGACGGCCACGCTGTCCCAAAAATCTTCCGGCAAGACCGTCATGCCCGAATACAGAAGATCGGCGTCGTCGATCGTTTTGTCGTTGTAATAGTCTTCTGCGGCGAGCCCCAAGGCCGTGGCCTTGATGCGCATGTTGATGTCTTTGCTGACCAGAACGACGTTTTTGTCGGGATGGGCTTCTTGCAGGGCGCGAACCGAACGCAAAATGGTGTTGTCCGCTTTGCCCGTTTGCAGCATCGCGAGCGAATTCGGATCGGGCATGATCGTTTGCAAAAAGAGCTTGCCCGAAGCCTCTTTGTTTCCGATGCCGTTTAACGCGATGCCGTCGTCGATCGTTCCGGTACTGCCCGCCAACAGTTGATCGATGCAGCGGCTCACTTGTCGGGCGTTGCGCGCGATGTCGGTCACACCTTTTTTGTGGTTGTCGAGCTCTTCGAGCGTGGTCATCGGCAGAAAAATGTCGTGCTCTTCGAAGCGGAACAAACACGTCGGGTCGTGCAACAACACGTTCGTGTCGAGGACGAACAAACGCGGTTTGCTGGTCGTGCCTTGGGCGCGCGGTTGACGCAGGCGACTGACATGGGTGGGACACGGTTCGATGTGCGCTTGCGGCGCAACGACAATGGGCGCTTCCGTCGTCACGTCGGCGATTGGCTTAACCGCCTCGGGCGCCGGCGCGTCGCCGGCAGCTTGACGGCCGAGGCGTTTGGCGGCCGGGCCGTATTGGCTTTTGTCTACGGTAGCGCCTTTGGTCAAGGGAGCGGTCGGTAAGGGCATGAAAGTCTCCGATCGAATCAGATGCAGTTCAGAGGACTATAGCGCAAAAATCAAAGCGCTTAGGCGCCGCGCAAAATGGACGGATCGTCCTTGACGGCTTGACACACGCCGCGATAAATGGCCTTGGCGATTTTCGTTTGATACGTCGTATTGCGAAGGTTGCGCTCGTCGGAGGGATTGCTCAGGAAACCGGTTTCGATCAGAATGGACGGAATGCCTTGAGCCTTCAAAACGGCAAAGTTGGCCGATTCGACGGTGCTTTTGTGCAACGGGCCGAGTTTTTTCAGTTCCGTCAGAACGCTCGCTCCCAGCTGCAAGCCGTAACGCAGTTTGGTTTCAGCGAGCATGTCGACGACCGTGTCTCGAGCCGAGCGACCGACGTCTTTGAAATCCATGCCGCCGATTTCGTCGGCGCGGTTTTGCGTTTGCGCTAACCAGCGCGCTTGCAGGGATGAAGCGCCCGAGGTGCTGAGCGTAAAGACGGACGTGCCGTTGGCTTTGGAGGACGTCCACGCGTCGGCATGGATACTGATGAACAGATGCGCGCGTTCTTTAACGGCGATGTTTGCACGTCGCGACAAGGGCAGAAACACGTCGCGACGTCGCGTCAAAATAGCCTTCATGCCTTGGGTGCGGTTGACGGCGTCGGCCAGTTTTTGCGCGATGGACAAGACAACGGTTTTTTCATAGGTTTTGAGTCGCCGACCAACGGCGCCGGGATCTTCCCCGCCGTGTCCGGGATCGATGACCACGACGAGCGTTTCGGTTTTGGCCGATTTCTTGTCGGCCTGTTTCGGGCGCTGGCGTCCGGTTTCTTCACGCACGACGTTCGACTGTTTGGGGCTCGGTTCGCTCTGTTTGAGAATGTCGCGAATCGGATCGTCGGGGGTGGTCGTTCGATCGATGACCTGTTTCATCAAGTCGCGGTTGGTGGTGCCGAGTTCCAAAATCAAACGATGACCGAACGTGTCGATCGGGTTGCGCTGGTTGAACACGGGACGCACGTCGCCCTTGAGCTCGAAAACCAGACGAACGACGGTCGGCTTGTATTGTGCGACGCGAATGGAACGGATGTAGGGATCGTCGAGGCGAATGCGTTTGACACGGCTTTCGAAGGCCGAGGTCAACACCGTCTTTTTAAGGTCCAGAACCAAACGGAACGGCCGACGATTGCGCAAGACCATGTAACTGAAGTCGAGCTTTTTGTCCGACTCGATTGAAATGCGGGTCGAATCGTCGCCGGTCCATACACGCATGTCGAGTTTGGGGCCGGCGATGGCCGTCAACGGCGTGGCGCACAGCGCCAACGAACCGGATCCCAAAAAGAGCGCGCGACGCGTCAGTTCCATCAAAGCGTTTCCTCAATCACGGTAAGGGCCAGTGCCGATGCGGCCCGTGCGGTCACGTCACGCGACAAACCGCGAATCGTTAGTGTCAGTTCAAGATCGGCGTCGGGCAAATAGGGGTGCGCTTTTTCACTCCATTCGCACACGGTCAATTGGCCGGGACCGAACAAGTCGCGAAAACCGGCGTCTTCAAATTCGACGGGAGACTCGAAACGATAAAAGTCGAAATGATGAAAAGGCAGACCGTCCAAGACGTCGTAGTCTTCGACCAATTCGAAGGTCGGACTGCGCACGCGACCGCTGACCCCGAGGGCACGCAACAGCGCTCGCGTGAACGCCGTTTTGCCGGCACCCAAATCTCCCGTCAGGCGGATGTTGAATCCCTGGCGCTCCACGACGTCGCGATGCGTGCGCAACGAGGCGGCAACGCGGTTGGCCAGCGAGACGGTGGCCTCTTCGTTGTCAAGTGTAAAGACGGTGGTGAAAATCGGGTCGGTCATGATAAGGTCGAGGCGGTCGGACGAACGGTCCAATAGTCTGAAGTTGGCCAAATTATAATGGCCATCGGTTGGGGACGCGTCGACCGTAACAGAATTTCGATCTTCTTGACACGAATCGGCGGATTGTTAAGCGAGGCGGCGCTTCTTGCCTCGTATAATCGCTCGATACAATGCAAGCTCGGCGTTCGGCCGAAAAAGGAAACTACATGACACAATGCGCCAAAGACAAATGGGAGCTGTTCGTTTTCGATTGGGACGGCACCGTGATGGACACGACGTATCTGATCGCGCGCGCTTTGCAAGAGGCCAGTCTCAAGCTCGGTTACGCCGCGCCGACGATGGAGACGGCGCGTGCGGCCATCGGAATGGGATGGGCGGAAATTATTCAAATGGTGTGTCCCGAATGCCCGCCCGAGCGCTACGACGCGTTTTGTCAGGCTTATCGGGATTGGTATATTCATCGCGAGGCGACGGTGCGACTTTACGAGCACATGCCCGAGCTGCTGCAAGCCATGCATCAAGCCGGTTTGCGTTTGGCCGTGGCGACCGGCAAGAGCCGATTGGGCTTGAATCGCGTCTTTGGTTTGACGGGGATCGGCCCGTTGTTTGAGGCGACTCGTACCGCGGACGAATCGTTTTCCAAACCCAATCCCGCCATGCTCTATGAACTGAGCGACGAGACGGGCGTTCCCGTCGACCGCATGGTGATGATCGGCGACACGACGCACGATTTGTTGATGGCGCAAAATGCCGGCTGCGACGGGGTCGGTTTGACTTACGGGGCCGGCACCCGACAGCAACTCGAGTCGATTCCTTCGCTGGCGGTGGTCGACTCGGTGCGGGAATTGGCTGACGTCCTGGGGCTCGGCCACTTGTTGGCGGCAAAACTGGACCAAAGCGAGGCTTAATTCACTAAAGCGAAAATCCCGTTGATCTTTTTCGGATCAACGGGATGTTTTTATCGCGAGCGCGATTTATTGGGACGCCGGGTCGGGCCGTGTTTGACGGGGGAGGCGACCTGAGGCTTCTTGGCAACGGCTTTGCGAGCGCTTTTACCCGAGGCCAATACCGCAAAAACGGTGGGCAACTTCGGCAAGTCGGGCTCCGTTTGACGCCATTGGGCGGCCGTTTTCGTGCGAATGCACTCGTCGTTGCCGGTTACGTCCGTGGCCACGGTAATACGGGTCTCGGGCGCCAGATGTTCGGCCAATGCCGACAGCAAGCGGTTGTTGCGGTAAGGCGTTTCAATAAAGAGCTGGGTTTCGGGCTCTCGGCTGGCCGCTTCGAGACGGCGGATGGCATCGAGACGCTCGGCGTCGTCGATCGGCAAATAGCCCAAAAAGCGAAAACGCTGTCCGTTCATGCCGCTGGCCATCAAAGTCAACAGAATCGAGCAGGGGCCGACCAGCGGTTTGATGTTGATACCGCGCTCCGTGGCGTAGGCGACGAGTCCCGCCCCCGGATCGGCCACGCCGGGACAGCCTGATTCGCTGACGATGCAGCCGTTTTGTCCGTTCACGATCGGAGCGATCCACTCGGCGAAGCGAGCCGGATCGGGTTCGTGACCGATTTCGACGATGGTGAGCTCGGCGATCGGGACGGGATGCTCGAGCGCTTTTAAATAGGCGCGCGCACTTTTGGCGTTTTCAGCCAAAAAATAGCGGCACGCACGCGCGTGAGCCAAAGTGCCTTCGGGAATCGTTTCCGTCAAATCGCGCTCGGCGATTCGATTGGGCAACATAAATAAGATACCGGACACGACAACTTCCTTCGTTGGTTAACCTTTGAGACCGGCCAGGGCGGGAATGCCGGCGTTGGCCAACATGGAGGTCAAACGCATCAAGGGCAAACCGATGAGCGAGGTCGGGTCGTCGCTCGCGACGCTTTGCATCAATGCGATGCCGAGCTTTTCGATTTTGGCGCTGCCGGCGCAGTCGTAGGGTTCTTCGCGACGCACGTAATCCTCAATCGTTTCGCGCGAAAGCGGGCGCATCGTGATGATGGTGTCGCTGACGGTTTCTTCCAACGTCCCGTCGGCGCGCACGACGCACACGGCCGTATGGAAAACCAGTCGACGCGACTGCATGCGTTCGAGCTGTTCGACGGCTTTTTCAAACGTATGGGGCTTGCCCAGAGCGACGCCGTCCAGATCGCAGACCTGATCGGAGCCGATGACAACGCTGCCCGGGTGCGCTTGAGCGACGGCCAACGCCTTGGCGCGGGCCAGACGTTGGCACACGTCCAAAGGCGTCTCTTCGGGTAAGACGGATTCGTCCACGTCGGGACTGACGCAAACGTAGTCCAGACCGAGTCGATCGAGCAGTTCTCGACGATAACGCGAGCTGCTTGCCAAAATTAACGAATAGTTTGCCATAATGCCTCAAATGTACCGATAGGGCGATTGGTTTGATCGCCGTTCAACAGAGCATGATAGTTTAGGAAACGATAAAAATGAAGACGATTGACATTTTCGAGCTCTCGCGCACCCGCCGTACGGTCGAGGGAACCTTGACCTTGGACGATCTTCCCGAGTTGAACGAAGCGCTCGAGGGCAATCACAAGGCGGCCGAGGTCGCCTTTGAAGCGGTCGGTACGGCCGGTCGAAACGATCTGCCCGGCGCCGATCTTATCGTGCGGGCCACCTTGACCACCGCGTGCGTTCGTTGCGGTCAGCCGTACGAAGTGACGATTGACAAAGAAATTCCCTTCCTCTTCACGCAGACCGAGGAAGAAGCCAACGCGATGCCAGTCGATGAAGACGGCGATTACGAAGTCGTGGTCGGTTCGCGTAAATTCGATTTGGCGCAGTGGGTGCAGGAAGAGCTGATTTTGTCTCTGCCGGCATTCCCGATGCACGACGACTGCGAGCCCGACGAAGAGCAGTTGCAGACGCAAGAAACGCCCGAAACGTTGGAAAAGCCCAATCCCTTTGCCTGCTTGGCCGGGTTCAAGGCGGCCAAAAAAGGCTGAGAGGGCTCCGGTTGCTCCTAATAAAACAAAAGCCGAAACGGTCGCGTTTCGGCTTTTTTGTTTGTCAGTGTTCGCCCAGATCGTGATTCAGGAGACGATGGCGGGCAAATTCCGTCCAAGGCGTGTCGGGACGACCCCAGTTGGCAAACGGGTAAATGGAAATGCCGCCGCGCGGGGTGAAAAGTCCTTCAACTTCAATATATTTGGGATCCATCAACGCAATCAAATCTTTCATGATGATGTTGACGCAGTCCTCGTGAAAGTCGCCGTGGTTGCGGAAACTGAAAAGATACAGTTTCAGGCTCTTGCTTTCGACCATTTTGCGATCCGGAATGTAACGAATGCGGATTTCGGCAAAGTCGGGTTGGCCCGTGATCGGACACAAGCTGGTGAACTCGGGACAGTTGAAACGGACGAAGTAATCGTTGTTCGGATGCTTGTTTTCGAACGTTTCGAGAACGTCCGGACAGTAGTCGCTCGTGTAGTCGGTGTGTTTGCCCAAGGCGCGAAGGCCTTCGGTCGAACGGTCGGTCATGGCGGTGATCCTCGATGCGGTTTAACAGGTTGATGAAACGGCGGCGCTCCAACGAGTGTCGAGGCGGACGTCGGGCTCGTTGTCACGAACGTAACGGACGAATCGCACGGTCACGGGCAGCGTCAACGCTTCGTATAGCGTTTTGAGAACGACTTGCGTGATCATCAGAACGGCCAGTTGCGATACCGGAATGAGGCCGAAAAAGGCGATCGGATAAAAAACGAGCGAGTCGACGGACTGACCGATCAACGTGGACAAGACGGCTCGGGCGGAAAAGCCTTTGCCGTGCAGTTTGGTTTTGAGTCGGTCCATGAGCCATGCGTTGACCAAAGAACCGATTAAAAACGCGCTCAGGCTCGCAAGTGAGAGTCGGGGAGCCATCATAAAGACGTACTCGAAAGATGCTTGCCCCGTCCAAAAGTCGGCCGGCGGCAAATAAACGACGAGCGTGCACAACAGCATGAACGCGGCGTTGACGCTCAGAGCGATCCAAATCAAAGAGCGAGCGCGAGCAAAGCCCCAGACTTCCGTAATGCAGTCGTTGATGACGTAAGTGACGGGAAAAATGAGAATGGCGGCCGATACGGTCAAGGGACCGATTTGAAGGAGTTTGGCGCCGAAGAGATTGGAGGCGATGAGGCACGTGGTGAACACAAGACCCATCGCGAAATAGGTCGGAGAGAGATAATTTTTCATGATTCTTGTTTTTAACGAGGTTACAAGCACTCGAAGAGGGGGATAGTATATACGAAATTTCTCCGAATAATCAAAGCGTTGACGTTTGCGCTCATTCTTGAGGACGAACGAAGACGTTGTCTTTGGAAAAACGGGGGATGCCGCCGTAAACGCCGTTGAGGTAATCGCGACGAATCACTTTGTCGAAACGGATGTATTTTCCGTTTTCATCGACGAAACTGGTCAAGGGACGCAAAGAACAGGAACTGTTGTCGGCGTTTCGGTCGCTGAGCCAAATTTCGTCGCGACGAAAGAGCTCTTGATCCAACAATTCGGTACTGCGACAACTGAAAATCAATTGACTTTGCTTGGAGCCGTCGAGCAAGGACATGAAATCGCTCAGGATCTTTTTGACGAGCAACGGGTGCAATCCTTCGTCCAAGTCGTCGATGAAAACGATGCCGGGTTCGGGGTTGGAAACGAGTTGCTGCAGTTGCGGCAGCAACGACAACAGGCGACGGGTGCCGGAGGATTCTTCTTGCGGCGAGAGCAGACGACGACCGTGGTCGGTGCGATGTTCGAGCAGGCGTTTTTCAACGATGATGTGATGAGCCGCCGCATCAAACCGACCGATCAAACGCGTGTGATCCGCGGCCGAGATTTCAAACTTTTTGCCGGGGTGACGATAGAGCAATTCGAGCAGGCTCTCGCGTGCGCCGCGCTCCAACGTATCGAGATAGGCCGGAGCGCTCGACAGTTCGTGAATCCCGGTTTGCAATTGCCGTAGGCCGTAAGCCAGTTGCGAGTGCGGTTCGCGCACGGCCAACGCCTTGTTTTGAAGATCGGAACCGATCACGCGAATGGAGCGGAAAAAGCGCTCGATCCCCTGAACGCCGTCAAAACGCTCGTCGATCAGTTTGCTTAAAAACAGGACGTGTCCTGGCGTGCTGTAGGCCGAGTCGCGCGCGTCGGCGTTCGTAAACAGTTTGCCGGTGAAGGTTTGATCGTTGCGTTCGAATAAAATTTCTTCGGTTTTGGTCAGTATCTTCGTCAGCCGTTCGTAGGTCACGCGTTCGTCCGAGACGCTGAAGACGTAGTCGTAAAGCGAGCCGCCGGCAAAGAAGTTCCATTCGAATCGGGTCGGTTTGACCGCGTAGGCGTCCTCAAAAACATACGGACGGCGTTGAATCCGTCCCGAAAGCAAAAGGCCGTTCAGAACGAAATCGCGGGCAAACTCGACGGCGCTAAACAGGTTGGTTTTGCCGCTGGCGTTGGCGCCGAACAATGCGGCGATGGGCAGAACCTTCATGCGATATTTGCTCAAGGGGACGGGACGCCCCTTGTGTTGAGCGAGTTTGGGAAAGGGGATCATCCAAAACTCGGTCGCATCCTTGAACGGCCCCCAATTTTCGATCGTCAAACTCAAGAGCATGGAAGGTTTCCTTTGTTATTTTCTCAATTAACGAGATTTTATCTCATAATAGAATCAATCTAGTTGGAAATCATGGGAAAAATCAGCAGAAATGAACGAAAAATGACGTTTTTCGGAGAGTTTTTGCGTTTTAACTGAAAATTTCTCACAAAAACAATTGCTTTTGCCCTACAATGCGCTTCCCAAGCTGATCGGGTGCCTTGCATTCGACGGAAAAAAGAATTTCGTGTCGATCCGCTCGACGTGATCGACCGCTACATTATTTGAGGTTTCAAATGGCTGTTCAGCAAAATAAGAAGTCCACGAGCAAGCGTGGCAACCATCGTTCTCACGACTTCCTCACCAACCCCCCGGTTGCTGTCGAAGCTACGACCGGTGAAGTTCATCGTCGTCACCACATCTCCGCTACCGGTTTCTACCGTGGCAAGAAGGTCATCGCTACCAAGCACGACGCTGAATAATTTGACGGTTTCGTCGAATTGATCATACGAAAGGAGGATACCCGAGGGTGCCTCCTTTTTTTTGCTATTTGCTAATATCCCACTCACTGAAAACGTACCCATTGCATCAAAAAAGGAGACCGTGTGACCATTGTCAAAACGCATGCTTTCACGCGTGTGATCGCGACCGGCTCGGCGTTGCCCGAACAGGTGGTGAGCAACGAACAACTGGCCGAACGGTTGGCGAAAAACGGGATTGAAACGAGTGACGAGTGGATTCGCACCCGAACCGGGATTTGCCAACGCTATATTGCTTCCAAAGAAGAAACGACGTTGAGATTGGCCACGCGAGCCAGTCTTCAGGCGTTGAACGACGCCGCGATCGACGTCAACAGCATCGATCTGATCATCGTCGCCACGACGACGCCCGACGGCGTTTTCCCGTCGATGGCCTGCCGACTGCAGGCCGAACTCGGCATCGTCGGATGCGCCGCGTTTGACGTTCAGGCCGTATGTGCCGGCTTCGTTTATGCCATGAGCGTTGCCGACGGTTTGGTTCGTACGGGCGGTTACAAGCGCGCTCTTGTCGTGGGTGCCGAAGTGTTGTCCCGCATTTTGGATTGGCAAGATCGCACCACGTGCGTTTTGTTCGGCGACGGTGCCGGCGCCGTTGTGATCGAAGCGAGCGACGAGCCTGGCATCCTCGCGCATCGCATGCACGCCGACGGACGTTTCGGCGTTGATACATTGGCGCTTGACGCGCGCATTGAAAACAACGCGGTGGTGGGCGACGGATTCATTCGCATGAACGGACAGCAAGTGTTCAAGCTGGCCGTCGCCTCGTTGAGCCAGTCGTGTGAAGAAGTATGCGAAATGGCAGGGTTAACGCCGACGGACGTCGACGTATGGGTGCCACATCAGGCGAATATCCGTATCATTGAAATGATTGCGAAAAAGCTGGGAATCGCGCCTGAAAAGACGGTCGTGACGGTGCATTTGCACGGCAATACGAGCGCGGCTTCGGTCCCGTTGGCCTTGGATCACAGCGTGCGCAGCGGCCGTATTCAAAAGGGCGACACCGTGTTGCTTCAAGGTGTCGGCGCCGGCATGGCTTGGGGCAGTTTGTTGCTCAAGTGGTAAGAATTCGAATTGAATAGTTTGTCGTGCTCGGGTGACAGTCACTCGGGCGCGAACTTATGGAGAAAAACAGTGAAAGTAGCGTTCGTCTTTCCCGGACAAGGCAGTCAGAGCGTCGGGATGTTAAATGATTTCGAAGGTCACCCCGTCGTTTCCGACGTCGTGGCTCGGGCATCCGAAGCATTGGGTGAAGATTTGGGTCAACTGATCGCTCAGGGCCCGGCAGAAACCTTGAATTTGACCGTCAACACGCAGCCCGCTTTGTTGACGGCTTCGTATGCCATGTATGCCGCGTATTTGGCCGAAGGCGGTCGCAAGCCCGACATGATGGCCGGTCACAGCCTCGGCGAATACTCCGCTTTGACCGCTGCCGGCGTCTTCTCGTTGGCCGATGCCGTCAAAACCGTTCGCTTCCGCGCACAGGCCATGCAATCAGCCGTTCCCGTCGGCATCGGCACCATGGCTGCCATCCTCGGTCTGGACGACGACACGGTTTGCGGCGTATGCGAGCAGGCGGCCGAAGGCGAAGTGGTCGAGCCCGTCAATTACAACTCGCCCGGCCAGGTGGTGATCGCCGGTCACAAGGGCGCCGTCGAGCGTGCTTGTCAGCTCGCCAGCCAGGCGGGCGCCCGTCGCGCGCTTGTTTTGCCCGTGTCCGCACCGTTCCATTCCTCGCTGTTGCGTCCGGCCGCCGAGCGCTTGGCCGAGCAATTGGCTCAAACGCCGATGAACGCTCCGACGATTCCCGTCATCGCGAACGTCGATGTGGTCGCTCACGAGGACGTCGACGCCATTCGTCGTATTTTGGCTTTGCAGGCCGCCAGTTCCGTGCAGTGGGTCAAGACCATTTTGGCCATGCAAGAGGCCGGCGTCACCCATATCGTCGAGTGCGGCCCCGGTCGCGTGCTGAACGGCTTGATTCGCCGCATCGCTCCGTCCATCACCGTTTTGAACATCAACTCCAAGGAATCGTTGGCCGCAGTTCTGGACACCGACGGATTCCGTGCCTAATCGAAAAAAGGAATAGACCATGTCGATTTTTGCTGCTAACGCATTGGAAGGTCGTATCGCTCTCGTTACCGGCGCCACGCGCGGTATCGGTGCCGGTATCGCTCAGGAATTGGTTGCCGCCGGCGCCTTCGTCATCGGAACGGCCACGAGCGAATCCGGTGCGCAAACGATTGCCGAAGCTCTCGGCGACAAGGGGCGCGGTATCGTCTTGAACGTGACCGATCGTGCGGCTTGCGTCGCGGCTGTCGAAGCCATCGTGTCCGAGTTCGGTCGTTTGGACATTCTCGTCAACAATGCCGGCATCACGCGCGACATGTTGGCCATGCGTTTGTCCGACGAAGCCTGGGACGACGTCATCGCCACGAACTTGTCTTCCGCATTCATGTTGACGCGCGCCGTCATGCGCCCCATGATGAAAGCCCGCTTCGGTCGTATCATCAACATCACGTCCGTTGTCGGCGCCATGGGCAACGCCGGTCAGGCCAATTACGCCGCCGCCAAGGCCGGTCTCGTTGGCATGACCAAGTCCGTCGCTCGTGAAGTCGCCTCTCGCGGCATCACCGTCAATTGCGTCGCTCCGGGCTTTATCGATACGGACATGACCAAGGGCTTGAACGAAGAACACAAGAAGGCCTTGTTGTCCCAGATCCCCGCCAACCGCCTCGGCCTGCCGCAGGATATCGCCAACGCCGTCGTCTTCTTGGCCAGCGAAGGCGCCGGTTACATGACCGGCACCGTAACCCATGTCAACGGCGGCATGTTTATGGGTCAATAAGTCCCGTTAAGGCGTCGCCAGCCTCTCGGGCGGCGATGCCTTGCAAACGTTTTCTCGTGTAAAAGCGAGGGGGTGTTTGATAAGTTCGTTGATTTCAAAGGAAATTGTCGCTTTGATGTCACGGATTAGGTAAAGTAGGGGATAAAGGACTAGTGATTTTGGTCGATATCCCTGATAAAATATTGAAATCTGTAAAAATTCTTCAGACTTCCCTGTTCTGGGAACGAATGAAGTCGACTTAAACTCACATTAGAACCCGGAGACGGAAATGGACGAATTAGAACTCAAGGTTAAGAAGATCATTGCTGAACAGTTGGGCAAGAACGAACTCGACATCAAGAATGAAGCTTCCTTCATCGAAGACCTCGGTGCCGACAGCCTCGACACGGTTGAACTCGTTATGGCTTTGGAAGAAGGCTTCAAGGTTCAGATCCCTGACGACGAACAGGAAAACCTGCGCACCGTTCAGCAGGCTATCGACTTCATCAAGGCTAACGTCAAGGCCTAATTGAGTCGCCGTCTTTTGTTTCTGCAAAAAGACATCACAAAGGGCCGTTCGCGGCCCTTTGCTTTGCGTGTTGCCATTGCAATTGAGTAAGATAAACTTTTCAGGTCTCACATTTAGGAGTCAGAGCATGCGCCGTGTCGTAGTTACCGGTCTTGGTATGGTTAGCCCCTTGGGCAATGACGTAGCGTCGAGCTGGGATGCGCTGTTAAAGGGCGAATCCGGCATCGATACGATCACGTTGTTCGATGCAAGTCAATTCGGTTGCCAAATTGCAGGCGAAGTCAAGGGTTTTGATGCCACGCAGTACTTGCCGGCAAAAGAGGCCCGTCGCTTCGACCGTTTCATCGGCTTCGGCGTTGCCGCCGGCATGCAGGCATTGGACGATGCCGGTTTGAATTACGAACAGGGCGATCCCGCCGCCGATCGCGCCGGCTGTTTGATCGGCTCCGGTATCGGCGGTTTGCCGATTCTGTGCGACAACTACAAGGCTTTCTTGGAACGCGGTCCGCGTCGCATTTCGCCGTTTATGATCCCCGGTTCCATCATCAACATGGTGTCGGGCGAATTGTCGATTTTGCGTAACTTGCGCGGTCCCAACTTGGCGACCGTGACGGCCTGTTCGACCGGTTTGCACGCCATCGGCGAAGCCGCCTGGATCATTCGTCGCGGCGACGCCGACGTGATGGTGGCCGGCGGTTGTGAAAGCGTTATCTGCCCCGACGCCGTCGGCGGCTTTGACAACATGCACGCCTTGTCCCGTCGCAACGACGATCCCAAGCGCGCCTCCCGTCCGTTCGACACGGACCGCGACGGTTTTGTCATGGGCGAAGGTGCCGGCGTTGTCGTTCTCGAAGACTACGAACACGCCGTCAAGCGCGGCGCCCGCATTTATTGCGAAGTCGTCGGTTACGGTTTGTCCGCCGATGCTTATCACATCACGACTCCGAGCACGGACGGTCCGAAGCGTTGCATGGAAATCGCACTGAAGCACGCTCAGATGCAGCCCTCGGAAATCGATTACTTGAACGCTCACGGCACGTCCACGTCCGTCGGCGATATCAACGAATCCAAGGCCGTTCGCGAATTGTTCGGCGATCATACCGACAAGCTCGTCGTGAGCAGCACCAAGGGTGCCACGGGCCACTTGTTGGGCGGTGCCGGCGGTATCGAAAGCGTCTTCACGATCAAGGCGATTGAAACCCAGACGGTTCCCCCGACGATCAACGTTGAAAATCAAGATCCCGAATGCGTCGTCAACGTCTGCAAGAATACGCCGCAGCCGTTGAAGATCAACGCCGCCATGAAGAACAACTTCGGTTTCGGCGGTACGAACGCCACCGTGATTTACAAGAAGATCTGATCGATCGCAAGGTACGAAGGATCGGGGACGAGATCGCAAGACTCGTCCCGACCGACAAAAAGAAAAGCCGGAACGCTTTGGTGTTCCGGCTTTCTTTTGTGGTTTCGGCGCGCTGTCAGTCGCGCAAGACGGGACCGTCTTCAGGCATGGGACGACCTTCGAGCGGGTGCGTGTCCGGTTCTTGTTTGGCCTTCTTGCGGGCGGCGGCCGATGCACGACGCTTCATCTGCGCTTGGGCCTCTTGCGCGCTGCGGGCGGCCGTTTCGGCTTTCTTTTGCTTGTCCGAGAGGAACTGCTGCACTTTAGCCTCGCACAAGTCGATGATCAAAACGGCCATCAACAACGTCGGAAGCATGCCGTAAACGATGGCTTCGGGAGAGTTCGTGGCGCACGATCCGAGACGATAGCTCAGGCACACGAGTGCGGACACCCACCACACTTTGAGCAGGTTATGACCGGGCTTGAGACGAACGGCGTCGTACAGCGCCATGACAAAGCCCGTGTTCTTTTTGAGCATGGTGCGAACGAACCATAAGAAGGCAATGGCGTTGACCAATGCGGCGAATTTAATCCAATCGAATACGTCCATAGCTGACCTTTCGCAACGTTCGAGTGTCGTCGATACCTAGACTACTATCTGTTTTTTTAAACGTTTTTCTTTAAAGAAATGCTTTATGTTACGTCATCTCTTTAAAAGATGGCGCGCGAGGAGGCGTCTACCGTGCGCACGCATCGAAACACGACGGTGGATTTGGTGCCTTTGCCGCCGTTGACATGTTCCGAATAGGCTTCGAGCAACAAGGCGCTTCGCTTGCTGTTGTCATGACAGAAGACATGGGCCTCACGATTGAGATGGTTGCGTACGTGAATGACCATGGGTTCGTCGAGCCAAACGGCGGTGATTTGCCAGGTGTCGCCCATGACGTGGGTGATCGTCTGTTCGCGCGAGTCGATTCCTTTAACGGCGTCAATGACGGAACCGCAACCGACCAACGACGACAGGCCGATCACGGAGCAAAGACCGAGCAAAACGCGACGCGAAGTTTTCACAATACACACTCCAAAAACTCAAGGGATTGGGGAAGTCTAACAGACCTCGGCGCTCGTATGCTTAAGGCGAAACGCTCAATCGATGCCAAACGACGTCAGTGTTGCCTTCATTGGTCGGCGGCGCCTCGCCGAGTCGTACCGAATGCAATGCGCCTTGCACGAGTCCGATGCGAGAGAGCGACTTGTGATGCTTGAGGTGAAGCAATTCGTCCGCAGCCGAATCGCCGATGGCATACATCCGCCAGGGCGCGTCGGGACTCTCGCGCATCAACAAGGGGGCGCAGACTTTGTTGGTGTCGAGAAAGTGCAGGAATTCTCCTTCGAAGAAGGCGTCTTTCAGAGCTAAATAAACGGCGTTTTCGACGTATTTGAGTCGGTCGGCTTCGCCGACGTGCATCATGGCGTCACGTAACCACAGCGCCAAGCCGGGACTGGTCCAATACAGTTTCGGGCGCGCGAGGGCGCGTCGGGGCGCCGGTGCGTTTTGTGCCGGGATCAGATCGATCAGGCCGATGCTTTCCAAAAATCGCCCCCATTGTTTGGCCGTCGGGGCGCTGACGCCCGACGCGTCGGCGACCGCTTGCCAATTCAGGGGCAGAGCCGTAAATTGAGCCAACGCTTTCAGAAAGGTGAAAAAGACGCCGGGATCGCGCAAGCGCAACTCGGCGATGACGTCCTCGATGGAAAAACGGCGGTACCACTGCGCCCAGTGTAGCGAAGGAGAATGCGTCGGTTCGGCTATGCCCGCTTGCTTGAGCGCTTGAGCCAGAGGCAGTCGGGAATAAAACCGCCCCTCGTGATAATGCAGCGCACGGGGAGCCGGATGTGCAACGAGCTGATGCGTAACGCCTTGCAAGCGGCATCGTTCGGTCAATTCCCGACGATGTTTGGCACTCACGGGGCATGCCAACGTCAGGTGTCGATCGGGGTGTCGGGATAAAAAGTCGACGGCGTTCGTCAAGGCGTTGCGCGCCAAATGAACGTGGTCGATGACGCAGTGATCGGCGTAGTTCGTGAAAAACGCATCCGGCGCGGCATGGTAAAAACGCCACAACCGAATGTCCGCCAAATCGGCTCGAATGTTCCATTGGTAGCGTTCGCAGGCGCCGATGTGGGCGCCCGCTTCCGTCGCAATCACCGTCAGCTGCACGTCCGTCATTTGACCGCTCGCAATCCGCGTTCCTTGGCGCGCCGTACGGCAATGCCGTAGGCGATGGCGGTGTAGACGATCGTTTGCAACGCCAAATGCACGATATAAGGTTGCAGGGCGGCGATCGAGGCGCCGCTTTGACTGGCGTTGACCATGCCGATCATTGCCGGACTTGAGGGGATGAAGAATGCAACCACTTGAGCGGGCCACTCAAATCCGATCGTCGGATAAACCCCGCCGGACAAGAAAACGGCCGGCGCGCTGATCATCACGAGCAGTTGGGCGCCGTAAGCATTGGAATTGAGCCACAGTATGATCATCAAGCACAGGGTGACCATGGAGGAGATGGCCAGTGCGGCGACGACGAGCGTGGCCACGGGGTTCTTCATCGAGGTAAAGTCGAACAAGGCGAAATCCCACCCCTGCGCGTAAGCGAACCAAAACGCCCCGTAAGCCCACAAACCGAAGGCAACGCCGAAGAAGCCTTTGGCCGATCCCAAGAACGTGCGGATCACGCCGTTGGGCGTCTTTTCGCTCAACCATTGGCCGATGCTCATGATGATGGCCATAAAGAGCGACGCCTGCAAAATAATGACGCTCACAAGAGGCACGACGTAAGTGGCGTAGCCGTTAACCCAGTTGAACATGTTTTGATCGGCGACGGAGGTCGGTTGCAGTTCAAGCCGTTTGACGTCGCCCGCGGCGGCTCCCGCACGCATCAGGTTGCGCGCGAGCGATTCGGTCGTCAATTCGCGAACGACCGTGAGCAACGTCGATTGAACGGCGCGGGCTTTCACGGGGAAGGCGCCGTTGGCGACAAAACTCACGCCGACGGATTTGCCCGCCAACATGTCGGCCTCGAAGTTTTCTCGGATCGTGATGACGCCGTCCACGCGTGCGGTGGCGTACAGCTCGCGCGCCTGAGCGGCATCGGCGTCTTGCGCGACGATGCGAACGGTCGGAGCCGCCGCGAGTCGTCGAATAACCTCGCGGGAAGCGGCGGATCGATCCAAGTCGACGACGGCCGTGGGAATGTTCGTAATCGTTTGATTGCCGTACGGCCAGGCGTAGAAGATCAAATAAAAGGCGACGGCACCGGCAAAGATGATGAACGTGTCTTTATTGACCAAGCCTTTTTTGATGGTCGTCCAAGCAACGGCAAAAAAGCCGTCGACCGAATCGTTGTCGGCCGCGGGGCGCCGGCTTTGTTGAGCCGCCAGACGCGAAGGCAGCAGTTTGATGAAGACATAGCCGCCCGCGAAAGCGGGAACGAGTACGAAGAGCGCCTGAACGCTCAACAGTTCGGCGACGTAATGCCAGGGACTGTCAAGCACCCATTGAGACGCCTGCAGCTTCAAAAACCATGTCAAGGGGAAGCAGTGGCCCAGCAGCTGGGCTCCCCATCCCATGGACTCGAGAGGATAGGAAAAGCCGGTAAAGGGATAGATCGGAGCCGTAAAACAGATGGACAGACTCAGTGCCGTAATCCACGAGGGCAAGAGCGCGCAAAAGAAGAGCGCGAACCCGGCCATGGACAGCATCAGCAGCAACATGCCCGCACACCAAACGATGACGGAACCGGCCGCGCCCGTGCCTTGAAAACCGGCAAACCAGGCCACGTACGCCAACCCGTACAAAGCGTAGAGCGCCATCCAGGGCGTGAGCTTGCCGACCAATCGGGCGCCGGGCGCGATGCTCGAGTCAAACCAACATTCGAGACGGCGCTGACGCCACTCGCGGGTCACGACGCCGACGAAAGTCAGAATGGCGGCCAAGCCCAGCACGCCGGGCATGAGCGTGGCCAACAAATACGTGCGGTAATTGAACGCGGGGTTGCCTTCGAAAAAAACGTCGGCTTCAATGGTTTTGACGCGCAATTCGCCGCCTTTGAACCCGCCGCCCGCCGAAGCGGCCTTGGCGATCGCCTGTCGACTGCTCAGATCGGCCAACGCCGTTTTCATATCGAGTTCGAGCGTCGTGGCGGCCGCATAATAGGTTTTGTTGAAATACAGTTCGATGGCCGCACCGCCCTCTTGAGCGCTCGACTTTTGACTCCAGTGTTCGGGAATCACCGTCAGGGCGTAGATTTTGCCGCCCGCCAAGGCGTCGCGCGCTTGCGCGGCCGAATCGTACGATTCGAAAGAGACGCTAGGCAGGGCGGCGAGCGTCTGGACGGTCTCCCGACTCTGAGCCGTTTTGTCCAAGTCGACCAGACCGACGGGCAACGAGCGCATGAAGCCCGATCCGAACATCAGAACGAGAATGACGAGCCACACGAGCGGCATCAGCACCCCCGTCACGAGGAGCCAGGGCGTGCGAAACGTTTCGTCAATTTCGTGGCGTGCGGCGTTCAGAACGCCCGAGAACCAATTGGTCATACCGCGGTCCGATTACTTGCTTCGATCAACCAAGACGCTCATGCCGGGACGCAAATCCTGCATGGGGGTGACGGGGCGGGCGCGCACTTCGAACGTGCGAATGTCGTAACCGCTCGACTGGCGGGTGGAGCGCCACGTGGCGTAGTCGGCGCGCGGACTGATCCAGTAGACCGAGAGCTTGACGTTGTTCTGAGCCAAAGCGGGGATGCGGGCCGAGAGTTCCGAGCCGATGGTGATGCCGGGCAATTCGTCTTCGCGGATGTTGAACGTCACCCACTTGTCGGAGTGATCGATCAAGGTCACGATCGGAAAGCCTGCGGGGGTGACTTCGCCCGCATGCAGAACGACGCGGGAGACTTCGCCGGCCACGGGCGCCTTCAGTTGCGCTTCGGCCGCCAAACTCGTGACTTCCTGCACGCCCTGACGGGCCTTTTCGGCCATGGAGCGGGCCGCGAGTTTTTCATCCTGACGAGCGCCGTTCAAAGCCATGTCGTATTGGCTTTGTGCCGCCTTGGCCAAATTGGCGGCATTGCTCAAATTGGCCTTGGCTTCGTCGTATTTTTGGGTGGAGACGAGGCCGTCCTTATAGAGGGCGCTCACGCGTTCGAACGTTTTGCGAGCCAACTCGTGACCGCTGGTCGCACGATCGAACTGGGCTTTGGCGGCGCTGATCTGTTCTTGACGCGCGCCTTCGTCGACGAGACGGGCTTTGGCGTCGGCCGCTTCACGTTGGGCGGTCACCTGACCGAGTTTGGCCGTTAATTCGGGAATTTCAATGCGAGCCAATACGCTGCCGGCGGCGACGCTGTCGCCTTCTTTGACGAGCACGGCTTCAATACGGCCGGGAATGCGAGGAGCCACTTCGATGGTACGGGCTTCGGCTTGGCCTTGCAACGGGGGCGTGACGGGGTTGCCGGCTTTCCACAAGCCGACGCCGACGAAAGCGACGAGAGCGCAACCGACCAACAGAGCCAGAGGTTTGACGAAACCGGATTGAGTTTGAGACTGAGACATGGTTAAGCTTTATTCAAAAATATTGGAATGGTCGTTGGCCGACAAGACGAATTCGTCCATCGTGCCGGTGACGGCGTGAAGCATGGCCCACGACACGACGAAACGGTACGCGGCGACGCGTCGCGCGATCTCGGCGCCGACCAATTGGGTTCGGGCTTGCGAGACGTCCGTGGCGGTGGAAAGACCTTCGGCAAAGCTCTTTTCGCGCAATTTCAAGTTTTCACGCGCCAGATCGATGGTCGAGAGCGTCAAGTAATACTGGTGACGCGCTTGCTCGGTACGCAAATAAGCGGTTTCGACTTTCGTGGCCAGTTGATTGACGGCTTCGTCGCGGGCCGCTTGCGCTTTGGTCACCAAAGAGCGCGCCGACGCGACCGAGGCGTTGCGGTCTTTGTTGTCCCACAAGGTGATTTTCATGCCGATGCCGGCCACCCAGTCCGGTTCGGTCAAAGAAAGGTAGTGATCGATCAGATTGCCTTGGCCGAACGCATAAATTTGCGGCCACCAAGCGGCCTTGGCGGCGGCGACGCCTTGATCGGCCATCTGCATTTTGGCTTGGATGGAACGCAAAACGGGGCTGTGAGCCAACGCCTTTTGTTGCCATTCGTCGAGCGTCCCCAACGACTTGGTGACGACGAACAGCGACGTGTCGAGGCGATCGACGGCCGCTTCATGCATGAGACGACTCAACTCCGTCTCGGCCACGGTTCGGTCGGTCACGGCGGCGAGCAGCTCGCGCTTGGCGGCATCGCGATTGACCTGGACGGACATGCGTTCGATACGACTGATCATGCCGGTTTTTTCAAACCGTTCGGCACGCGACAACTCCTTTTCCTCTTGTTCGAGCATGTCGGCGCGCAACCGTTCGACCGAACGGGCCAATTGGACGCCGAAATAGGTGTGAGCCAGTCGCGCGTCCAATTCGTCGCGCTTGACTCGTTCGTCGGCGCGCGATTCGTAAACGGCCGCGTCGCTGGCGGCGATCTTGGCCGTGATCGCACCGCCCGTAAAGAGCGGCATTTGGAACGCGGCGGTGGCGCGCGGGCCCGACAAGTCGTCCGTCATGGACAAGGGCATGGAGATCGTGGGCGAAGCCAATCCGGCCAATTGACCGAGTTGTTGCGGCGGGAGCATTTGTCCGAGCACGGGAGCCAACGAGGCGGCGGGATTGGGCAGGGACAACGTGCCGAAGTCCATGGTTTTACGGCCCCACATTTGTTTGACGTCGAGGGTGACCTTGGGACCGCGCAAACTGCGTGCGCTCTGAGCGGCGTGTTCGCGGTGGGCCGTTTCGGCGGCCGTCATTTTCAAGGCGTCGGCGCGCGAGTGAACGAGCGTACGGGCGTCGGCAAAATTTAAAGCGGGCGTATTGACGACTTCGGCGGCCTGGACGGCCAAAGGCAAGCACAACAAGGAGCCCAAAAGGAAACGGCAGGTCATGGAGTAAGTGAAAACATGTAATCTGTTCGGATGAGATGGGATTCTAAAGGATTTGCCGTCAAAAACACCGAGGCGAAAAACGCAAGATTTGCAGGCAAGAGCCGCTTCGATCGGTTTTTGATCGGTTCGTTGCAAAAGGTTACGCAATTTGAATGAAGTGCGAAGCAGAAATCGTTCGGGGAGCACTAGGATGTGACCTAAAAGGACGACGGATCGCACGCCGCCGTCGATCGCAACACAGAAGGAATCGCCATGTCGCTCAAACACTCCCTATTGGCTTTACTGTCGTCGGTGACGCTCGTCGCAACGACGGCTCCCGCCTTTTCTCAGTCGGTCGTGCCTTCCAAGGGAACCGTTCTCATCGTTCCTGGCGCCGTGACGCGGGACGTTCCCAACGACGAGGCCGTTCTCAGTTTTTATGCCGTCGAATCCGACAAACGGCTCGAAACGGCCACGCAAGCGCTCTTGACGTACGTCGCCGACGCCATGGCGCAGTTGCGGCGTTTGAACTTGCCCGTCGAGTACGAAACGCAAAGTCTCGGCTCGTACCCGCAATACACTCAGCGCACGGACAAAGCGGCCGCTCAACTGGACGGTTGGGAGGTTCGTCAAACCATGACGGCCAAGATCAGCGACGTGAACGAGGCGGCCCGCGTCGTTCAGGCCGTGGCCGAACGGTTCGCCTTTAACGGCATTACGTTCCGGTTGAGCGCGAACGCGACGCAAACCGTACAAACCGAGATGACGCAAGAAGTGATCGAACTCGTCAAACAAAAAGCGGATGCGACGGCCAAAGCGTTGGGTTGCGAGGGCGACTGCGTCAAGATCGAACAGTTGGATTTCGGCTCGATGGGGCAGCGTTACGGGCAGGTTTACGACAATGCCGTCATGCTCAAAAGCGCCGGATCCTCGGCTTCTCGGATGCCGATGCCCTCGCTCGATCCCGGTCGAACGACCGTCACGCAGTCGGTGACGGCACACGTTCGCATCCGTTGACGGTATAGTGTCGGTACGCCGTACTCTGTCAAGACGGCTTTTTATTAGACCTATCACAGTGGAGACCGTAACGAAACAAGGCCCGCGGCCGGCGTTTCGGTACGGCATGCGTATGAAGACTTTGTTTCGACTCGATCGACTGGCGGTGCTGACCGCCGGTCTGTGTTTGATTGGCGGCGCTCAGGCCGGCGATCTCTTGGTTAAGACCGAGAGCGGCGTGCTCCAAGGGTTTTCGAAAAACGTGATCAAAACCGATCGCGCCGTCGAGGTGTTTTTGGGGGTTCCGTATGCGGCCGCTCCGACGGGCGATTTGCGTTGGAAGGCGCCGCAGCCTGCTGAAAAATGGAAAGGCGTGCGCGACGCCTCCGTGATGCCGAGCGCCTGCTCGCAAGCTTCGGGGGGCTCCGAAGACTGCTTGTATCTCAATATTTATCGTCCGGCCGGGGTGTCTCCCGAGGAACGACTTCCCGTCGCGGTTTACTGGCACGGAGGCGATCACGTCTCGGGGCAGGCGTCCGATTTCGACGGCTCGCGTTTTGCCAGCTACAGCAAACTCATCGTCGTCACGGTTCAGTACCGTTTGGGCGTTTTCGGCTTTTTGAACCTGCCGTCGTCCATGGACGGCGAGGGCGGGTCGTTCGGCCTTCAGGATATGACCGCCGCCTTGCGATGGGTCAAGCGCAATATCGGCCGCTTCGGCGGCGACGCTTCGAGCGTCACCGTCATGGGGCAGGGCTCGGGCGCTTCCGATACGTGCCGTCTGTTGGTCAACCCGGACGCTGCGGGCTTGTTCCACGGCGTCGTTTTGCAATCGACCGACTGTCGAAACGGTACGGTGAGTGTCGAACAAAGCGTCAAGCGTTCCCAAGAATTTGTCGGTCTGACCGATTGCGCCGATGACAAAGAGACCATCGCCTGTTTGCGCAGTCTTCCCGCATCGGCCATTCAAAAGGCCGGTGAAACCGTCGGCGACTGGGCTCCCGCGGCCCGATCGTCCGCCGCCTCCATCATTGCGCGCGGCAACTGGAACAAGGTGCACGTCCTGATGGGCTCGAATCGTGACGAAGGTCGCGCCGAGGGCGCGGCTTTCATCGGACGCAACGAAAGCGATTACAAACGTTGGGTGACCGATCAATTGGGGTCGGCGGCGGCCAAAGCCTTGGTGCGTTACCCGGCTTACAAGTACACGAGCAAGTACGCCATTCCGTACGTGGCGGGCGATTTGATCAGCGACAGCGGCATGAACGGTTACGGCGGTTGCGCGACGTTGGATTTGGCCCGCACGTTTGTCAAGGCCGGGGCGCCGGCCGTCTACCTGTATGAATTTCAGGATGAAAACGCGCCGATGATCGGCAGAACGTCCGACTACGAGACGTTGGCGAGCCACGGAGCCGAACAGGCGTACATGTGGCCCGACGCTTTCGCGATGCAGTCCCGAAGCGAGCGTTTGACGCCCGAACAATGGGATTTGGCCAATGTCATGCGCCGTTACTGGGGTTTGTTCGTGCGCTACAAGAACCCCAACACCAAGAATCTGCCGTCGTGGCGCAGCTTCTCGCCCTCCGATTCCGTGATGGTGTTCCGTCCGGGAGAAGAAGGCGTGGCGACGGTTTCGGTCGATGCGATCGAGACGGCGCACAAGTGCAGTTTCTGGGATACGGTCCGTCGCAACGACTGATTTTTGTCAGTCCGTCCATAGAGACGAACGCCGACTTCCGAAGCGACGGAAGTCGGCGTTTTTTTTGCGCTCGCCCCTTACAAGGCGTCCATTTTTTTGAGAGCGGCCGCCACCTGCGCCTCTTCGGGCGTCAGATAGCGGCTGGTCGTGCCGATCGATGCGTGACCGAGCGCGTTTTGAACGATGTTGATGTCCATGTTTTTGAGCGCCGTCGTCGCGAACGTGTGACGCAGCCAATGGGTCGTGCCGGCGCGCAATTTGGCCGCGTCGGCAGCCGACGTTTCTTGAGCGACTTCGGCGACGGCGCGAAAGAAGGTCACGAGACAATGGTAGAGCCCCGAGCGGGAAATGCCGCGGGTCGCGCTCGATTGCCGTCCGATGCCGAGATTGGCGATCAAGGGAACGTCGGGATGACAGCGGTCGATGTCGGGTTCGCCGCGCAAAGCAAAATACGTGTTGATCGACTCGAGCATCGCGTCGGACACCGGCAGACGGCGCACTTTGTCACCTTTGCCGACGATTTCAATCACGCGCGTGTCTTCGTCGCCGATGCGCCGAATGACGATCCAGCCGGCTTTGGCCGCGACCATTTCGGAGGCGCGCATTCCCAAGCCTTTGCCCAAGCTCAAGATGACGCGAAGACGGGCGTTGGCTTTCGTCAAGGGCAGGCCGTTCAGATAGTTGAGGATGCAATCCCATTGTTTGGGCGTCAAGGACCGGTCCGCGAACGCTTTGGGAGCGCCTTCGCCGGGCAATAAATGGATTTTGGCCGACACCTGATCGAACGGGTTGAAACGCAAATAGCCCGTTCGCATCAAAAAGTTGAACAAAAGGCGTATGACGGTAAGCGCGCTTTGGCGGCTGGCGGCGCTGAGCGGTCCGTTGAAAGGACGCCAACGCGCTGTCAGCCGAGGTGCGTTTTTGGGGCCGATCCAGCGGTCTTGCGAGACGTTCCATTGACGGGACCAACCGCCGGGCTCCGTGCGCCCGAGCGCTTCGAGCCAACGCGGGTATTTGGCGGCGTCTTGCGCCGTAATGGAACTCAACGCCTTGCCGCGTTCCATCGTGCACCACAACAAAAACCGTTCGGCTTCTTTTCTGTACTGCGCACGCGTATTTTCGTTGTTGGCGCGAGCGCACAACCACATCTCGATGGCCTGCAAGTCGTTAGAGGCGTCAAGGGCGTTGGCCTGCATGGTGCGATTGGTACCGTGTTCGCCCGACAGTTCCGACGGCAATTCGAGTTCGTCGAGGGTTTTGGGAACGAGAGCCGCCTCGGGCGTTGTGCTCGAGGCGGGGACAAGTTCGGCGGGGATTTTTCCGCTCGGGTAAAACCGCGCGGTGATTTCGCCGATCATTTGACCGTTGTACCGAAGCCAATCGACAAGGACGGCGGCGTCGTCGCGATCGAGTCCCTGCACGCCGGCTTTGTACCAGTTGCCGCCGACGTTGGCGATGCATTCGTACAAGTCTTCGACGCAAAGCATCCCCGCTTCGACGAGCGGCGCCAAAACGCGTCCTTTGAGCGCTTCGGGCAGAGCCGTTTCGAGGCGGTCGTCCGGTTCGAGAGAATTGGGCAGAACGTAGAACAACTCGGTCATGGGCTAAAATGCGCCATTGGCGCATGGCGGTTTGATCGCACAATCATACTGAAAAATGAGCGCCGAGCCCTTGACGAAAGAAAAAGGAATCGGGAATGAGAACATGGAATGCGACGAGGTCTTGTCGTCGTTGGATCACTGGCATTGCCTTGGCCGCCTGCATGCAATCGGCTTTTGCCGGCTTAAGTTTTGACAAGCCCTACGACGCGTCGGGGAACGCTCTGGATGCCGAATCGTCGCAAACGGACGCCAATTTTTCAGTCGCTCAAACCCAGCCGTTGGGACGCGCGCGTTTAAAAGGGGCGGTTGACGACAAGCTCGAGCTCGGACAAGGTCAGTTCGATCTGACGGCGCCTTTGCGCATCGGGATTCAAAAGCCGGGCGATTATCTGTTCGATACCGAAGTGGTTGAAAAAACCAAACAGATGCTGTTTCGTTTGTTCGGCGCTCGCAACGTCGTGTTCGAGTACATTGCGACGTCCGACGTCGGCAGCGAGCTTTCGAGCAACCGCTTGGATTTCATTTTGACCGACGCCGACACCTTCTCGCGTCACGAAACGCTCGAGAGTCTCAAGGCGATCGCATCGATCTGGACGGTGCGCGCGTCCGACCCCGTGGAAACGGTCGGCGCCGTGTATTTCACACGTCCGAGCAATCGCTTCATCAATACGCCGGACGACATGATTCAAAAGCGTATCGCGGCGACCGACCCCAGGGCGTTCGGCGGCTATTTGGTCGCCCAACGCGACATGTTCCAGCGCGGTTACGTTCCCGAAGTCGTGATGGCCAACACGACGTTTTACGGCAATCAACCGCACAAGATTATCGAAGCCGTCTTGTCCGGCGAGCAGGACGTCGGTATTTTGCCGGCTTGCACGCTTGAATATTTGGCCTATAAAGAGGGCTTCGACATCAGTACGCTGAAGTTGTTGGGGCTTCGCAAAGACGGCCTGCTTCGGTGCTCGTATTCCACCAGTTTGTATCCCCTGGGGTATTTCGCGGCGACCTACGGAACCGATCCCGTTTTGACCAAAGTCGTGAGCGCCGGTTTGTTCACGATGGAATCGATGCAAAACGGAACGGAGTGGAGTTTGCCCGTCAGCAATCGCGCCGTGCACGATCTGTTCTTTGATTTGAAGATCGGGCCGTACGAGCATCTCGGTCGGTGGAATTTCGTTCGCTTTGTCCGCGACAACGCCAAGACGTTCGTCGGCATTTGTCTTGCGGCTTTGTTTGTGTTCGCCTACACGATTTCGCTCTCGATCCTGGTACGTCGACGCACCAACATGTTGTGCAAGGCAATCGAAGAGCGCGACAGCATTGAAGCGATGGTCAAAGCCAGTCGCGATCACATTAACAATCTCGAGCGCACGGGAATCGTCGGCCAGATGTCGACCATGATCGCCCACGAGCTCAAGCAGCCTTTGGGAGCGATCACGAATTTTGCCAACGGCATGCTGCGACGCGTCAAGCGAGGCAACATCGACGAGGCGACGCTTACGCAAGTGCTCGAAGAAATCGTCGAGCAGGGGACTCGAGCGAGCGAAATCGTCAATCGTGTTCGCGCCTACGCCAAGCATCAAACGCCCGAGTTGCGACTGGAAGACATGAGTTTGGCGATAGAAAAGGCCATCGAAACCTTCAAACGCTCGCGCCGTACGAGCTCGGAAATCTCCACCATCATTCCGCCGTATTTGTGGGCCGAAATCGATGCCTGGGAATTGGAATTGGCTGTGCTCAATTTGTTGAAAAACGCGGCCGATTCGCTCGTCGGCGTTGAAGACGCGCACATCGAAGTGTACGTGCACCCGGAAGACCGCTTCTGGCGTATCGAGGTGGCCGACAACGGAGCGCCCATCACGCAAGAACAGGTCGACAAGTTCATGCAACCCCTGGTAACGAGCAAAAAGCACGGTTTGGGCTTGGGTTTGTCCATCGTGGGCAACATTGTCGAGCGCCATCACGGACACCTGACGGGATTGGCCAATGCCGATCGCGGGGTGACCATGATCGTCGATATTCCTAGGAAGGAAGCCGAGACCGACCAAAATAGTTCTCAAAATGAGACGAAATCGAAAAATTTTTCGGCATAACAACACGTTAGAGGCCTAATTTCCACTAAAAATGTGCAATTGGGTATAATGACGCGTTCGTCTGTGGTTTGTTTTTGTCACGGACAATGCGATACGGAGCATTGAACGCTCCCCGAATTCGATTAACACAATGTTGCCGTCTGCAGCTGATTCGCTCGCAAGGGTGTTTCTGGGTAAGGGCAACAAAACTGAAAGAAAAGTTGAGATGACTGATAAAGTAGAAGCCGTACAGGCAGAAGAACAGAGCCCGCTCGCCAAGAGCGTTACGTTCACCGTTAGCGCCGCCGAACTCAAGAGCGGCATGGACGCCGAACTCAAGCGTCTGGCCAAGAAGGTCAAGATGCCCGGTTTCCGTCCCGGTCGCGTTCCGTTCGCCACCGTTCAGGCCATGTACGGTCAGCAGGCTTACGTTGAAACCCTCAACCGTTTGATCGGCGTCGCCTACGAAAAGGCCGTCGTTGAAGCCAAGCTCAACGTTGCCGGCGCTCCCGAAGTCAAGGCTGAAGAAGTTGCCGAAGGCGAAGATCTCAAGTTCACGGCTACCGTCGAATGCTATCCCGAATTCGACTTGCCCGCTTTTGACGCTCTCGAACTCAAGAAGTACGTCTGCGAAGTAACCGACGTCGAAGTCAACAAGACCCTCGACATCATGGCCAAGCAGCGTGCCACCTACGAAGAAGAAGAAGGTCGCAAGGCCGCCGCTGAAGACAAGGTCACCATCAACTTCAAGGGCACCAAGGACGGCGTCGCTTTCGACGGCGGTTCCGCCGAAGGTTTCGTTTTCGTTCTCGCTCAGGGCCGCATGCTCCCTGAATTCGAAGCCTCCGTTACCGGTTTGGCTGCCGGCGAAACCAAGACCTTCAACTTGACCTTCCCGGCCGACTACGGCGCCAAGGATTTGGCCGGTCAGGAAGTTCAGTTCGAAGTTGAAGTCACCAAGGTTGAAAAGGCCGTTTACCCGGCTATCGACGACGAATTCGCCAAGTCTTTGGGCTTGGAAGGCGTCGAAAAGATGAAGTCCGAAGTGATGACGAACCTCAACCGCGAAGTCAAGGCTCGCATCTCCGCCAAGACCAAGGCTGAAGTTTTGGAAGCTTTGGACGGTTTGTGCACGTTTGCTCTGCCCAAGGCCGTTGTCGCTGAAGAACAGCAGCGTTTGGCCGACTCCGCCAAGCAGGACATGGCCGCCCGCGGCATGGACGTCAAGAAGGCTCCCGCTCTTCCGCTCGAACTGTTTGCCGAACAGGCTTCCCGTCGCGTACGCCTCGGCTTGCTCGTAGCCAAGCTCGTTGAAGCTGAAAAGCTCACGGCCACGGAAGAAGACGTCAAGGCTTTGGCTCAGGAAATGGCTGGCGCTTACGAAAAGCCCGAAGAAATGGTCGAATGGATGATGAAGGACGCCAACCGCGTTGCCGATCTCTACAACGTTGCTACCGAATCCAAGGTTGTCGAGTTCGTTCTCTCCAAGGCCAAGACCACGGAAGAAGTTGTTGCTTTCGATCAGTTGATGACCGGCATGATGGCCTAATCGGGTCGTCGGCGAGAAACTGACAGGAGCCCGAGTCGAACTCGGGTTCCCGATTGAATCGAGCGACAAACAAAGCGGAAAACGGGGGCGAACTCCATTTTCCGCTTTTGTTTTGTTCGCGGTGACATATAAAGGATTAGACCATGCACTCTATTGAAAACGCGCTCGTTCCCATGGTGATCGAGCAAAGCGGCCGCGGCGAACGCAGCTTCGACATTTATTCGCGTTTGTTGCGTGATCGCATCGTGTTTTTGAACGGCGAAGTCAACGACGACAGCGCCAGCCTCGTGATCGCCCAGTTGTTGTTCTTGGAAAGCGAAAATCCCGACAAGGACATTTCGTTGTACATCAACAGCCCGGGCGGCTCCGTGTATGCGGGTTTGGGCATTTACGACACTATGCAATTTATCAAGCCGGACGTGCAAACCATTTGCGTCGGCATGGCCGCCAGTATGGGCGCTTTCTTGTTGGCTGCCGGTGCCAAGGGTAAACGTTTTTCCTTGCCCAATTCCCGCATCATGATTCACCAGCCCTCGGGCGGCAGCCGCGGCATGGCCAGCGACATTCAGATTCAGGCGCGCGAAATCCAGGACTTGAAGGGCATCCTCAATCAGATCTTGGCCGAACGCACGGGCCAGTCGATCGAAACGGTCACCCGCGATACCGATCGCGACTATTACATGAGCCCGCAGCAGGCCTTGGACTACGGTCTGATCGATCGTATCTACACCAAGCGCGACTAAGCCCGAACAACAAGCGGACGATGCCCGTCGTTGCGTGGCGGCATCGATCCAATGGAGAAGTTTTATGAGTACAGATCAGCGCTGTTCGGTTTGCGGTCGTCACCGCGACGACAGTAAGGCGATGGTCGACACCGGCCGCGGCATTGTTTTATGCGATCGTTGCATCAAGGGTCTTTACAAGACCCTCGGCCCCGAACAAACGACCGCGACGACGGACGACCCGACCGAACAGACGAGTCGACAAGACGAGCCCTTGCGCGTTCCGACGCCGCAGGAATTGTTCGATCACTTGGACGGTTACGTCATCGGTCAAACGAAAGCCAAGCGCGTGTTGTCGGTTGCCGTGCACAACCACTACAAGCGACTCAATCACATGCGTTCGCACGAGGAAAACACGGTCGAACTGCAAAAGTCGAATATTTTGTTGCTCGGTCCGACGGGCTCGGGCAAGACGTTGCTGGCTCAAACCTTGGCCCGCGTTTTGGACGTGCCGTTTGCCATTGCCGATGCCACGACCTTGACCGAAGCCGGCTATGTCGGTGAAGACGTCGAAAACATCATTCACAAGTTGGTGCAGGCGGCCGACGGCGACGTCGAGCGAGCTCAACGCGGCATTATCTATCTGGACGAAATCGACAAGATCGCTCGTAAGAGCGAAAACCCCTCGATCACCCGCGACGTATCGGGCGAGGGCGTTCAACAGGCGTTGCTCAAGTTGATCGAAGGCACCGTATGCAACCTGCCGCAGGGCGGCGGACGCAAGAATCCTCGCGGCGCCATGACGGCGGTTGACACCACGAACATTTTGTTCGTCTGCGGCGGCGCGTTCGACGGTTTGGAAAAGATTGTCCGTCGTCGCTCCGTCAAGAGCGGTATCGGTTTTGGCGCCGTCGTTCAAAGCGAAAAGGAAGAAACGCTGACCGATTTGTATGCTGCCGTGGAACCGGCCGACTTGGTCAAGTACGGTCTGATTCCCGAACTGGTCGGTCGCATGCCGATTTTGGCCATGCTCGAAGAATTGAGCGAAGAGGCGTTCGTGTCCATTCTGACCGAACCGAAAAACGCCCTCGTCAAGCAGTACAAAGCGTTGTTCGGCATGGAAGGCGTTGAACTCGAGGTGACCGAAGACGCTCTCAAGGCCATCGCTCGCAAGGCGATGCAGCGCAAGACCGGTGCGCGCGGTTTGCGCAGCATCGTTGAGTCGGCCTTGCTCGACGCCATGTTCGAGGTGCCCGCTCTGAAGGACGTCAACCGCGTCGTTCTCGATGCGGACGTCATCGAAGGCAAGGGCAAAGTGCGTTATGTCCAAGGCGAGCGCGCCAAGCAAGCTTGACGTCCGAAACGTCGGTAACAACGTTGGTTAACGGTCGAAAACCGTTACAAAAATTCGGCTCGAATCGAATTCATGCATTCGATTTGAGCCGATACAATTTGGAACTCACTCAATTGGGGTACGAACGACATGTGGGCTTGAAAACGAATAAAACATCCCCATATGACCCTATACAGCATTTTGAGATTTAGACAACAGATATGACAAAAAACGCAGTTCCCGCCATGGTGGTTGCTCCCGTATTGCCGATCCGCGACGTGGTCGTTTTCCCGCGAATGGTGATGCCGCTTTTTATCGGTCGCCAAAAGACGATCCGTGCGGTTCAGGCAGCCATGAATGACAACAAGCGCATCATTTTGGTCACCCAGCGCGACGGAAAGACGGACGATCCTCAGGCCAAGGACTTGTACGAGGTCGGTACGGTCGCCACCGTATTGCAGATGTTGAAGTTGCCCGACGGTACGCTCAAGGTATTGGTCGAAGCCCATGCCCGCGTGCGTTTGCAGTCGATGGACACATCGGGCGAATACATTCAAAGTCAAGCCGTGAAGCTGGAGTCCGAAGACGAGGGCAGTGCCGAAATCGAAGCCTTGCGTCGCGGTGTTGTCCAGCAGTTCGTTGCTTACGCCAAGGACAGCAAGAAGATCGGCGATGACGTGGTGAACTCCGTCAAAACGCTGTCGGGTGCCAACGAAGTGGCCGATTCCGTCAGCTGTCACCTGCCCGTCTCGTTGGAAAACAAGCAGCGACTGCTTGAACAAGACTCGTTGAGCAAGCGTTTGACATTGCTGTTGCAGTTCATTGCCGGTGAGGTCGACATTCTGCAGGTTGAAAAGCGCATTCAAGGCCGCGTCAAAAAGCAGATGGAGAAAAGCCAGCGCCAGTACTACCTCAACGAGCAGATGAAGGCCATCCAAAAAGAGCTTGGAGGCGAAGAGGCGACCGGTAACGACGAAATCGACGGCTACAAACAGCGAATTGCCGCCAGTGGTATGAGTAAAGAAGCGAAGGAAGCGTGTGAAAACGAGCTCAAAAAGTTGCGCATGATGCAACCGATGAGCGCCGAAGCCACCGTGATTCGCGGTTACTTGGATACGATCGTCGGCTTGCCCTGGAAGAAAAAGAGCCGCGTCTCGACCGATCTCAAGAAGGCGGCCTCGATTTTGGACGCCGACCATTGGGGTTTGGAAAAGGTCAAGGAACGCATTCTCGAATATCTGGCCGTACAAAAGCGCGTGGACAAGGTAAAGGCGCCGATTCTGTGTTTGGTCGGCGGTCCCGGTGTCGGTAAGACGAGTTTGGGCGAGTCCATTGCTCGTGCCACGAACCGCAAGTTCGTGCGCATGGCTTTGGGCGGCGTGCATGACGAAAGCGAAATTCGCGGCCATCGTCGTACGTATATCGGTTCCATGCCCGGCAAGGTCGTTCAGTCGATTACCAAGGTCGGCGTTCGCAATCCCTTGTTCTTGCTCGATGAAATCGACAAGATGGGCAAGGATTACCGCGGCGACCCGGCAGCGGCGCTGCTCGAAGTGCTCGATCCCGAACAGAACCGTACATTCCAGGATCACTATCTCGACGTGGACTTTGATTTGTCGGACGTCATGTTCGTGGCCACGAGCAATTCGTTTGACATTCCTCCGGCACTGCTCGATCGCATGGAAGTGATCAACTTGTCCGGTTATACCGAAGACGAGAAGTATCACATTGCCGTCGAACACTTGATTCCGAAACAAATGGATTTGAACGGCATCAAGAAGAACGAAGTCTCGATCGACGAGTCGGCCGTGCGCGACATCATCCGTTTCTACACGCGAGAAGCGGGGGTTCGCGGTTTGGAACGCTCCATCGGCAAGATTTTGCGCAAGGTGGTTCGCATGGTGGATTTGGAAGCCGATGGTTCCGACAAAAAGCGTGCTGCGGGCAAATCCGGCGCTATCGAGGTGACGGCCGCCAATCTCGGCGAGTTCCTTGGCGTGCGCAAGTTTACGTACGGCATCGCGCAACAAGAACCTCAGGTCGGTCAGGTCAACGGTTTGGCATGGACCGAAGTGGGCGGCGACATTTTGACGGTCGAGACCGTGGTGTTCCCGGGTAAGGGCGTCGTACAGCGTACGGGCTCTTTGGGCGACGTCATGAAGGAAAGCGTGGAAGCGGCTCGCAGCGTCGTGCGTGCGCGTGCCGAAAAACTCGGCATTGATCCCGAAGCGTTCAACAAGACCGATTGGCACGTCCATTTCCCCGAAGGCGCCACCCCGAAGGACGGTCCGAGTGCCGGCGGCGCGATTACGACGGCCATCGTCTCGGCCATGACTGCCATTCCGGTTCGCCCCGACGTGGCCATGACGGGCGAAATCACGCTCCGAGGCGAAATTCTTGAAATTGGCGGCCTGAAGGAAAAATTGTTGGCGGCTTTGCGCGGCGGCATCAAGACGGTGATGATTCCCGAGTCCAACGTCAAGGATTTGGTGGAAATTCCCGACAACGTCAAGGAGAAGCTCGAGATTGTCCCCGTGCGCTGGATCGAGCAGGTGTTGGACGTGGCGTTGACCCGCAAGCCCGAGCCGCTCGTCAAGTCCGAGAGCAAGATGGCTCCGGTTGAAACCGTCTTGCAAGACGGCGCGCCCGTCGCTTCTTGTTAAGCGTTGCCGATCGGATTGATTCGGTTCCGAAAGCCCGCTGAAGAGCGATTTCTTCGGCGGGTTTCTTTTTGAAGTCGAATTGTCTCCGATGTGAAACGCGCGGGGACGACGGGGCGTAGCGAGGGAAGAAATGATTTTTCGAGAGGCTATCTTGACGAATGTCGACTTGAACGGCGCTTTTGTTTGCGTTTCGTCATGTGACCGACAAATTGTTACCACGAACAGTTTGCAATTGGGGCGCTGCGCTAGGTTACAATGCAAAGACTTTCATTTAGCCCAGTAAAACAAGGGCTTTAACCAAAAAGGAACATTCCAATGAACAAGACTGAACTCGTTGAATTCATCGCAACGTCCGCCGACATTTCCAAGGCTAAGGCTGCCGCCGCTCTCGATGCATTTATCGAAGGCGTTTCCACTTCCTTGAAGAAGGGCCAGGACGTTACGCTCGTTGGTTTCGGTACGTTCACGGTTGTCGAACGTGAAGCCCGTACGGGTCGCAATCCCCAGACCGGCGCCACGATCGAAATTCCTGCCTCCAAGAGCCCGAAGTTCCGTGCCGGCAAGAACCTGAAGGATTGCGTGCAATAATTCGCAAACTCTGTATAATTGCGGTCTCTCGCAAAAGACGGGTGCTTAGCTCAGTTGGTAGAGCGTCGCCCTTACAAGGCGAATGTCGGGGGTTCGAACCCCTCAGCACCCACCACGTCTTTTTAGCGTAGACAAGATCCCAAGTCCGTTGACTTGGGATTTTTTTTGTAATTTTACTACGGTGGTAATAGTTTCTTGGACACATTAGGCGTTCAAGACGACGATGCCGCCGCTCGTCAAATTCGAGGTGTTTAGAAAGGGACGGTTGCCTCTCCGGATGATCGGTTAAAAAAGGCGAGACGCCGTCCAACGGTTTAGTTCGTAGCGGCCGACAGAAGATTTTTTAAAAATCGGCGTCGCACGATTCTAGGTTGCAACTCATTGATTTGATGGTGGAATTTTCTCGGTTTGTTAAAACAAGACAACGAGAAAATGCTGAAAACAAAGATTTTTATAAAAAATGCTTGACATTTTTGAAAAAGAACAGATATAATTCCAATCTGTTCGACGCGATAAGAGAACAAACAACGGGTGCTTAGCTCAGTTGGTAGAGCGTCGCCCTTACAAGGCGAATGTCGGGGGTTCGAACCCCTCAGCACCCACCAAAAACTTTTGAGTTTGCGAAATCAAACTTGACAAAGTTTTGAAAGTTCTCTAAAATTCGCAGTCTGCAGTTGAGATTAAGTCTTAACGAATGACCCGAGCGGAGTGGTAGTTCAGTTGGTTAGAATATCGGCCTGTCACGTCGAGGGTCGCGGGTTCGAGTCCCGTCCACTCCGCCAAATCCTTGCTTAGCAAGGGTATCGGAAAATTCGAAAAGATCTGCTCAGGCAAGTGCGGAGTGGTAGTTCAGTTGGTTAGAATATCGGCCTGTCACGTCGAGGGTCGCGGGTTCGAGTCCCGTCCACTCCGCCAACACTTTTCAGTGTTCCATTAAGTCCGCTGGGTCGTTTTGACCGGCGGATTTTTTGTTTTTGGCGTATCCCTCCGAACCTATGTCAAGGCCTCGGCGGGCAATCCGTCCGCTCGAACGAAACCGAGTCGGTAACAAACCGTGAGCTTGGGGCCGTTTGGTTTGAGACCTATCGGCTTTGACGTCGCTTGTCGGCTTTGAAATAGTTGGCGATTTAACGCCGTTGACGTAGGGCGTTTGTCTTACGTTCGGTGGTTTCCGGCGCCGTGCCGACATTTCGTTTTCTCATCCCTTTATGTATAATCCACGAACGCAACAACGGACAGATCGTTGTTTTAGCTAGCGTAAAGGCTGGAGTTGTCGTTCAGTCGATTTGAATATCGGCCTGTCACGCCGAGGGTCGCGGGTTCGAGTTCAGTCCACTCCGCCAAAAAGACTAAAAAGGCGAGGCGCGGTAAGGCGTTTCGCTTTTTTTATTTGTGTTTGACCGAAAGGAATCGAAAAATGCTTGAGGCTTTTCGTAACCATAAGCGTTGGTTGATGTTTATCGCCACGGTTTTTATCGTCCCCAGCTTCGTTGTCACGGGGATCTACTCGTATAACTCGATGATGACCGATGACGGCGCCATTGCCAAGGTTGACGATGTTTCCATTACTCCGCAGGACTTTGACGAAGCCAAGCGCAAGCGCCTCGATTCGATGCGTCAGCAGCTGGGCGAAGCGTTCCGTCCGAACATGCTTGACACCGCCGAAGGCCGCAGCATCGTTTTGGATAGCATCATGAACGATCGTTCGTTGGCCGGTGAAGTGGCCAAGGAACACATCATGGTGACCGAAGAAACGGCCATTCAGATGATCAAGACGTTCCCCGCCTTCCAGGTTGACGGCAAGTTCTCCGCCGAGCAGTATTCCAACTTCTTGGCAGGTCGCGGTTACAGCGATCAGTACTTTGTCGAACTCGTTCGTCGCGACATCGCCCACAGCCTGTTGACCGAAGGCGTCTCCCGTTCCGTTTTGGTTCCGAAGGTCATGGCCGAGCGCGTCATGGATTTGCTGACCGAAGCCCGTACGGTTAAGGTACACGCCTTTGCCGGCAGCGACTACCACAAGAGCGTCAAGGTCACGGACGAAGAAGTCAAGGCCTATTGGGAATCGCATAAGAACGAATTCAACGCTCCGGACGAAATCGACGTCGAATACGTCGTTCTGACACCCGATCTCTTCAAGACCGGCCAGCCGTCCGAAGAAGACATCGTCACGTTCTACGAACAAAATCCGAATCGTTTCCGCGCCGCCGAACAGCGTCGTGCCAGCCACATCCTGATCGATTTGTCCAACGGCAAGGAAGCGGCTCTGAAGTTGGCCAACGAACTCCTTGAACAGGTTAAGGCCGATCCGACCCGCTTTGCCGATTTGGCCAAGAAGCATTCGGCCGACCCTGGTTCCGCACGTTTGGGCGGCGATCTGGACTTCTTCAATCAGGGTGTCATGGTTCCCGCTTTTGACAAGGCCGTCTTTGCCGCCAAGAAGGGCGAGATTGTCGGTCCGATCGAAACCGACTTCGGTTATCACGTGATTTACGTCACGGACGTCAAGGGTGAAGACACCCGTCCGTTGTCCGAAGTACGCGGCCAGATCATCGCCTTGTATCAGGAACAGCAGGCTCAGAACACGTTCGCTACGGAAGCCGAAAACTTCACCAACATGGTCTACGAACAGAGCGACTCGCTCGAACCCGTGATCAAGAAATACAACCTCAAGCCGGTGTTGGTCAAGAACGTCACGCGCGACGGTTCGAACGATCCGAAGCTGAACCCGAACGTGATCGACAGCCTCTTTGGCGACGAAAGCCTGCGTGAAAAGCGCAATACGCAAGCCGTTGAAGTCGCTCAGAACACGTTGGTCTCCGCTCGCATCGTGAACTATCGTCCCGCCCATACGCGTTCCGTCGACGAGGTCAAGGATCAAATCGCCGCCCGCCTGTTGGCTCAGAAGGCGTTGAACCTGGCTCAGGCCGACGGTGAAAAGGCATTGGCAAAGGCTCAGGCCGGCGACGTCAACGGATTGAACTTCAAGAACGACATGGTCGTTTCCCGTCAGAAGGCCAATCCGAACACGTTGGACTTCATCAATCAGGTCATGCGTGCCGATGTCAGCAAGTTGCCGACTTATATCGGCGTTGTCGACAAGGGCGACTACTTGATCGTCGAGATCAGCAAGAGTGAAAAGATGCCCATGAACGCCGACGCGATCAATGCATCTCGCAACGAACTGGCCCGCCTGTACGCCCCCTCCGACGAAGTCGGTTATTTGAGCGCCCTGCGCGCCAAGCACGGCGCGGTCATCCTGCACAAGGATTACCAGCCGCAACAGTAAGGCTTGACGACAAAGGCCGGGATACGCATCCCGGCCTTTCTTGTTTTTGTGGAGGATCAATTTCATTGGGATATTTACTAAGTCGAATATTGTTAGACTTAGCGTACCGATATTTCCTTGCCAAAGGACCTTTAGATGGAATTGATTGAAAAACTCTTCAAACTGAAAGAGGCGAACACGACCTTGCGTCGCGAGCTCATGGCCGGCTTGACCGGCTTTATCACCGTCGCCTACGTTTTGTTCGTCGTGCCGGCCATGTTGGCCGATGCGGGAATGCCTCGAGCCGATGCGACGGTCGCCGTCATTTGGGTGACGGCCTTCGCTTGCCTGGTCATGGGCTTTTACGCGAACTTTCCCGTGATCGTGGCGCCCGGGCTCGGGATCGTCGCCTTTTTCTCGTATTACGTCTGCGGCCCGATGGGGCTCAGTTGGCAGGCCGGCTTGGCGGCCGTCTTTATTTCCGGCGTGATTTTCCTGCTATTGACGGTGTTTAAAATTCGCGAGCTCATCATTCGCGCCGTTCCGTTGGATCTCAAATACGCCATCGTCGTCGGTTTGGGGTGTTTCATCGCCTTTATCGGCATGAAAAATGCCGGCGTGATCGTTGCCGATCCCGCCACGTTCGTCGGTTTCGGCAACATGCGTACCGCCGAGCCCTTGTTGGCTTGCTTGGGCGTGATCATCATCAGCGCATTGATGGCGCGTAACGTGCGCGGTGCCATGATGATCGGCATCGTGATCGTGACCGTTCTTGGCATTGCGTTGGGCGTCACGCCGTTGCCCGATATGAGTCAGCTCTCGACCATCAAGTTGTTGCCGACGGCCACGTTCATGCAGCTCGATTTCGCCGCCATTTTCAGTTACGGCATCGTCACGATCGTCTTTACGTTGACCATGGTCGACTTGTTTGACAACATGGGCACCTTGATCGGTTTGTCTCAACGTGCGGGCTTGTTGAACATGAAGACGGGCCATGTCAGCGGTTTGAACAAGGCCCTGCTGTCCGACTCCGTGGCCACCATGTCGGCGGCCGTCGTGGGGACTCCCACCGCCACCAGTTATGTCGAGAGTGCGGCGGCCATTGCCGAGGGCGGGCGTACCGGCATCGTACCCGTTGTCACGGCCGTCCTGTTCCTGGCCTGCTTGTTCCTGTTGCCGTTGGTCAATATCGTCCCGGCGTATGCCACCGCTTCGGCTTTGATCGTTGTTGGCGCTTTGATGATGCAATCGGTTCGTCACATTCATTTTGACGACTTCACGATCTGTTTGCCGGCGTTCTTGACGATTTTGACGATGCCGTTGACCTTCAACGTGGCCACCGGTTTCGGTTTGGGCTTTATCAGCTACGTCGTCTTGAGTTTGATTACGGGCAAAGCACACCGTCTCGATCTTGTCGGCATGCTCATCGCCGTCGCCTTCGCCGTGAATTTCTGCATGCGTTGACGCTCCTGAACTTCACCCGAAAAAAACAAAGCGCACGTTTTAAGACGTGCGCTTTGTTTTTGTTCAAGCCGACTTAGGACCGAGAGCGGCGCTTGAAAAGGGGGGAGGGCAGTTGCGCCAGGATGATGGCCACGGCCATGACGGCGCACCCGGCGATCTCGCGCATCGTCAACGTTTGCCCCAAAAGCAACCAACCGGCCAAGACGCCGACAACCGATTCAAGGCTCATGATCAGGGAAGCGAGCGTGGGATTGAGACCTTTTTGCGCGACGACTTGCAAGGTATAGGCAATGCCGTTGCTCATGACGCCGGCAAAGAGAATCGCCCAGACGGCGTTGATCATGCCTTCCAAGCTCGGCGGTTCGAACAGCATCATCATGATCATGCCCCAGATGCTGCCGATAAAAAACTGCAGACAACTCATGCGAATCGCATCGACGAAGGGGGCGTAGCGATCAATCACGAGAATGTGCAGCGCGAACGAAAACGCGCAGGCCAGCACCAGCAAATCGCCCAAACCGATGGAAAACGCGTCGTCCGTCATGCAAAGCAAATAAAGCCCCGCGACGGCCAGCACGACGGCGCCCCAAACTTTAAGCCCCCCGACATGCCGTCCGAACACGAAACTGACAGCAGGCACGATCACGATATAGAGCGCCGTGATGAAGCTGGCCTTCCCGACGGTCGTGTACAAAATGCCGAACTGCTGCAACGACTCGGAGATAAAAAGCATGGTGCCGCAAACAAAGCCACCGATCCACAGCGTTTTGCTTTTCCAAGGCGAGGCGGCGTCGGTTTTTTTCGTGCCTCGGAAACGATCGAACATCGGCATGAGACAGAGCAAAAAGACGCCGCCGATGAACGAACGGGCCCACGTGAAGGCAAACGGTCCGATGTGTTCCATGCCGAGCGCTTGGGCCACAAAGCCGCAACCCCAAATGGTGGCGGTGATAAGCAGGAGAAAGGAGTTGCGGTATTGGACGGATTGTTCGGGAGTCACGTTATGGATTCGTTGGCGGTGAAAGGAGGCGAATGGCGTTGGACGACGGCGTCGTTCGTCCAATGCGAACGGCTCGACGGGCCGTTTCTGTCAAACAAGCGAAGATTGTACAGGCACTTGCCTTGAAGCGCCCGTACGGTTTAGAACCAGAAGTACCAGACGATGCTCGAGAACACAAGCATTTTCAAATTCATGGTGATGAAGCACAAACGCAGCATGCGGAAGAAATCGCTTTTGAAGTAATCGAGCGAAATCATCATGCACATGTGCGTGGGCGTCACCATGATGCCGGCAAAAGAAAAGACGACGAGAATCCCGACCAGATCCAAAAGCTCGAACCCGGGCAGCGCCACGGCAATGGGCGTCAAAATGGCGCAGGGGCCCTGCGACGTGCCGCACAAAACGCCGATGGTGAACGAGCACATCGCGATAATAACGGGAATGGGCAAGGGGGCCGCTCGGAATCCTTCCACGATTTGCATGAGCGCGCCCGTTTGCTCCAGTAATTCGATGAAAAAGACGATGCAGAAAATATCGCGCAACAGTCGCCATTCGACGGCGCCGAGGTAAATGCGCTTGAACGGAACGCCGCGCTTTAAAAGCCGCAGGGCGACATAGGAAATGAGCGAGACCAACCCCATGGCAACGGAGGCTTTCAAACCGAATCCGACCATCAGAACAAAGGCGAAGGCGATCGGAACCAAACACATGAAAAAGTCGCGTCGATACGAGCGCAAGTCGTTCGGATCGATCGTTTGGCTTTCTTCGGCGTGCGTGCGAATCGGACGGATCAAAACGATCCAACCGCAGGCAAAGGCCAGTACGACAACCCAGGCGACGTGACCGATTAACTCGCCGATGCCGATTCCGGCCAGCGTACAGGTCAGAATCATGCTCGGCACGAGCGGACTGGTGTATTCGAAGACGTGACGGAACCAAAAATTGATGGCGCTCAGACGTTCGTTGGCAATCCCTTGATTGCGGGCGAGCGTGTCGACGATGGGGGCGGAGAAGCGCGCGCCGCCGATGGAAGGCAAGAGTCCGAGAAAGGCAGGCATGATCGCCATAGTGAGGCGCAAGGACGGAATCTTGGCGATCAGATAGCGGACCATCCCGTTGAGACAGCCGCTTTTGTTCATTTCAATTTCAAGGCAGACGACGAAATACAGTGCGCCGACGAGATCGTACGTCTGGGGTTTGATCCCGACGTTGTACAAACACGTCCCCAGGGTTCCGACGCTCGGATCGAGAAACACCCAAAAAATGGCGCCGGCGACCAACAAGGAAGGGCCGACGGGCCAGTGTTTCCGCAACAACCATACCATGGTGACCATGGCGATCATGACGACGACAAACACATTCATAGCGAGACTTTGAGACGTTATTTGCGTTTTTGCGACACGTCTTTCAGTCTACTCGCGTTTGTTCGTCTTTTCTACTTATCGTCGGCTTTTCTGTTCGTTGATCAGGGCCGCATAAACCCGGGAAAGGAGCTGCGCGTCGAGCAAGGCGCCGTGCCGAACGCGTGCCGAGGCATCGATCCCGAAGCGCTGACACAAGGCGTCGAGGCTGTTGCGTTGGCTGGGGAACAAACGGCGCGCCATGGCAAACGTGCAGGTGATCTCGCAACCGCTGGCCTTGAGCCCGGGCAAGCCGCAGGCGCCCAGATGCGCGTTGACAAAGCCGGTGTCGAACGTCGCGTTGTGCGCGATCAGTTCGGCTCCCGAAACGAAGTCGAGGAAGGATCGGGCGACGGCTTCAAAAGGCGGCTGCAACGCGAGAAAGTCGTCCGACAAGCCGTGGATCGCATACGCCTGGGCTCCGACCGGATGCATCGGATTGACGTACGTGTGGAACGTGTCGATCACGGTGAAATCGTCGTCAAGCAATACGGCGCCGATTTCACACAAACGATCGCCGCGACGCCAGCTCAGGCCCGTGGTTTCCGTATCAAAGCAGATGCGACGCATGCGACACCGTTAACGACACAAGGGACACGTGTCGGAAAAGAGGTTCAAAACGCAATCGAGACCGAGCGTGTCGACGGCGAGCGTGCATTCGGGACGCAGGATGTCCTTGGGGTGGAAACCGACGCCGATGCCGGCTTGACGCAACATCTTGACGTCGTTGCTGCCGTCGCCGAAGCAGATGCTTTGCGCCGGGGTCAAGCCCAGGTCGCTCATGGTTTGACACACGAAAGCGGCCTTGCCGTCGGCATCGAGAATCGTGCCGTTGAACGGGGCGAAAGCCGGCCCGCAGACGCGACCGGTGAAACGACCGTCGCTGACGTCGATGTTGTTGGCGCAGGTGCCGGTCATGCCGAGTTTCTCTTTGACGCGTTCGGTGAGAACCGTGAAGCCCGAGCTCACGATGTAGGCCTTGAGACCGGCATCGAGCGCCGTCTTGATCAGGCGTTCGGCGCCTTCGTTCAGGCGCATGTTGTTCCAGACGGTTTCGATCGATGCGGCGTCGTGGCCTTCGAGTAATTTGACGCGTTCGCGCAAGCTGTCGGCGTAGTTGGTGATGCGACCGCTCATGGCGCCGGCCGTAATGGCGGCGCACTGTTCGCCAACGCCGGCGATTTCGGCCATTTCGTCAAGCGTTTCGGAATTGACGAGCGTGGAATCCATATCGAAAAAGAGCGCGCCGAAATCGGTCAATTTCAAATCGGCGGGCACGAAAGCGGCGTTCATGACGACGCGACGGGCCAGCTCGCATACTTGACGACGCACGTCGTCGTCATGCGTCACGTTGAACAGACGCACGCAGGTGGCGTCGGCTTTTTCGCTTTCGGGGCGAACGAGTTCGCGAACGGCCTGAAGGGCGTTTGCATCGAAGTCGGGGGCTTGAAGCACTAAATCAAACATGGCAACACCATCAAAAAATGATTAGCGGGATGAACCTTCGAGCGCATTCGTGATGACGCGAATGGCACCGAGTCGGCTGTCGAGGTCGTGCGTCGAAACGGTCATGCGCACCTTGTCGGGGCCGGCCATTTTCAGATCGCGTCGCGTTTGCAACAAACGAATCATGTTCATCGGTTCGAAATTGGGTTTGGGCTGAATCGTGAAAACGATGGCCTTGTCGGCGGCGTCGATCTTGCGGATGCCGAGTTTTTTGCAGACCAGTCGCAAACGATGCGTGGTGATCAACGCGCGCGCGGGCGCCGGCAGTTTGCCGTATCGGTCGTTGAGTTCGTCGATCGTGTTTTCCAGTTCGACCGTCGTGTCGGCCGCCGCCAGTTGTTTGTACAAACTTAATCGGCTGGCGACGTCGGGCACGTAGTCGTCGGGCAACAGGGCGGGCAAATGCAGGTTGATTTCCGTGAGCGTGGCAAAGGGGTGTTCGACGTCGACGGATTCGCCTTTTTTCAGCGCGTTGACGGCGCGCTTGAGCATCTGATTGTAGAGGTCGAACCCCACTTGCGACATTTCGCCGCTTTGGTTGTCGCCGAGCACTTCACCGGCGCCGCGAATTTCCAAATCGTGCATGGACAGGTAAAAACCGCTGCCGAGATCTTCCAAGCTCTGAATGGCTTCCAGTCGTTTTTGCGCGCTCTTGGTAATGGCGCCTTCGTCGGGCGTAAGCAGGTAGGCGTACGCTTGATGATGACTGCGGCCGACGCGACCGCGCAACTGATGCAGTTGTGCCAAGCCGAACTTGTCGGCGCGGTGCATGATGATCGTGTTGGCGTTGGGAACGTCGATACCCGTTTCGATAATGGTCGTACAGAGCAAAATGTTGAAACGCTGCTGATAGAAATCTCGCATGACGTGTTCGAGCTCGCGCTCGCCCATCTGGCCGTGGGCGATGCCGATACGCGCTTCGGGCAGAATTTCTTCGAGGCGCGCGCGTCGATTTTCAATGGTTTCGACTTCGTTGTGCAGGAAGTAGACTTGACCGCCGCGCTTGAGTTCGCGGATGACGGCTTCGCGGATCAACTCCTTGCTTTCGCGACGCACGAACGTTTTGATGGCCAAGCGCTTTTCGGGCGCCGTCGCGATGACAGAGAAGTCGCGGATGCCTTCAAGACTCATGGCCAGCGTACGAGGAATGGGCGTTGCGGTGAGCGTCAGCATGTCCACCTGAGAGCGCAGGCTCTTGAGGCGTTCTTTTTGGCGTACGCCGAAACGATGTTCTTCGTCGATGATGACCAAGCCCAAACGCGCGAAGGAAACCGACTCACCAAGCAGTTTGTGCGTTCCGACAACGATGTCGACGGTGCCGTCGGCGATGCCGGCCAACGCGGCCGTCGTTTCTTTGCCCGAGCGGAAACGCGACAACTCGACAATGCGTACCGGCCAGGCGGCAAAACGGTCGCGGAACGTTTGAGCGTGCTGCTCGGCCAACAACGTCGTCGGGCACAAAACGGCGACTTGTTTGCCGTTCATGGCGGCAACGAAAGCGGCGCGCAGAGCGACTTCCGTTTTGCCGAAACCGACGTCGCCGCAGACCAATCGATCCATGGGACGGATGTCGTACATGTCGCGAACGACGGCTTCGATCGCGGCGGCCTGATCGGGCGTTTCTTCAAACGCAAAACCTTCGCAGAACGCACGGTATTCGGGCGCGTGATTTTCAAAGGCAAAGCCGACGCGCGACTGACGAATGGCATACAGATTCAACAATTCGGCCGCGGTGTCGCGCACTTTTTGGGCCGCCTTGCGTTTGGCTTTTTCCCAGTCTCCCTTGCCGAGATGATGCAAGGGAGCGTGTTCCGCGTCGACGCCGGTGTAGCGGCTGATTTGGTGCAACTGCGCGACGGGAACAAAGAGTTTGGCCTCGCCCGCGTAATCGATGCGGACGAACTCGGCGGGGCCTTCGTCCATTTGCATGGTTTCCAGGCCTTGATAACGGCCGATCCCGTGTTCGATGTGAACGACCGGATCGCCTTCTTTCAATTCGCTGATGTCGCGAATCATCGCGTCGATGTTCGTGTTGGCTTCGCGTACGCGCGTACGTCGTTTGCCGGCCTTAAGAGCGTAAAGCTCGTTTTCCGTGAGGATCGTGACGGCGGGCGCGGCCAGTTCCATGCCGCCCGACAAGGGGCTTACGGCCAGACACACGGCATGGGATGAGCCGAGAAAACCCCGGAAGTCGTCGACGTCGACGGCGTCGATGCCGGCTTCACGCAACATGTCTCCCAGTCGGGCGGTGCGACCGAGGCTGGCAGCGCAAATCAACACGCGTCGCTTCTGAACTCCGGCTTTGGCCAAATAGAGTTTGAGTTTGGCGGCGGGATCCTGCGCCTTGCGATCCACCGAGAGATCCACGTCGAGCCGTTCGGGCGTCGGCGGAATCTGCAGGCGCGCAAACGGCGCGATCGACGTGAAGAAGCGCTCGGGCGAGTCGACCAACAGGTCGGGAGTTAAAGCGGGACGCTCGGTGTCGTGGGACAAAAACTTCCAGCGCTCGGTGATTTCGGTGAGATAACGGCGCAAGGCGGCGTCAACGTCGCCCACCGTGGCGACGACGGCGTCGGTGGGAAGATACTCGGCGATATTCGCGGTTTGCTCGAAGAACAAGGGCAAGTAGTACTCGATGCCGGCGCCCGCGACGCCGTTCCCCATGTCTTTGTAGAGCGGGCATTTGTTGGGATCGCCTTTGAAGTGTTCGCGCCAGCGGGAACGGAAGGCGTGTTGCGACTCGGCGTCCATCGGGAATTCATGGCCGGGCAGGATGCGGATTTCGTTCGTTTCGTCAATCGATCGCTGCGTTTCGGGATCAAAGCGACGAATCGTTTCGATTTCGTCGTCGAACAAATCGAGACGGAAGGGCTCGTTCGAGCCCATGGGATAGACGTCGATGATGCCGCCGCGCACGCAAAACTCCCCGGGCGCCATCACTTGTTCGACGTGACCGTAGCCGGCCAACACGAGGTTGTGCTTGAGCGATTCCAGGTTGATGTTTTGTCCCTTGCTAAAGAAGAAGGTGCTACCGCCCACGTAACTGGGCGGCGCAATGCGTTGCGAAGCGGTCGTCGCCGAAGCGATCAAAATGTCGACGGGTTGCGCGTGCGCGTGGCCTTCGGTTCGCATGCTCAAACGCCAAAGCGTTTGCAGTCGTTCGCTCACGAGATCTTCGTGCGGGCTCATCGTGTCGTAAGGCAAGGTTTCCCAGTCGGGGAAAACGGTCACGTGCAACGTCGGATCGAACCATTGAATTTCTTCGGACAGGCGCAACATGTTGCTCGCGTCGGCACAGACGACGACCAACAAACGGCCTTCTTGTCGAGCCTGACGAGCCAATTGCGTCAACGCCAAGGCGTCGGTAGCGTCGGCTACGACGGGCAACTGCGTGCGGGCGCCGGGCGCGGGCAGACGAAAAGCGGGGTCGACGGCGATCGGAAAGGCGCTGAGTGCCATGAGAGTGAGCCTTTAGGTAAACGAATGCGAATAAATAAGTTTAGAACAAATTGTTCGGCGTTTTGTTCTTTGTGAAAATAAACGGCCGACTCGGATCGAGTCGGCCGTCGTCAAACGTTTCGGCCTCGATTATTTGACCTTGGTCTTGGCGGGAGCGACTTGCTCGATCTTGGCCTCGGAAATCAAGCGGTCCACGTAAGTTTGAACTTCGCGCTGCATGAGTAGTTGACGCACAAGCGGAGCGGACGTTTCGTAGTCGCGCCACCGTTCGGCGGGACGCTTGCCTTCGAGCTTGATGACATGCCAACCCAAACGCGTTTGCACGGGATGCTTGACGATTTGGCCGGGCTTGAGCTTTTTGAAGCTGTCGGCAAAGTCTTTGTCGAACATGTTCGGACTGGTCCAATCGATGATGCCGCCGTTGGCTTTGTTTTGGGGCGTGTCGTTGGAGTATTCGCGAGCCAGACGATCGAAGTCTTCGCCCGAACGCACCTTTTTCAGCAACGTCTTGGCGATGTCTTCGTCCTTGACGAGAATGTGGCGGACTTGAACTTCCGTGTCGCCCCAGCGTTCTTGTTCGACCTGAAATTGCGTGCGGATTTCTTCTTCGCTGATCGGATGACGCTTGATCCAATCGGCCACGACGGCGGCCATCAGAATTTTGCGACGGGCCGCCTCAATCTGATTTTTGACGTCGGCGCGGTTTTCCAGATCGAGTCGACGCGCTTCCTGCATCAACAGGGTGTCGCGCTTGAGAAGATGCTTGGCCAACTTTTCGAGTTGCGGCGTGCGCAATTGCCCGTGATCCGTATAGGACTTGATCAGTTGTTCTTGTTGTGCCTTCGTTATAAGTTCTCCGTTGATGCGGAAGTCTTGCGTCGCGGCGTTGGCACCCGTGATCAAACCGACGAGCAATGCGGCGGCAACGGACAATGATTGGATACGCATGATGGTCTCGATCAATTAGGAATTCGTGTCGTTATTTTCGTTGTTTTGCGTCAATTTCGCGACCCAAACGCCAATGCCCAATGTAAACATAAGTGTCAAACCGAGCAAGCCGAAGAGTTTGAAGTTGACCCAAGTGGCCGTTTCGAAAAGATAGGCGACGACCAAGTTGAGGGCGCCGACGAGCGAGAAAAAGACGATCCAGGCCTTTTGCATGGCGTCCCAGGCGCGCATGGGAAGTTGAATCGACTTGCCCATGAGCTTGATCATGAAGTTTTTCCCGGTCAACGTACCGAAAACGAGAATGGTGGCGAAGACCCAATAAAGGATGGTCGGCTTCCACTTGATGAACATTTCGTTATGCAACCAGATGGTCAAGGAGCCGAAGACGACGATGATGCCCAGCGAGATCCAGTGCATGACTTCGGGACGCTTGCCCTTGGCGAGCGTGATGCCGACTTGAACGATGGAAGCGAGGACGGCCACGACCGTTGCGGCCAGGATGGGAGCCTGGCTCGGATCGAATTCGCCTCCGAAAGACTGTTGCAGGTAGCGCGCCAATTCGGCGGCGTGAGATTCCCCGTATTTGAATGTTGCGAAAAAGAGAATGACGGGGAAAAGGTCGAAAAGCAGCTTCACGGTTCGTTACCACCAATAAAAAACGATCGGATGTGCACGGAATTGTATCAGTCCGACGATTTGATCGGCTCGAGCCGGCAAAACGAAACCATACCGTTATGAAAAACCTATGCCGTACTTGACTGAGTGACGTCGGGAAGCCGTGTATAGCGGCGCCGCATGCGGCGGGCGATTTTTGATGCCCTGCGTGCTGTCGCGTCGGATTGGTTTTCCGATCGTAACGGACGGTCTAACACGTTGGTCGAAGTGATACACTTGAACGCCTCGGAGCCTTTACCACGAGAGAATCGATCGAGTCGACGGGGGCGAAAACGCTCGGCCGTTTGTTCAGCAACAAGCCTCGTTATTTTTCCCGACGCTTTTGAAGCGCAAGGCGACGCGCCGATGGAAAAAATCGCTCTTTTTTTGACGGCGCAAGAGTCCGAGCGGATCGAATGATTGAAACGGAACCAAACGCTGTAACATACCGACACGAATCGAAGTAAGAATGTTTCGCTTTCCGTAAGCTCGAGTCAATCCGAAGTGCGTAAGCTCGACGGAGTGGTTTCTGACAAGGAAGCAGTCAGCATGGATTTGAAGAAAGTAATTATGACAACTGTCGCATCGGCCGCCATGGCCACGACGGCGGCGGCCGAACTGACGCCGCAGCATACCGTCGAAGGAATTTCCAGTTACGTGTTGGACAACGGCTTGCAGGTCGTGTTGTTTGCCGACCAAAGCAAACCGACCGCCACGGTCAACACGACGTATTTGGTCGGCAGCCGCCACGAAAACTACGGTGAAACGGGGATGGCGCACTTGCTCGAACACTTGATGTTCAAGGGCAGCAAGAACTATCCGGATCCGACCAAAGAGTTTACGCGTCGCGGTTTTCGCATGAACGGCACGACGTGGCTCGATCGCACGAACTATTTCGTGAGCTTCACGGCGACGGACGACAACATGCGTTGGGCGTTGGGCTGGAGCGCCGACGCCATGACCAACTCGTTCATCGCTCAAAAAGATCTCGACACCGAAATGACGGTCGTGCGCAACGAATTCGAAATGGGTGAAAACAAGCCCGTGAGCGTCATGCTCAAGCGCATGCAGTCGGTATTGTTCGATTGGCACGCCTACGGTCGCAACACGATCGGCGCGCGCAGCGATATTGAAAACGTGCCCATTGAGAATTTGCAGGCCTTTTATCGCAAGTGGTATCAGCCGGACAACGCCGTTTTGACGGTGTCGGGCAAGTTCGACGAAAAGCAAGTGTTGGGTTGGATTGCCGAAACCTTCGGCGCCATCCCGAAGCCCACCCGCACCTTGCCGACCGAGTGGACGGTGGAACCCGTGGCCGACGGCATGCGCGAATTTGAAATCCGTCGCCCCGGCGAAATGCAGTTGGTGGCCGTCGCCTACCGCATTCCCTCCGCACTCGCGTCCGATTGCAATGCGGTTGAAACCGCCGTCGACGTTTTGTCCGACGCCCCGCGCGGACGCCTTTACAAGGCGCTCGTCGAAAGCGGACAGGCCAGCCAAGTCTTCGGTTGGTCTTTGTCGGGCAAGGCCCCCGGCTTTGCCATGTTCGGCGCATTGGTCAAGAAGGGCGATCCGATCGACGTCGTGCGCAACAAGATGATCGACACGATCGAACGCACGTTCGCCAAGACGCCCGCCACGGCCGAAGAAGTGGAAATTAGTTTGCAGCAGGCTGCGACCGATTACGAACGCTCCTTGAGCGATCCGGAAGCGTTTGCCGTCGATCTGTCCGATTACATCGCTTTGGGCGACTGGCGCTATTTCTTTGTCGATCGCGATTCGACGGCACGCGTGACGCCCGAAGCGGTCGACACGGCGGCCGCCACGTATTTCGTGCGTGACAACCGCGTCGTCGGTTATTTCATCCCCGACGACCATCCTCGACGCGCTCCCGAAATGAAGACGCCCGACGTGGCCGAGATCATGGCGGGCGCCACCTTCAAGACCGAAGGCGACGTGGCCGAGGCGTTCGACGTGTCGCAAGCCAATATCGACGCGCGTACCGAACGTTTGACGATCAACGGCGTGAACGTGGCGTTGTTGCCGAAGAAAACCCGCGGCCAGACGGTGACGGTTTTGACGCGCTTCCGCTACGGCAATCTGAAGACGGCCACGGGTAACGGCGCCATGAACATGCTGACCGAACCGATGTTGATGCGCGGCACCGACACGCTCACTCGCACGCAAATTTCCGACAAGATGACCCAGCTCAAAATGCAAGGGGACATTCTCGGCTTTACCTCCACGCGCGAGCATGTGGCCGACGCCTTGCGCCTGATGGGTGAATTGACCACGAAGAGCGCCTATCCCGTCAAGGAAGCCGATCAGATCGTGCGTCAAATGCAAACGGCGCTCGAAGGCAAGAGCGATGATCCCATCACCAAGGGTCGCGACGCCATGTTGGCGCATTTTGCCGTGTATCCGGAGGGCGATCCGCGCAATACGATGCAGTCGAGCCAGGTGATCGAGGCGCTCAAGCACGTCGATCGCGACCGTTTGTACGCGTGGTATCAAAACGTCGTCTCGACCGAAAACGGCGAAGTGGCGATTGTGGGCGACTTTGACGCCGAGGAAGTAAAGAAGGTGCTGGCCGACGTTCTGGGCGCCAAGAAAGCCGCCGATCCGGCAGCGGCCTGGGAACGTTACTGGTCCGAATACCATCCGGTGAAGGCCGCCCGCATCGTCGTCGATACGCCGAGCAAGGAAAACGCCGCGTTGTTCGCACGCATCGACTTCCCGGCCTCGACCGAGGACGAAGACGCCGCCGCGTATTCCGTCGCCGACTGGATTATCGGCGGCGGCACCGGTTTGTCCAACCGTCTGGTCGATCGCATTCGACAGAAGGAAGGCTTGAGCTACGGCGTCGGCAGTCGCGTTCGTTTGCCCAAGTTCGGCAACCGCGCCTCGTGGACGGCTTCGGCCATCGTCGCGCCGCAAAACATGTCGCGCGCCTACGCCTGCATGCAGGAAGAAATCGCCAAATTCGTGAACGAGGGCGTGACCGAGCAGGAATTGCTCGAAGCCAAGAAGGGCATTTTGCAAAGTCGCGAAGTCAGCCGCGCTCAGGACGATTATCTCGCTCACAGCTGGTTGGCCTTCATGCAGTCGGGCAAAACGTTTGCTTTTAGCAAGCAGTTCGAAGACCGAATCGAAGCCTTGACCGTTGAAGACGTCAATCGTGCCATTCGCAAGATGATCGTGCCCGAAAACGTGACCTATGTCTTGGCGGGTGACGTTGCCAAGGCGGTCGAACTCGGAGCCGATTTCCGTTAAATCGACGCCCGGTCGAAAAAAAGCGGGAGGACGTTTGTCCTCCCGTTTTTTTCACGCTTGAAAAGCCGTGTCAGCCCGACTTGGTTTTTTTCTTGGTCAGCATGCTCGATGAGACGCCGGCGGCGATGATCAATCCCATGCCGGCCAACGTGCCCCAGTCGGCCGAGTCGTCGAACAAGAAAATGGCGTAGAGCTCGGCAAAGACGATGGACGAGTAAGTCAGGCAGGACATTAAGAGGACGTTGCCTTTGCCGAACGCATTGGTCAGCGACAGTTGGGCGATGATCGCCATGAGAGCGATACCGATCAGATAGCCGACGTTGTCAAGACGGACAGGGCTGAAGCCGCCTTCAAAGACGAAGGCGCCCAGCGCGCCGAAAACCGTACCGAAGAGCGTAAAGTAAAACACGATGCGCCAGGAGGGTTCGCCCAATTCGCCGAGCTCTTTGATCTGCCAATAGGCCACGCCCGAGAGCAGGCCGCAACACAAGGCCAACGCGCAACCCAGCAATTGATTTTCACCCTCCATGCTCGGCTGCAAAATCAGCGTGACGCCGAAAAAGCCGATAACGATGGCGAGAAGCAAGGGCCATTGCAGCGGCTGTTTGCGCGTCAGGGCGACGATCGAGGCCATCACTCCCACAAACAGTGGGGTGGTGCTGCTCAAGGTCATGCTAGTCGATACGTTGACCATGCCAAGCGACATGAACCACGTGGCGATACCGACAAAACCGGCGACCGAGCGCTTGATATGGCCCCAGAAATAGGGCGTACGCAACGAGTAGTTCTTGCTGCGAATAACGCCGTACAGAATCACCAGTCCGACGACCGATCGATAGAAAATCAATTCGATCGCACCGAAGTCGTTGGCACCGAGTTTGACTAGCACCGCCATCGTCGTGAAGCAAAACGATGACACCAATAAAAACAAAGCGGGCATGGCAGGACCGAAAAAAAAGAGGAGATCTAGGATACGCCGAGACGACAAAAAACACAACGGGACGCTCCTAAGGGCGTCCCGTTGGTAGTCAGGAACTATCGATCGATTAGCGACCCAACTTGGCGCAGATGGCGTCGACGATTTCGTCAACCTTGATCATCTGCTTTTCGTCCATCTTGGCGCGGCTGACGTATTCGACTTCGCCGGTCTTGAGACCGCGATCGCCAATGGTGATGCGATGCGGAACGCCGATCAATTCCCAGTCGGCGAACATCACGCCGGCACGCAAATCGCGATCGTCCACGATCACGTCGACGCCACGAGCCTGAAGCGCGTCGTGAATCTGCATGGCCGTTTCGCGAACGGTTTCGCTCTTGCCCCAGTTCATCGGGCAGATGACGCATTCGAACGGAGCGATGGATTCGGGCCAAATGATGCCCTTGTCGTCGTGGCACTGTTCGATGGTCGCGCCGATCAGACGGGTGACGCCGATGCCGTAGCACCCCATTTCGAGCAACTGCGGCTTGCCGTTTTCGTCGAGGAACGTGGCGTTGAGCGACTTGGAGTACTTGGTGCCCAGATAGAAGACGTGCCCGACTTCAATGCCGCGTTGCAGGCGCAGGGTGCCCTTGCCGTCGGGGCTGCGATCGCCGTCGACGACGTTGCGCAAGTCGGCGACCTTGGGTTCGGCCAGGTCGCGCACGAAGTTGACGCCGGTGTAGTGGAAACCCGTTTCGTTGGCGCCGCAGCAGAAGTCGCTCATGTCGGCGACCGTGAAGTCCGCGTATACGACGACATCGTCATGCACCCCGACGGGGCCCAAAGAGCCGGGATCGGCGCCGTTGAAGTGAGCGGCGATTTCGGCTTCGGTGGCAAAACGGAAACCTTCCTTGAGTTCTTCGAGCTTGCCGGCCTTGACTTCGTTGAGTTCGTGATCGGCGCGCAACAAAAGCAACACGATTTGCGCGGGAAGGGGATTGCCCTTTTCATCCTTGCGATCGGCGGCCAATACGATGGACTTGACGCAGTCGGTCAGCTTGATGCCGAGGAAGGGAGCGACGTCTTCGCACTTTTCCTTGCCCGGCGTGGCCTGCTTGACGAGTTCCTGAGCGGGAGCTTGACGACCGTCAAGAACGCTCGAGGCGTCCGCCAATTCGATGTTGGCGGCGTAGTCGCTGTCGGGGCAGTAGGCGATCACGTCTTCGCCGATGTCGGCGATGACTTGGAATTCGTGAGAGCGGTCGCCGCCGATCGAGCCGGTGTCGGCGCGCACGGCGCGGAACGTCAAGCCCATGCGCGTGAAGATGCGCTGGTAGGCGGCGTACATCTTGTCATAGCTTTCGGAAGCGCCTTCGGCCGTGCGATCGAAGGAGTAGGCGTCCTTCATCGTGAATTCGCGGGCGCGCATGACGCCGAAGCGGGGACGGCGTTCGTCACGGAACTTCGTGCGGATTTGATAGAAGTTCACGGGCAGTTGACGCCAGCTGGTGATTTCGTTGCGGGCCAAGTCGGTGATGACTTCTTCACTGGTCGGCTGAATGACGAATTCGCGGTCGTGGCGATCCTTGAAACGCAAGAGTTCGGGACCGTACTTTTCCCAACGACCGGTTTCTTTCCAGAGTTCGGCGGGTTGAACGACCGGCAAAGCCAATTCAATGGCGCCGGCGCGTTCCATTTCTTCGCGCACGATTTGCTGAACCTTGCGGCCAACGCGCAAGCCCATCGGCATGGAGATGTAAACGCCGGCGGCGAGACGCTTGATCAAACCGGCACGAATCGAGTATTCCTGGCTGGCGATTTCAGCGTCAGCGGGAGCTTCTTTAAGAGTAGAAATATAAAATTGAGACGCACGCATGTGCTTACCTTTGTCCATGCAAAATAAAGAAGGCCAAAAAACAAACGAAATAACCAGCGGTTTTTGGCAAGATTTATAATTGTACCAACGTGTAAGCAGTTCGGCTAAGCCATCACCGTCAAAACCAACCTCTCAGTGAGTGCGTCTCATGAATCAACCGCGATTTTCCCTTCTGAAAAAACTGAAAAAGAAAGGTTTCGCCGCCAGCTTTCGCGCTTTGTTGCGCTTTGTCACGGACAGAGCGGCCGAAATCGAAATCGGTGAAGTCGCCTCCTCCATGGCGCTGGCGACGTTGTTGGCCATTGTTCCCGTGCTCGCTTTGTCGTTGGCCGTGTTTGCGGCGTTTCCCAGTTTCGCCGACACGCGTCAGGCGCTCGAGTCGCTCATTGAGACGAGTTTTTTGCCTCAGCAATACAGCGACGTGTTGGTGCGCTACCTGAAAGAGTTCACATCTCAGGCAGCGGGGCTCACGACCTTCGGTCTGCTCGGTTTGGGCGTCACAACCTTCATGCTGATCGACAAACTCTTTATCACCGTCAACCGCATCTTTAAAAGCGGCGGGCAACGTCCCTTGCCCCAGCGCGTGCTGATTTACTGGGCGTTGATGACGTTCGGTCCGATTTTCGTGGCCTTGAGTCTGACGTTGACGGGGAAGGCGGCCAGTATCGCGTTGTCCGGCATCGAGGCGCGAACGACGGCCTGGTTGATCGTCATCGGACAGTTGGTGTTGCAAAGCTTGGCCTTTGCGGTGATCTACAAGTTCATTCCCCGCACGCCGGTTCAGTTTACGCACGCCTTGGTCGGCGGCTCGCTCGTCGCCTTGATCGGCCAATTGGTCAAACAGGCTTTCGAGCTGTACGTGTCGGCCGGGACGATGAGCAACATCTACGGCGCGTTCGTCGCCGTGCCGGTGTTGATTTTGTGGATCTATATTTCCTGGCTTTTGTTTTTCACCGGCGCCGCCGTCACCGCCACGATTCCCAAGTTGATGGCGGGGCGCTTTATGGACAGTTATAGAACCGGCAACGATTTTGTTACGGGCTTGGTCATGCTCAAGCACTTCGTGAGCTTGCGTTTGTCTGGGCTCTCGCCCGTGATCGCGCTCGACGAGTTGTGCGACGCGGCCGATACCTATCCCGAAGCGGCCGAGCGCATTTTGGACGGTCTGTATCACGCCGGTTACGTCGCTCCCGTGTCCGCCAAGGGCAAGGACAACGTGTGGGTGTTGGTGGCCGATTCGCAAAAGGCCACGCTGATGTCCGCTTTCGAGTGGTTCTGCGTCAATCCCGACAACTCCGTCTTGTTGCCTTGTCATGGAAACTCGCGCTCCGAGGCGGCCGGCGCCTTGACGCACTGGTGGGAACAATTGCGTCAATCGCCCGCCTTGCATCGCGTATTGGCGGACGTCTTGCGCGACGACGAACTTTTGAATCATTTGCGTTGCCGTCCGGCTATTTCGAGCGTTACGACCCAGAGCTAAAATAGCGGCCGACTCATACGGAAATCAGACATGAAATTGATTGCATTGGATACGGCGACCGAAATCGTCTCGGTCGCCTTGCGTCTCGATAACGATGTCAAGCTTGACGTCGAGACCGAACGAAATCGTCATTCCGAACGCCTGTTGCCCATGGTCGACGCGTTGTTGACGCAGGCCGAGTTGAGCGTTCGCGACATGGACGCGATCGCTTTCGGGGCCGGTCCCGGCGCCTTTACCGGTTTGCGTACGTCGTGCGGCGTGGCGCAAGGTTTGGCCTGGGCGTTGGACAAGCCCGTCGTCCCCGTGTCCAACCTGATGGCGACCGCCTCGGCGGCGCAACAAAAGGGGGTGACGGGACGCGTTTTGGTGGCGATCGACGCCCGTATGAACGAGTGTTTCGTCGGCGTGTTCGATTTAACCGACGGCTTGCCGATCGTGGTATCCGAGCCCGAGCTGGTCAAGTCCGAAACCGTTGCCGAACTCTGTTTGCGATTCCAACCGAACGCCGTTGTCGGAACGGCCGTCGACGCCTTCGGTCCTGCGTTGGGGTTGCCCGAGGACGTGCGTCGCGACGGCACGGTGCGAGCCGATGCCGGCGACATCGCCCGCGTGGCGGGCGATCTGTTTGCCGCCGGCCACTTTACGAGCGCCGCTCTGGCCAGTCCCGTCTACGTGCGCAATCGAGTGGCGTTGACCATCGAAGAGCGTGCTCGAGGCGAGCGTCTTTAAGGGGGCCGCCATGCAGTTTCGTTCCATGGTGCCGACGGACTTGCCGACGGTGGCCGCGCTTTCCAAAGCGGCCGACCCTTTCGGGTGGACCTTGCGCAACTTTCAAGACGCGATCGCTTCTGGTTATTTAATGACGCTTGTCTGCGACGACGTCGGTGCCATTGTTGGCTACAGCGTGGTCATGCAGGTATTTGACGAGGCGGAACTGTTGGAAATCGCCGTCGATCCCGCGTATCAAGGCCGCGGGTACGGCAAGGCGCTTTTGGCGCACACGTTGGAACTGACAAAACGTCGGGCCGCACTTAAAATGCATTTGGAAGTACGCGTTGGCAACAGTCGTGCGCGTGCCATGTACGAAAAGGCCGGCTTTGTACAGGTCGGTCTGCGAAAAGGTTATTATCCTTGCGATACGGGTCGTGAGGATGCCGTATTGATGTGTTTGGACCGGTCTGCGGACTAATGGACTAGAGCGAACAAGATGGCGTTGACGCGCGAGCAAAGCTTGGTATGGGAAGCCATGGGAATCGGACCGCAATGGATTTTGCGTTCCGGTCAGGATCCCTTGTTGTCCGAAGAGACGCAAACCAAGCCCAAGGCCGCGTTCTCGTCCGTTGAACCGGCTCCCGCGGCGTCGGTTCGCGTCGGCCCTTCGGTCGGCACGGCGCCGACGGCTTCGTCGACTGTCGTCGCCACGCCGACGCGAAAGCTCCAAACCTCTCTTCGTCCCGTTCAGGAGTCGCCCGTCACGGCGGCGCCGCGCGCGCTCAAACCCGTCGCTCGCGTGCAGAGCACGGCGGCGCGCGCCCAAGTCGAACCCGATCCGGTTCTCGTCGAGCAGGTCAAGACGGCGACCTGGGAGGGCATTGCAGAGATCGTTGCGCGATGTGAAGTCTGTCCGATGTCCAAGACACGAACGCAAACCGTTTGCGCCGACGGGACGCCTGGGTGTCCCGTGGTCATCGTCGGTGAAGCGCCCGGTCGCGACGAAGACATCGAAGGCGTTCCCTTCGTCGGCAAGAGCGGTCGTTTGTTGACGACCATTTTGGACGCGGTCGGACTCAAACGCGGCGTGGACGTGGCCATTGTCAACGTCCTCAAGTGCCGACCGCTCAACAATCGCGACCCGTTGCCCGAGGAAACGCAGGCTTGTCGCGCCTTCCTCGATCGACAGTTGGAATTGTTGGCGCCGCGCGTATTGATTTTGATGGGTCGCCATGCCATGGCCGGGCTGTTGCCCGAGTCGGCGGGGACCTCCATCGGACGCGTGCGAGGCAAGGTGCATCACGTCACGATCGGCGGCCGCAGTGTGCCGACCGTCGTGTCCTATCATCCCTCGTATTTGTTGCGCAATCCGGTGGAAAAAGAAAAGTCTTGGCACGATTTGCTTCAGGCCAAGCGTTTGCTCGACGAGCGCTCGTAACGTTTTATTGTTAAGGATTTGAGAATCAAATGGATTTCGAATTGTGGTTTTTGGTGATTGCGCCGTTGATGTTTGCCGCCGGGTGGTGGATGCGCGGCCTCGATACTCGTCAGCGACGTCAGGAAACGCACGGGTTGGATCGCCATTATTTCCAGGGCTTGTCTTTGCTGTTGTCGGACGAACCGGACAAGGCGATCGATCGATTTATCGAAGTCGTGCGACTGGAACCCGAAACCATCGAATTACACCACGTGCTCGGCAATTTGTTCCGCCGTCGCGGTCAGTTCGATCGAGCCATTCGTTTGCACAATTACATCGCCAATCGAGCTGAACTTTCCGACAAGGAACGCACGTTGGCGTTGGGCGAGTTGGCGCTCGACTTTTTGAAAGCCGGTATGTACGACCGCGCGGAACAAGCCTATCAGACGCTCTCTCAAATTCCTGAAAGTCGAGCCGAAGCCTTGGACGCGCTGATGCGTATCTATTGCACCGAGCGCGAATGGACCAAGGCCATCGAAGTGGCCGAACAGTTGGAACGCGAAGTCGGCCGCGATCTGCACGGCGACATCACGCATTACTACTGTGAATTGGCAGCCCGCGCCCGCAAGAGCAACGATTTGGCTCGCGCCCGCGAGTTCGTTGGCAAGGCCATGCGTATCAATCCCAACAGCGTGCGCGCCATGGCGTTGAGCGCCGATTTGGCCTTGGATGAAAACAATCACGAGGAGGCTTTGCGTCATTGGAACGACATCCAGCGCAAGAGTCCGCAGTATCTGCCGTTGATCGCTCAGAAAAAGGGCGACGTGCTGGCCGACGAAAATCCCGAAAAGGCCGTGGCTTTCCTCAAGGAAGTGTTCGCTCAAACCGGTTCGATCGATGTGTTGGACGCCGCGGTCAAGCGTTTGATCGTGCACCAGGGCAAGGAAGAGGCCTGCGCGTTCGCTACCGAAGCGTTGCAGCGTTCCCGTTCCTTGTCCGCCTTCGCCGTGATGTGCCAGGTACGCCAGCAGCTCAATCCCGAAGACCAACAGACGGCCGTTCTGGCCGACATGACGGCTCGACAGGCAAAGAAACTCGCTCGTTATCAGTGCGTGCATTGCGGCTTCTTGGCGCACACCTTCGCGTGGCAGTGCCCGGGCTGCGAACACTGGGATGCGTTCCCGCCGTTGCGAGTGGAAGAAAGTAAGAAAAGCGGCGGCGGTTACTAAGGCCGAATCCATGAAAAAACGAGTCGTCTGTCCCCACAGACGACTCGTTTTTTTGTCATGCTGCCCTCTGGATGACACTTGGCTCGGAGAGTGGCGTCATCGTCAGGGTGGCGGTTGTCGTAAAGAAACCGCCTGTGAAAGGCCGAAGGTTATTCCTTGTGAGCCTTGTGGCACATACCGCAGTTGGGAGCGGCCGGATCGATCATGCCGTGGGCCGGATTGCGCTTCTTGAGCGTTTCAACGCCGGCGTGGCATTCGAGGCAGTTCTTGAATTCGGGTACGTTGGGCTTGACGGAGTGGCAGTTTTCGCACTTCAGACCACGACCGACGTGACGGTCGGCCAAGGGGGCTGCGGAAACGGAACCGGCGACGATCAAAGCGCAAGCAGCAAAAGCAACAAGACGGAGGGACATAGGAAAGTTCCTTTTTTAAACGTACGAAAAGTCAACGGGGCATCGCCAACTTTTCGTCTATCAATGTCGACCGTCGTGCGGTCGGCATTGTTCATTAAGTGGTTTGGGAGTTTTTCGGCGACAACCGAAACCTCCGATCAGTCGATTAAATAGGGTAATCGAGTCAGAACGTAGTTTAAGGTTGATTTAAGCAAATATCAAAGTTACGCCAAACCATGCGCCGATACGATCGGAACACGACTTGCAAGCGATGGACATCCGATGTCGTCAACCTGAGACCATGTCGTGACGGCACGGATTTTACTAGGACAATTCGGAAAAACGAATAAGCAATTTGGATTATTGTCATAGATTTAATTTCTCGGCTTGGCCATTTCAAACGAGGCCTGACGCTATCGATTGGCAATCCGATCGAGCCGGTTTCGTCGTTTTATCAACGTTTAAAACTAAAAAAGCATTTATAAATCAATGGTTTTAGCGTTTTCGTTTGAACGTGAAGACAGGAGGGCGCCGTCTGTGAACGGGCGGATCGGGTGGAGAGGGATTTATTAAGCGAGTATGAAGTGAGATCGCTAATTATTGATATGGATCAATAAAAAATGAAGAGGCGGTGGAGTTTTCTCTGATGGCCTGTTACTTCGTCTAGGCCATTACATTTTCATGCAAACAAACAGGGTTCTCTAAGTAGGATGTCTGAGGCCGTCAAAGAGGCCTACTGCTAAACTCAATCGGTACCCTCCCGTCGTTCGAGGTTAGATTAGAGATTGAATTGTTTTTAAGAGGCAACATCCATGTCCTACACACAAGACGTGTTGGCCGGCCTGCGCCAACGTTATCAGAGCGAACCTGAATTTTTACAAGCTGTTGAAGAAGTGCTCCTCACGTTACAGCCATTGATGGACAAGGACGACAAGTATCGCAAGTACAAGATTCTCGAACGTGTTGTTGAACCGGAACGTACCGTGAAGTTCCGCGTCGAATGGGTTGACGACAAGGGTGAAATCCAAGTCAATCGCGGCTATCGCATTCAGTACAACTCGGCCATCGGTCCCTACAAGGGCGGCATTCGTTTGCATCCTTCCGTCAACGAAGGCGTGTTGAAGTTCCTCGGTTTCGAACAGGTCTTCAAGAACAGTCTGACCGGGACGGCGATCGGCGGCGCCAAGGGCGGTTCCGACTTCGATCCCAAGGGCAAGAGCGAAACCGAAATCATGCGCTTCTGTCAGGCCTTTATGGTGCAGTTGCATCGTTACATCGGTCCGACCATCGACGTGCCGGCCGGCGACATCGGCACGGGCGGTCGTGAAATCGGCTACATGTACGGCGCTTACAAGCGTTTGACGACGCGCTATGAAGGCGTGCTGACCGGCAAGGGCTTGACGTTCGGCGGTTCGTTGGCTCGTACCGAAGCGACGGGGTACGGTCTCGTTTACTTTACCGAAGAGATGCTCAAGGATCGTAACGAAACGCTTGAAGGCAAGCGTTGTGCCGTATCGGGTGCCGGCAACGTGGCCATCTATTGCATTGAAAAGTTGATCCAAAAGGGCGCGTTGCCCGTGACGGCCTCCGACTCCCGCGGCTCGATTTACGACCCCAACGGCATTGATCTGGCCGTTCTCAAGCAGGTCAAGGAAGTCGAACGCGCCTCGCTCACGCGTTATGCCGAATTGGTTCCCAGCGCTCAGTACGTTCCCGTCGAAGACTACCCGGAAGGCAAGCACTTTGTTTGGACCGTTCCCGTCGACGCCGCCTTCCCGTGCGCGACCCAGAACGAACTGAACGAAGCCGACGCGCGTTGCCTGATCGAAAACGGTTGCCGTTGCGTGGCCGAAGGCGCCAATATGCCCTCGAGCATCGCCGCCATCGACGTCTTCCTGAAGTCTGGCATCGCCTACGGCCCGGCCAAGGCGGCCAATGCGGGCGGCGTGGCAACGAGTCAGTTGGAAATGGAACAGAATGCCGGCATGACCTCCTGGACGTTCGAAGAAGTGGACGCCAAGTTGCATCAGATCATGGTCAACATCTACCGTTCCGTTGCCGATACGGCTGTTGAATTCGGCCAGCCCGGCAATCTGGTGCTCGGCGCCAATATCGCCGGTTTCCGCAAGGTGGCCGACGCGATGATCGCACAGGGCGTTATCTGATGAAACACACGGAATCGGCGCGGACAAGCGCCGATTCCCGGCACCCCAAGCCAAAAAAAGGCGACTCGATAACTGAACTGAACCCCAATTCTTGGACAAACAATTGGGGTTCAGTTCAGTTATCGAGTCGCCCTTTTCCTTTG
>JAGBZO010000008.1 GCA_017628205.1 Duodenibacillus sp.
ACACAAAAGCCTTTGCCTGACGACCATACCGAAGTGGTACCACTCCTTCCCATTCCGAACAGGACAGTGAAACGCTTTAGGGCCGATGATAGTTGGTTGTATTTCCAGTGAAAGTAGGACATTGTCAGGCTTCCCTTTTCAAGACCCCCGATATCGAAAGGTATCGGGGGTTTTGTCTTTTCTATGCTTGCACTTTTCCGAAAGCCTTTTTTGGGTTTAAACTAACCGAATCTCGTATTTATTCAGAGGCTTTCAGATGACTGACAATCAAGAGCACTATGTCAAATTGACATTCTCGGACGGGACGCCTGAAACGGTTTTACCGATTCGTCCCAGCTCTTGCGGACCGGACGCAATCGACGTTCGCGAACTATATAAAAAGACGGGCAAATTTACCTACGACCCGGCCTATATGGCTACGGGGAGTTGTGCCAGTCACATTTCGTTTGTAGACGGTGAAAAAGGCAAGTTGCTGTACCGTGGTTATCCGATTGAAGAGTTGGCCACGCAATGCAACTATTTGGAAGTCTGCTATTTATTGCTGCATGGTGAATTGCCGAACGTACGTCGTCGCGAAGGGTTCGAAGACCTGGTCATGCATCACACGATGGTGCACGATCAACTTGAATACTTCCTGCGCGGTTTTCGCCGCGACGCCCATCCGATGGCCGTGTTGACCGGTTTGGTCGGTGCCATGAGCGCTTTCTATCCCAAGAGCTGCAATCTCATGGATTCGGAACAGCGCAATATGGCGGCCATTCAGTTGATCGCCAAAATGCCGACACTGGTGGCCATGACGTACAAATATTCGATTGGGGAGCCGTTCAACTATCCGAAGAACGGATTGTCCTACGCCGCCAATTTCTTGCGCATGATGTTCCGTATTCCGTGCGAAGACTACGTTGGCAATGACGTTTTGAATCGCGCCATGGATCGGATTTTCATTTTGCATGCCGACCATGAGCAAAATGCATCCACGTCGACGGTGAAGCTGTGCGCCAGCTCGGGCACGAGCCCCTTTGCCGCCATTGCTGCCGGCGTCGCCTCGTTATGGGGACCTCAACACGGTGGTGCCAATGAAGCGGCTTTGCGCATGCTGAGTGAATTGGTCGATCAAGGTGGCGAAGCTCGTATCGGCGAGTTCATCAAGCGTGTAAAAGACAAGTCGAGCGGCGTTCGCTTGATGGGTTTTGGACATCGCATTTACAAGAGCTACGACCCCCGTGCCAAGTTGATGCGGCAAACGTGTCACGAAGTTTTGAAGGAGCTCGATGCGGAAACGGATCCGTTATTCCGATTGGCGTTGAAACTCGAGCAAATCGCCCTCGAGGACGACTATTTTGTTTCCCGTCATTTGTATCCGAACGTGGACTTCTATTCGGGTATCGTACAAAAAGCCATGGGTATCCCCACGCCGCTCTTTACCGCCATCTTCGCGTTGGCCCGCACCGTCGGTTGGTTTGCCCAAATGAACGAAATGATCAAGGATCCTCACTACAAGATCGGTCGTCCGCGTCAGCTTTACGTCGGCGAAGTCGAACGACATGTCGTGCCTGCCGAAGAACGCGCCTGATGCGCTGACGTTGGTTTTCGTTTAAAAGCCACGCCTTCCGATATCGGAGGACGTGGCTTTCTGTTTGATTGCTCGGATTCGGATTACTTGGCGTTTTCGATGGCCGCCAATAGTTCCTTTTCCAGCTCAATCGTCCCTTCCTGTGTTTCAAGAATTTTGCCGTTGATCAGGAAGATGTCTTCGGCACGTTCGTCCAACGTTGCGATCTTTGCTGTCTCCAAATTCACCTCGTTGCGTGCCAAGACGGTGGCGATTGCCGACAGAAGCCCAAGTCGGTCGTTACACGTAATTTGCAGAACCCAACCTTTTTTGGCTTCACTGTGCTCGATATCGACCATTGTCGGCGTCGGGAAGATACGGGAGCGTCTGGACAATCTCCCGGTCTTTAACGGTCCGAGCGGCTTGCGTTCTTCAATTCGCTGTTTCAATTGCGATTCGATCTGTTCGATCAACACCATTTGATCTTCGCGATCGTTTTTATCTTCAACGAAGAACGTGTCCAAGGCCCAATTTTCTTTGGTCGTATGCACTCGAGCATCGAGTACGGAAAGCCCCTTTTGGTCGAAATACGCCACGACGCGAGCGAACAAATCTTTTTGGTCGGGGACGTACACGAGAATTTGATAGCAGCCGTTGTTCGCGATGGGGCGACAACGAACGAGCGGTCCCGCGTCTTGCGGATGCTCGGCCAACTCCTTCGTGTGCCATGCGATGTCCTCCGGCGAGTGGCGCATGAAATACACGACGTCAAACTGTTTCCAGAGTTTTTTCTGCACCCTCGGATCGATTCCCTCGCGAGCAATCAACGACAAAGCCAGTTGTTTGCGTTCTTCAAACACCGTATGTTGGGTGCTTTGAGTCGATTGTCCTTGTAAAACGGCCAATGTCGTTCGGTATAGATTTTCCAGCAGCTGTTGCTTCCAAGCGTTCCAAATTTTCGGCCCGGTGGCTCGAATGTCGGCGACGGTCAATAAGAAAAGGCCGTCGAGTCGCTCTTTGGTTTTGACCACGTCGGCAAACTGTTTGATGACGTTCGGATCTCCAATATCTTGTTTCTGCGCGACGTTGCTCATCAGCAGATGGTTGGCAATCAGAAACGAGCAAAACGCCTCGACATCCGGTTCCAAACCAAAGTCTTTGGCAAATTGGTGCATTTCCCGCGCGCCCAGTTCGCTATGATCGCCCCCGCGTCCTTTGGCAATGTCGTGAAACAACCCGACCAACGTCAATCGCCAATTTTCCGGCAGTTCGTTCATGACCTGCGAACACAGGGGAAATTCGTGAGCATAGGCCGAATGAGCGAATCGACGTAAAAATTTCACCACGCGCAACGTATGCTGATCAACCGTATAGGCATGAAAAAGATCGTGTTGCATTTGCCCGACGATGCGTCTGAATACCGGCAAAAAGCGCCCCAAAATACCCCACGTGTTCATGTTTTTCAAACTGTGGTAGGGACCGTAATGCAATTTGACGATGTCAAGAAAGAAGCCTTTGTTGACCGGGTCTTCGCGGAAGGCTTTGTTCACACGATAACGCGCATGCCACAAGGCTCGCAACAAGCGGGTCGAAAGGCGCTTGAGTTCGCGATGTTTCGCGTAAATGTAAAACGTACGTAAGACAGCGGAAGGCTCCCGAACGAACGCGTCTTCATCCATGATGTCCAAACGATTGCCTTGAGAGTAAAAGACGTGATCGATTGCGACACAGGGATTTTTCAGCTCTTCGTCTTCAAACAATCGGTCGGCGATGGCCTGCATCAAGATGGCGTTGAGCTGAACCGTGTTTTTGGCGTTGATGTAGTAACGCTTCATGAGTGCTTCGCTCGGTCGCAGGTCGGCGACGCGTTTGAAGCCGGCGTTTTCCGCCAATGCCGTTTGAACGTCAAAAATCAGACGATCCTCGTGTCGACGACGCAGCAGATGCAATCGAACGCGCAGATTGTCTAGAAAATGCTGACATTCGGCCAGATGATAGGACTCTTGCTCGGTAATCAAGCCGGAACGCGCCAGTTCCCGCCATCCGTTGCCGTAGCCCGCGACTTTGGCGCACCATAAAAAAACCTGAAGATCGCGCAGCCCTCCCGGACTTTCCTTGATATTCGGTTCCAGGGCGTACGGCGTATCGGCATAACGCTGATGACGTTGTCGCATTTCCAACATTTTGCTCACGAAGAATTGACGGGGATCGATGTTCGTGAGGAATTGTTCGTACGTCGTTTTGAACAACGCTTCGTTGCCGTGAATCAGACGCGCTTCCAAGAAGGCGGTGGAGATCGTGATGTCCTTTTTTGCTTCTTCGATCATTTCGGCCCGGGTGCGCACGCTGTGTCCGACGGTCAGACCGAAATTCCAGACTTCGCCTACAAACGTTTCGATGGATCGATCGACAGCCTCGTCAGGTTGATCCGGCAACAAGATCAGCAGATCGATATCGGAATACGGAAACATCTCGCACCGACCGTATCCGCCGACCGCGACCAAAGCGCAGGATGACGGAATTTGAGAGGCCTGCGCCACGGCTTTGACCATACGGTCGATCAAGGCCGTGTGTCGTTTCAGATAGATGCCGACACGACGATGCTCCATAAACGTTTGGGCGAGCGTCTCGCGCACCGTGTCGAAACTTTCTTTCAATGATGTCGATTGCATGTCGTCGATAGAAAAAAGGGCTTTGATACGTTAAGTGTATGGTCAAACGCAATGAGCGTCCATAAAAAACGATCCGCTGTGACACGAGCACAACGGATCGATTGTCAATACGAGCCGAACGGCAGATTTTAAGCGAACGTCGGCTTTTTCCAGCCCTTAACCCATTCGGGAGCTTCGGGCGAGCCGGCGCTGACCGTCAAAATGTCGTAACCGGTCTCCGTGACAAGCACTTCCAATTCCCACTGGGCCGACAAGCTGCGATCCTTTGTCACGACCGTCCAACCGTCCTTGAGGTTCATGATGTGACGGCGACCGGCGTTGACCATCGGTTCGACCGTGAAAATCATGCCGGGTTCGAAAACGGCCGTTTCACGCTTCAAGGGGAAGTGGCTGACATGCGGTTCGCTGTGAAAGACCTTGCCGATGCCGTGGCCGCCGTACTCTTGAACGATCGAGAGCCCCATTTTCTCGCAATAGTTGTAACAGGCGATGCCGATGTCGTTGAAACAGTTGCCAGGCTTGACGGCTTCGATCCCGGCCCACATGCATTCGAACGTGGCGTCCACGAGGCGCTTGCCGGCGATGGTGGGCTTGCCGACAATAAACATGCGCGAGTTGTCGCCGAAGTAACCGTCTTTCACGACGGTGACGTCGATGTTGACGATGTCGCCGTTTTTAAGTTTCTTCGTTTCGCTCGGAATCCCGTGGCATACGACGTGATTGACGGAGATGCAGGTGGCCGCCGGATAGGGCGTGCCGCCGTCCGGGCAATACCCCAAACAGGCGGATGTGCATCCCAGAACGTTGACCGTGTGATCGAGCATCAGTCGGTCGAGTTCGGCGGTCGTGACGCCGGCTTTGACATACGGCGTGATGAAGTCGAGAAGTTCGGAAGAAAGACGACCGACTTCACGCATGTGCGCGATGTCTTCGGGCGTATTAATCGTAATGTTGTGAGCCATGGTAAATCGAGAAAACCGTCGACGCCGCTGTCGCGATGTCGACGGAAGATAAAACGTGTTCGAAATTCAGTATCGTAATGCTAACACGGACGCACAGGACGCGTTAGACAGCGTAAGGCAACGGCAAAGCCGAAAGCTCGTCTTCGCCAACGCGCAAGACCAGGCCGTCCATCTTGGCCGATTCGCACTGAATCAGAGCGAGCGTACGACCCGAGACGGCGCACGATTGCACCACGATGCCGGCGGGGACGCCCTCGGCGGTTGCCACATCCTGTCCGGCTTTCAGGTCGATTTCCTTGGAACAACCGAAGAGGAAGGCGCGACGCGGCGTTTTGCCGATGTGCTGTACGCGGGAAACGACTTCCTGCCCCGTGTAGCAACCCTTGCGGAAGCTCACGCCGCCGACAAGTTCCAGATTGATGCCCTGAGGGACGAACAGTTCGCGCGTGGCTTCGAAGATCCAAGGATCGCCCGCCGCTACGGTTGCGAGCCAGTAATATGTCGACGGCTGTGCGTCAAGCGTTTGCAAGGCGGTTTCGGAGACGACGCACATACCGCGGCCCTGAGGCAGAGCCGCGCCGATGCGCGTTTGGACGGCGGCGTCGAGCTGTTCCCAAACGACGGCATCGCCGAGTCGTTCGGGAAGTTGCCCCACTAAACCGACGACGCGGGCATCGTTCAGAAGTTCGACGGACACTTTGCTGCGCAAGATGAACATCTTGAGTCGTTTCAAAAGAGCGGGAGCCTGTTCGGTCGGAACAATGGCGTAAATCGCGTCGTCATCGGCCCACAGACGCATCGTTGCAATGAGTCGGCCTTTGGGAGAGCAATAACCCGCCGTCATCAGAGAGCCGGTGAGCTTGGTTACGTCATTGGTGACCTGTCCTTGAAGGAATGTGACGCGATCGTCACCGGTAAAGCGAAGGACGCACAATTCGGAAATGGAACAAATTACGGTTCCGGTTGCACAATTGCTCATGGTATAACCCGAAAAATTAGTCAAGTGTGGGTATTATGGCGCACGGGCCTTAAATTTGTGTACGATCGGGGCGCATACGTGGAAGACAATAACGAAAAGCTAAAACAGAATACGGATAGGGACGATTTTGCCGTACCGAAACAACGCCGCTTTCGACTGTTAGGCAAGGTGTCGGTCGTGCTTGCCGTCGCGAGTGCGGCCGTTGTCGGTCTCGGTCTTGCGGCTTATCTGCGTTGCCCGATCCCCCTGCCCGAGGACGTCGCGCACGTCGACGTCGTCATTCCTAAAGGCGCCAGCGCTCGGCGCGTCGTTGAACTGACACGACAAGCCGGCGTGAACCTGCCGAGCTTCGTCCTTTTGTCCGCCATGAAGTTCGAAGGCGCTTCCCAATCGATTCATGTGGGACGCTATCGTTTCGAACGGGGAATGAGTTTGCACGAGGTGATCGGAAAGTTTCGGGACGCCGACGTGCAAGAGGGTACGGTGACGGTGGCCGACGGAATGACCGAATGGCAATTGCGCGCGATGCTCGCAGAGCATCCCGATTTGCAGGCCGACACGAAAGCATTGAGCGCTCAAGAGTTGTTGCGAAGTATCGGTTCGTCCCATACCCATCTGGAAGGGCTGTTCGCGCCCGATACGTATCATTTCAAATCGGGCGTCTCCGATTTGTCCGTGCTGAAAACGGCTTACAAACGGCAAATGCAATTGCTTGAGGCGGCCTGGCAGACGCGACCGGGCGACAGTTTGCTCAAGACGCCGTATCAGGCGTTGATATTGGCCTCGATCATCGAAAAAGAAACCTCGAAAAGCGCGGACAGAACCCTGGTCAGCTCGGTCTTTCACAATCGCCTGCGCGTGCGCATGCCGTTGCAAACGGATCCCACGGTCATCTACGGTTTAGGAGCCTCGTTCGACGGCAATTTGCGCAAACGCGACTTGAAGGAGCCGGGGATCTACAATACGTACGTCAATTACGGTTTGCCGCCGACGCCCATTTCGATGCCGACGAAAGCGTCGATCGAGGCGGCGCTGCATCCGGCTCGGACGGAATTTTTGTATTTTGTCGCTCGCGGCGACGGAACGACGCAGTTTTCCAAGACGCTGGAAGAGCACAACCGTGCGGTGAATCGCTATCAAAAAGGGAAATAAATGGGGCAGCGCGGAGTATTCATTACGTTTGAGGGCATTGACGGTGCCGGAAAAACCACGCAAATCGATGCTTTGGAGCAGTGGTTGAAACAAGAAGGCGTCGAAGTCGTTCGTACCAGAGAGCCGGGCGGCACGCCGTTGGGCGAAGCCATTCGCGCAATGTTGTTGCACGAAGGCATGCACGTGACGACCGAGACGTTGCTCTTTTTTGCGGCTCGCGCCGAACATATCTCGCGAGTCATCGAGCCCGCGCTTGCTCGCGGGGCTTGGGTGTTGTCCGACCGTTTTACCGACGCGACCTATGCTTATCAGGTAGGCGCCAAGGGCTATCCCGCCCGACACGTCGAAGCGCTCGAATCGCTTGTTCAAGGGGACTTGCAACCCGATCACACGGTGTTGTTCGACGTCGAGCCTGAGATTGCTGCAGAACGTTTGGCGCGGGTGCGAGAGCTCGATCGATTCGAAACCGAGGACGTGGAGTTTTTCCGCAACGTGCGCCAAGCTTATTTGACGCGTGCCGCACAGATGCCGTCCCGTTTTTTTATTCTGAACACGAACCGTGACAAGGAACTCGTGTGCGAAGAGTTGTTGTCGGAGGCTCGAAAATGGCGTTAGCCGTTTATCCGTGGCAAGTGGAGCTTGCCCGCGAATTGCATGCGATGCGCGATCGTTTGCCCAACGGTCTGTTGGTTTACGGTCCGCGTGGGATCGGTACGTTCGAACTCGTTCATGCTTTTGCAAAAAGTTTGTTATGCGAGCATCCGGACAGCGACGGCGCCCCGTGCGGACAATGCAAGGGGTGCGTGATGGCCCGTGCCTACACGCATCCGGACATTCGCTACGTCGTGAGCGAAGCGGAGGCGTTGCCCCGTCAAATTCCGTTTGAGGCGCCGGACAACGCGTCGGCCGACCGAAAAAATCTCTATCGAGAAATTTTGATTCATCAACCGCGAGCGCTCGCCGACTTTTTGACCATCAAGAGCCATCAGGGCGGCGTTCGCATCGTGTTGGTTTACCCGGCCGATAAAATTCGCGCCGAAGCGGCGGCCAGTCTTCTTAAAAGTCTTGAGGAACCGCCCGAACAAACGGTGTTCTTGTTGGTGGCCGACGAGTTGGATCATGTGTTGCCGACGATTCGTTCTCGCTGTCGACTGGTACGCGCCACGCCGCCGTCGTTCGAGCAGGCTCTCGCCTGGGTCGAGCAACAGGGCGTGGAACGCGCCGAGGTTCGTTTGCAGGAGGTCGGCGGAATGCCGCTTGCGGTATTCGAGAGCGATCCGCACCTAACCCTGGCTCCTGACGTCGAGGCCCACTTCCTCAGCGTGCTTCGTATGGGCAAGGCCGCCGATAACGATGTCATCATCGGCAACGTTCCCCGTGATTTTCCGCTTCCGGCGGCGGCATTGTTCTTCAGTCGTTGGGCCTGGGATTTGGCCGGCGTATACGCGGGCATGCAGCCGCGTTATTTCCCGGAAGAGCTCGAACCCATGCGGCAAAGTCTTGATGGCGTCACTCCCGCCAAACTCTATCAATGGATCAACTCCGTTCGTGACGTGCGACAGGCCAGCGGGCACACGTTGAACGCCCGCGTGGTGATCGAACAGCTGCTGTTGGCTTACGTGCGCGCGCTCAAGTAGGAGAAACATCGCGTATTCACGCGGTGTATGCGTCGTAAAAACTGCTAGGATTGACAGCTGATACCCGAACGGGGTCATGATGTTGGTGCGTGTGGAAAGGACGATCGGACATGAAAACGACGGTAACGACGCTGCTCAAGATGAAAGCGTCCGGCGAAAAAATCAGCATGCTCACGTGTTACGACTACACGATGGCGCGACTGATGGACGAAGCAAAGATCGAATGTTTGTTGGTCGGTGACAGTCTGGGGCAAGTGGTGTTGGGCTACGAGACGCCTCTGTCGGTCACGCTTGACGACATGATTCATCATGCCAAGGCGGTCGTTCGAGGTGCCAAACAGGCGTTCGTCGTTGTTGACATGCCGTTCATGACGTATCAAGTCAATGCCGAACAAGCGCTTGTCAATGCGGGCCGACTGATTCAGGAGACGGGAGCTCAAGCCGTCAAACTTGAGGGCGGCGAGAAAGTCGCGCCCCAAATCGCGGCCATCGTTTCGGCCGGTATTCCCGTCGTGGCGCATATCGGACTGACGCCGCAGTCGGTGCATCAATTGGGCGGCTACAAAGTACAAGGCAAAACGCAGGCCGCCGCCCAACAATTGCTTGATGACGCTCGAGCCGTGGAGGCGGCGGGTGCCTGTGCGGTCGTGCTCGAATGCGTGCCGGCCGCCTTGGCGGCAAAGGTGTCGGAACGCTTGAGCGTCCCGACGATCGGCATCGGTGCCGGTGCCGGATGCGACGGGCAGGTTCTGGTATGGCAGGACATGCTCGGCATGTTCAAGGATTTTCAACCCAAATTCGTCAAACAGTTCGCTCAGGTGGGCGACACGATGCAAGAGGCTTTCGCTCGGTTTCGGCAGGAAGTGCGCGAAGGATCGTTCCCCGAAGCCGTGCATTCGTTCACCATTGACGAGGACGTATTGTCCCGTCTGTATTGACGGGACGCGGTCGATTTATTAGGAAGACGTTTTACGCTATGACCCGATTGATTGTCGCCGACACGGTCGCGCAAGTGCGCGAATGCGTGAAAGCATGGAAAAAAGAAGGATTGACCGTCGGTCTTGTGCCGACGATGGGCTACCTGCATGAAGGGCACGCCAGCCTGGTGCAAAAGGCGAGGGAAGAATGCGACAAGGTGATCGCCTCCGTTTTCGTCAATCCGACCCAATTTGGCCCGAATGAAGATTTGGAAGCGTATCCCCGTGATTTCGAGCGTGATTGCGCATTGCTCGAGGCCTGCGGTGCGGACGCCGTGTTTCATCCCGTCCCGAGCGAAATGTATGCGGGCGATTTCTCCACCTGGGTTGACATGCAAGGATTGACGGCCGGTTTGTGCGGCAAAACGCGTCCGACCCATTTTCGCGGCGTGTGCACCGTCGTCAGCAAGCTCTTTAACATTGTCACGCCCGATCGCGCTTATTTCGGTCAGAAGGATGCCCAGCAATTGGCCGTCATCCGTCGGATGGTGCGTGATTTGAATATTGACGTTCAGGTCGTCGGATGCCCGATCGTGCGTGAAGAGGACGGATTGGCCAAGTCCAGTCGCAACACGTATTTGTCCGCTACGGAACGACAGGCGGCTTTGGTTTTGAGTCGTGCGGTCGCTCAAGGTCGAACGCTCGCTTGTGAGGGCGAAAAGGACGCCGCTCGGATCGTGGCCGAGATGCGTCGCGTGATCGAAGCCGAGCCGATGGCTCGTATCGATTACGTTGAGGCGGTCGATGCCGATACGATCGAGCCGGTCGAGCGTTTGAGCCGCGACACGCTGTTTGCCATGGCGGTCTATATCGGCAAGACGCGACTGATCGACAACTTCATTGTTCGGACGACGGAGGCGTGAGATGCTGATTGAAATGCTCAAAGCAAAAATTCACCGTGCAACCGTCACGCAGGCCGAATTGCATTACGTCGGCTCCATCACGATTGACAGCGATCTGTTGCGAGCCAGCGGAATTTGCGAGTACGAGAAGGTGCAGATCGTCGATATCGACAACGGACAACGCTTCGAGACCTACACGATCGCCGGTCCGGCCGGCAGCGGCGTTATCTGTCTGAACGGGGCGGCGGCCCGTTGCGTGAGCACGGGAGACAAGGTGATCATCATGGCATACGCGCGCATGACGCCCGAGGAAGCCAAGACGCACAGTCCCAGCGTGGTGTTTGTCGACGACGACAATCGCGTCGCACGCAAGACGAACTATGAAAAACACGGTCGACTGATCGACATGGCCTAAGGTTCGGACGCGACGCTTGGCTTTCGAACGACGACAGTCGTTATCACGTACGCAACGACCGATCGAGGGGGGATCTCGGTCGGTTGTTGTCGTTTTAGAGCAGCACGTCAGTCGAGTCGTGGCGCGTGCGTGAAGGCGGTCGCGAAAAGAAAAAGGCCCGCCGAAAAAGGCGGGCCGTAAGCCAACGATAGGAGCGGTGCTTAGCGGATCGACTCGATCTCTTCGGACAACGTCATCCATTCGAGTTCGAGCTCTTCGAGCGCCGAAGCGGTTTCGCCTCGCGACTTCAATGTTTGGGCCTGCTCGGCGGACGTGGCGTTTGCATACCAATCGGCGTCGGACATTTTGGCGTCCAGCGCGGCCAGAGCTTCAGACGCCGCGTTCATGCGTTTTTCCACGTCTTCAAGTCGACGCAATAACGGCTTTTTCAACGCGGCGATGCGCGCGCGCTCTTGTGCTTCGAGCCGGCGTTGCTCCTTGCGGTTGACCGCGCCGTCCTCCGCAGTGTCGGACGCTTTCGCAACGCTTTTTTCGGCTTCGAGAACCGCCTTTCGGTGTTCGAGAACCAATTCGGCGTAATCGTCCAAGTCGCCGTCATACTCGTTGACACGACCTTCGTGCACGAGCACGAGCTTGTCACAGCACGTGCGCAATAGATGGCGATCGTGGCTGACGAGCAAAAGGGCGCCGGCAAACGTCGACAACGCGATCGAAAGGGCTTCGCGCGTGGCCATGTCCAAATGGTTTGTCGGTTCGTCCAAGACAAGCAAATTGGGTTTGTCCCACGCGATCAACGCCAAGGCCAATCGCGCCTTTTCACCGCCGGACATGGTTCTGATTCGGGCGTTTGCAAAATCGCCGGAAAATTTATATTTGCCCAAAAAGTCGCGCAACTCTTGTTCTCGAGCCAGAGGGGCTTTGCGTTTGAATACCTCGAGCGGCGTTTCATCGGCATCGAGTTGTTCAAGCTGATGTTGGGCGAAATAGCCGATGACCAGTCCTTGACCGCGGCGGATTTCTCCGTGTTGTACGGCCAACGTGCCGGCAATGGCTTTGATCAACGTGGATTTGCCGGCACCGTTGACGCCTAAAACCCCGATACGATCGTTTGCTCGGATGCCGAATTTGACTTGATTGAGAATTCGCGCGTCTTCATAGCCCAAAGCGACGTCCTCGAGGTGAACCAACTGCTCGGGTGTTTTAAGGGGTTCGGCAAATTCGAAACGCCATTCGCGTTTGGCGCGTACCGGCTCGATCGCCTGCAGCTTGTCGAGCATTTTGATACGACTTTGCGCTTGTCGGGCTTTGGTGGCTTTGGCGCGGAAACGATCGATGAAGGCGGTCAGATGAGCGGCTTCACGTTCGTAGGCGCGCGCGGCGGCATCTTGTTGACGCATTTTCTCAATGCGCTGCACTTCGTAGAACGAATAATTGCCCGCGTAGCGGGTCAGCGTACCGTTTTCAATCGCCCAGGTGGTATTGGTCGCCCGATCGAGAAATTCGCGGTCGTGGCTGATGATGACGACGCTGGCGCGGACGCGTTTGAGCCATGCTTCAAGCCAAATGACGCTGTCCATGTCCAAGTGATTGGTCGGTTCGTCGAGCAGCAACAGATCCGACGGACGCATCAGCGCGCGAGCCAATGCCAATCGGTTGCGCCAACCGCCGGAGAAACTGCGCACCGGGCGATCGCCGTCCGAAGGCATGAAACCGAGCCCCGCCATGATAGCGCCGGCTTGGGCGCGGATGGCGCCCTCGTTGAGTTCGGCCAAGGTCGCCACGGCTTGCGCCTGTCGCATGACATCGTTGTCGGCATTGGCTTCGGCCAGTTCGCGACGGGCGTTCACGAGCGGTGCATGTCCGCTCACCACGTACTCGAGACAGGGCAAATCCGTTTCTACCACGCTCTGGGCGACGTGAGAGATACGATCGAGCGCGGGCGCTTCGATCGTACCGTTTTCCGGTTGCAGTTCGTTAAGGATGGCGGCGAACAAACTCGATTTGCCGCAACCGTTTTCGCCGACGAGCGCGATACGGTCGCCATCGGACGCGACCACGCTCGCGTGCTCGTAAAGCACGCGAGTGCCGCGCTGAATCGTGACGTCAGTTAAGCGCAACATGGGGTCAATTCTCGCCCTTCCACGTTTTCAGATCGGCGGCGGTCACGAGGAAGACCTGATCGTCGCCCCCGCTTGTCGTGAGCCAGGTGACGGGAAGATCGGGGAAGATGCTTTCGAACGCGTCCTTGCCGTTGCCGATTTCAATGACGGCGATGCCGTTCTCGGTCAGATGATCGCCCAACACGGGCATCATGCGACGCATGATGTCCATGCCGTCGTCGCCGGCTCCGAGCGCCAGGGCCGGTTCGTGACGGTATTCCTGCGGCAGTTCATCCATGGCTTCTTGCGTGACGTAGGGCGGATTGGAAATGATCACGTCGAAGCGACGTCCCTGCAAATTGGCGAACAGGTCGGTTTCCACGAGTTCGAGATAATCGTCGAGCATGAAGCGCGAACGATTGATCTGCGCGACTTCCAATGCTTCGGGGCTGATGTCGGCGCCCGTCAGTTCTGCGTTCGGGAAGGCTTCGCCGGCCAAAATGGCCAAGCAACCGCTGCCCGTGCACATGTCCAGAACCGAACCGACGCTATAGGGATCCTCGATCCAGGGTTCGAGTTGATCCTTGAGCAGTTCGGAGATGTAACTGCGAGGGATCAAAACGCGTTCGTCGCAATAAAAGCTGTAATCGGAAAGCCAGGCCTCTTGGATGAGGTACGGCGTGGGCTTTTTCATGTGAACGCGCAAATCGATGTTGCACAGTACCGTTTCGATTTCTTCGGGCGTCAAATGGGCGTTCCAGAAGGATTCGAGACGGTCAAACGGCAACTTGAGCGTGCGCATCACCAAAAACGTCGCTTCCTCCCAGTAATCGGCCGTCCCGTGTCCCAACTCGATTTCATTGCGTTCCATTTCGGACATGGCCCAACGGGTCAGGTCGCAAATCGTATTGAGGTTGGCCACGGGGTGGTGCAAGTGATGGTGCAATTGATGCATAAGATGTCCTTCGGTAGCTGATCGTTTTCGTTGAGTGTCTTGTCAGGCGGCGTAGTCGCGCATGAACCGTTCGATACGACGGGCCGCTTCGGTCACTTCGGCCGGTTCGGCCACAAGCGCAAGACGGACGTAGCCGTAACCGGCGTCAAAACCGTTGACGCTACGACTCAGATAACTGCCGGGCAAGACGGTCAACGCTTGTTGTTCGTAAAGCGCCTTGGTGAAGGCTTCGTCGCTGCCGGGAACCTTCGTCCACAGATAGAACGACGCGTCGGGCATCGGAGCGTCCAATACGCTGTTGATGATCGGTTGTGCGGCATCAAACTTTTCGCGATACAAGCGTCGGTTTTCGACAACGTGCGTCTCGTCGCTCCAGGCGACGGTGCTGGCGCGTTGAATGGCCGGGCACATGCTCGAGCCGTGGTAGGTTCGGTAGAGCAAGAAGGGCTCGATCAAACGGGCGTCGCCGGCAACGAAACCGCTGCGCATGCCGGGAGCGTTGCTACGCTTGCTGAGACTTTGGAAGATGATGAGGTTCTTGAAGTCGGTGCGTCCGAGCTGACGAGCCGCGTCGAGCGCGCCCAAAGGCGGACGGGACTCGTCGCAATAAATTTCGCTGTAGCACTCGTCGCTGCACAACACGAAGCCGTAGCGGTCGGACATCGCAAAAAGCTCTTTCCATTCGTCCAGACCGATGGTGCTGCCCGTCGGATTGTTGGGCGAGCAAACGAATACGACCTGAGCGCGTTTGAGCACGCTTTCATCGAGGACGGTCAAATCCATGCGATACCCGGTGTCTTGCGTGAGCGGCAGGTAGACGGGTTCGGCACCGGCCAGTAAGGCAGCGCCTTCGTAGATCTGATAAAAGGGCGTGGGCATGATCACGCAAGGATTGTCGGCCGCATTGACGTGGCTTTGAACGAAGCTGAAAAGCGCTTCGCGGCTGCCTAAAACGGGAAGAATCTGCGTGAAGGGATCGACCGCGGCGCCGAATCGGCGGGCACACCATGCGCTGATGGCTTCGCGCAAAGCGACTTCGCCGCGCATGCTCGGATAATGAGCAATCGAGCCGATATGCTCGATCAAGGTGTCCGTAATGCACTGAGGCGTAGGATGTTTGGGTTCCCCGATGCCGAGCGAAATGGGCGTCAGATGAGCGGGCGGCGTCACGCCGGACAACAATTGATTGAGCCGGGTAAACGGATAGGGGCGGGTCTGAAGAAGCAACGAATTCAAGGCATCCTCTCCGTCGGTTAAGGGCACTGCGTGCCGTGATGACAAGACAATTCAATCATTATAGCAACGGCTTAAAAATCGCCGTTTTTTACATGCTCGGCTAAAATCCGAAGGTTGATTGCGTCCGCTCCTAAGCCTTGCGTCGGGGGCGGCTATTTCCGTCTTTTTGCGTGTATTTTCTCGAGAGTAATCGTGCGACTTCGTCAGATTAAAATCAGCGGCTTCAAAAGCTTTGCCGACACGACCGTGATCGAGTTTCCCGGCACCGTTTCGGGGATCGTCGGTCCCAACGGGTGCGGCAAGTCCAACGTGATCGACGCCGTTCGTTGGGTATTGGGCGAAGCGCGCGTGAGCGAATTGCGCGGATCGAGCTCCATGAGCGAACTGATCTTTGCCGGTTCGACGCAGCGGCCCGCTTCTTCTCGCGCGTCCGTTGAAATGGTGTTGGACAACGGAGACGGCAGCATTGCCGGGCCGTGGGGCCGCTTTGCCGAGCTGTCGGTCAAACGCGTCGTAACCCGAGACGGCACCAACGCCTATTTCCTCAACAATCAGCAAGTGCGTCGTCGAGACGTACAGGACATTTTTATGGGAACCGGTCTGGGGCCGCGTTCTTACGCGATCATCAGCCAAGGGATGATCAGCAATTTCATCAAGGCCAAGCCCGACGAATTGCGCGTGTATTTGGAAGAGGCGGCGGGCGTGAGCAAATACAAAGAACGCCGCCGGGAAACCGAAAGCGCGCTGACCCGAACGCGAGACAATCTCGAGCGCGTGGCGCTGTTGCAGCAAACGAAAGCCGAAGAGTTGGAGCGTCTGGCCGTCGAGGCCGAAGTGGCCGGCCGTTGGAAGGCATTGGACGACGAAAAACGTCGTTGCGAGTTGCTGTGGTTTTATCTGCAAGAAACCGAGGCCGCTCGCGCCGTCGCCGCGCTCAGCGCTCTGATTGCCGAAAAAGAGAGTCGCGCTTTGAGCGATCAAACGCAAATTCAGCAGCTGTCGCTTCAAGCCGATCAATGGCGTTTGCGCGTGTTGGAGACGCGCCAGGCATTGGAAGACGCACGTCAAGCGGCCTGGGGAATCAATACGCGATTGACGCAAACGCAGGGAAATATTCGCCATTTGATGCAGCGTCGGGAATCGTTGCAGCAACAAAGCAAGTCGTTGCAAGAGCGTATGGAACGTCGCCGTGTGGAACACGACATGGCTCAAACCCGCCGCGAGCAGTTGTTGTCTCAAAAAAGCGCATTGATGGAGCAAGCCGAACAAGCGCGCGAAGAAATGTTCGGGCTTGAGGACGAAGCGACCGAGGCCAATGCTTGTTGTACGGAACTGAAGCAATCGTTTGAAACGGCTCGTCGCCAAGCGAACGAAAGCGAACGCCGTATTGCGGTCGTGAACGCCCGCATCGAACAGCAGTTGCGCGAATCGGATCAATTGCAGCGACGAGCGGAACAACTCGATCGGGAGTTGGCTCAAATGCAAGCGCCCGATTTGGAGGCGCTCGACGCGTTGCGCGAGCAGATCGAAGAAACGCGCGCCATGTTGACCGAGTTGCAGGAAGAGTCGGCGGCCCTTGTCGAGGAGTCGAACGAAGCGTCCGCGCTGTTGCAAGACGTTCAAGGACGACACCGTGACGCGGAGCGCGAGGCCGAACGCTTGCAGGCGCGATTGCAAACGCTGGAAATGATTCAAGCCAAGGCGGCAAAAGAAGGCGCCCTCAACGAGTGGTTGCAGAGTATGGGGCTGGACGCCTTGCGCCCGCTATACGAACAAATCCACGTGGACGAATCGTGGGCCACGGCGCTCGAATCGATTCTGTCGGTTCGTGCGGCCGCGTTGCCGATGGGCGTGATTGATCGAGCCGCCGGTTTCGAACGGCTTGCTCCGCCCGGACGACTCGTGTTTTATCACGACCAACCCGCTTCGCTCGAGGCCGGGGCGGACTCGACGCTCGTGCCGCTCGAACGGCATGTTCGTGCCGACAAGCCCGGCATTGCGGTCGCATTGCATCGTTGGTTGTACGGCGTTTACGTCGCCGAGGATTTGCACGAAGCATTGAGTTCGCGTGCCGTTTTGCAACCTCACGAGCGGATCGTGACGCGTCAAGGGCACGTGGTCGATCGGGTATCCGTTCAATTTTGGGCCGAGGAGTCGATTGGAGCCGGCGTTCTTTCACGCTCGGTCGAGATGGAAGCGCTGGGAAAAAAAGAGCAGGCGCTTCGGGCCGCGGCACAGACGTTGCAGGCGGAGGTTTTTGACGCGCAATCGCGATATCGCCAATTGCAGGAGCGTTCCGCTCAGGCGAGTAGGAACGTTCAGGAGCAAGAGCGCCTGTTGCATCGTTTGCAACTCGAGTTGTCGCGTATCGAAGCGGCCGTCACGGCATGGAAAACACGACGCTCGCATCTGCAGTCCGAGATGCAGGATCTGGCCGAGCGCCGGGAAGAATTGGCGGCCTTGCAGCAAGAGTCCGAAGATTTGTTCGCGCGTCTGGATGAAGAATTGGCTGTTGCGCAGCAGGAGTCCATGACGCGTCAGTTGGAGTTGGAGCGGGCGGAAAGCCGCGTGGCCGACGTTCAGTCACGAGTGCGCGAACTGCAATCGAGCGTCAACGTGGCCAACATGCAGTCGCTCAATTTGTCCGAACGCGTACGCGATTGCCAGCAGTCCGCTCAACGCGCGTTGGAAGACGTTGAGCTGTGTCGCGAAGAACTTGAGTCCGTCGCCGCCTTGCTCGAAGAGATTGACGAAGGAGCCGAACACGAAGCCTTGGCGCGCGTGACGGCAGAGCTCGACAAGGCCAAAAGGGACGAATTGCAGGCGCAAACGACGTACGACGAAGCGGAAAATCGATTGGAAGAGGTGCGTTTGGCGCACAAGGCGTTGCTCGACGCTCAGATTCCGCTTCAACAAGAAACGGCCGATCTGCAAGTCAAGCGACAGGCTTGGGTGACGCAGGCGCAAACGTTCACGCAAACGTTGAATGAATCGGGGGGCGATCGAGCGGATTTGCAAGCGCAGGTGCTCGAAGAAGGTCTCAAGTTGCCTTCCGTCAAGGCCAAGGTGACCCGTTTGGCCCAACAGATCGAAGAGCTCGGCCCCGTCAACCATGCCGCCCTCGAGACGCTCGAGAGTGCTCGCAAGGCCATGCAGGAAACGGAACGCCAGGTGCGCGACTTGCAAGAGGCTATCGACAACCTCGAAACCACCATTCGCCGCATCGATGCCGAGACACGCGAACTCTTGAATACGACGTTCGAGGCGGTCAATCGGAATTTCTCGTCGATGTTTACCGGTTTGTTCGGCGGAGGTCGGGCAGAACTCAAGATGACGGGTGACGAAATTTTGGATTCCGGCGTTGAGGTCATGGCGCAACCGCCCGGCAAGCGTAACGACAGCGTTAAATTGTTGTCGGGCGGAGAACAGGCGTTGACGGCGACGGCTTTGGTATTTGCCATCTTCAAGCTCAACCCCGCTCCGTTCTGTCTGTTGGACGAAGTGGACGCCCCCTTGGACGAAGCCAATCAGGATCGTCTGGCTCGACAGATCGTGTCGATGAGCGCGAACACGCAATTCATGATGATTACGCACCATCGCGTGACGATGGAACACATGCGACAGTTGGTCGGTGTCACGATGAAAGAACCCGGGGTGTCGCGCGTCGTCTCGGTTGACGTTGATCACGCCACTCACCTGATCGGCGAATAAATAGTAAGATGATGCTCAAATTCTGAGAAAGGGACTGATCCATGTCGTTTGAAATTGAATCGTGGCACATCGCCTCCGTTGTTGGTGTCGTGATTTTTGCGGTCATTGTTTACATGATGCAAAAAGGTCGCAAAGAGGACGAAGAGATCCGTGACATCAAGGCCAAAATGACCGAGAAAGGCGCGCCGGGCGTGGTGACCGCGACCGTTTCCGAGCCCGAAGGCATTCTCGATAAAGTGCAGGAGGACGAGCCCGAGGCTCCCGTTCTCAAGACCGAGGATCAGAAAAGCGATCCTCGATTGGTGCGTGTCGGCGGCGTCGAACAGGAACCCATGCAGTTTGAGCCCGAGCATCCGCAGCCGGAACGATCGGGAGAGCAAGGCGAACTCGATCTGAGCGCCACGACGGTGAATCAGTCTCTCGTTCCTTTCGGTCGTACGAGTCCTGCCATCGACCCCGGCGTCGAGGCGGTGTGTCTGCTCGAGCCGCGCATCGGCCGCTTTTTCGGCGTGGAAAAGATCCGACAGATCGACCGTCTCATTAAAGACAGCTCGATGGCTTTTGCGCTTAACGTCGATTACTACGACGAGAAAACCAAACGCTGGAGTTCGTCCTACGCGCACAACATTTCCTGTAGCCGCATTTATTTGACCATGCAATTGGCCAATCGCGGCCGTTGCATCAACACAATCGACGCGTCGTTCTTCATTCGTTTGGCCGAACGTTTGTCGATCGAGCTCGATGCGGACTCCGACGCCCCCGACGCCGAAGACATGCTCGCTCAGGCTCAGAAGGTGCAAAAGGTCGTTAAGGCTTTTGACAAATCGTTGACGGTCTTGCTCAAGGCTTCCGACGTTTTGACGGAAGAGGCGATTCATGCGGCCGCTCTGGCCTGCGGATTCGCCTACTCGCAAGGGCGCTTTGAAAAGCGTGAGGTCGGCATGCACGATCCGTTGTTCATTCTTCAGCGCGTGGAAGGCAAAAACAACGAGTTGCATCTCGTGATGGACATTCCGTTGGCCATGCCGGCCAACGATCCGCTCGGCATGTTCTTCGAAACATCGAACGATCTGTGTTGCCGACTCGACGCGGTGATGTGTTTTACGAACGGTCAACCGATCACGTCGCTCGGGGCCTGCCAGATTGCGGCGCAGCTCAAGCCCTTCTTTGCCGACATGGCGCGCCATGGGGTGGCGGCCGGATCGCGTCGCAGCCGTCGAATTTTCACCCGCCACTGACACGCCGCCGTTACGCAAAAGACATGACTACCGACGATCTTTTTTCTTCTGCCAAGCCCTCCGTTTGTCCCGAAACGGTCCGAGAAGAGGCGCGACGCTTGACCGACCGGTTGCGCCAATGGGAGTACGAGTATTACGTATTGGATGCGCCGAGCGTGCCCGACAGCGAGTATGACTCGGCTTTCGTCCATTTGAGTGAACTTGAGGCGCAGTGGCCGGAATTGAAAACCGATTCGTCCCCGACTCAGCGTGTCGGCGGGGCCGTGCGCGAGGATCTGGGCAAGATTACCCATGCGGTGCCCATGCTGTCGATTCATACGGAAACCGATTTCAGTGACGAGGGTGCGGTCGCTTTCGATCAACGTGTTCGCAAGGAGCTGGAATGGTCGGACGACGCGGGCCCCGTCCTGTACGACTGCGAATTGAAGTTTGACGGCTTGGCCGTCAATTTGCGTTACGAAAACGGGGTGTTGGTCAGTGCGGCCACCCGAGGCGACGGCGCGGTGGGCGAGGACGTGACGGCGAACGTGCGCACCATTCGAACCGTCCCGCTGACGTTGCGCGGCGATGACGTCCCCGATGTTGTTGAAGTACGCGGCGAAGTGCTCATGCACAAGAGCGATTTTCAGGCGCTCAATGAAAAGCAGCGACTCTCGGAACAAAAGCTCTTTGTCAATCCCCGTAATGCGGCGGCCGGCGCCTTGCGTCAACTTGACAGTCGTATCACGGCCGAACGCCGATTGCATTTTTACGCCTATGGCGTCGGGCAAGTGTCCGAATCGAATTTCGCCGCTTCGATGGACGAGATGTTCAGCCGACTGGCCGCTTTCGGCTTTACGGTGGCTCAAGAACGGGTCGTCGCGGCCGGCGCTTCGGAATTGATGGCGTTTCACAAACGCGTGGCCGAGTTGCGAGAAGCATTGCCGTTTGAAATCGACGGTGTCGTCTACAAGGTTAACTCGATCGATCTGCAAAAGCGACTGGGTTTTATCGCTCGCGAACCTCGTTGGGCTTGCGCACACAAGTATCCGCCGCAAGAAGCGTTGTCGGTAGTCACGGCCATTGACGTGCAGGTTGGCAGAACGGGACGCGTCACGCCCGTGGCGCGTCTGACCCCCGTGTTTGTCGGCGGGGTGACGGTCAGCAACGCCACGTTGCATAACGAAGAGCATATTCAAGAGCTGGGGTTGCTCGTCGGCGATACCGTCGTCGTACGTCGCGCGGGCGACGTCATTCCCGAAATCGTGCGCGTGTTGCCCGAGCGACGCCCCGAAGATGCCGTGGCGTTTGCGATGCCGACGCATTGTCCGATCTGCGGTTCTGCCGTCGTGCGCGATGAAGAAGAAAAAGATTCCCGTTGTACGGGCGGATTGGTGTGTCCGGCGCAAATGAAGTTGTCACTGGTCCATTTCGCCTCCCGCCGAGCCATGGGGATCGACGGTATGGGCGAAAAGGTGGTTGAACAACTCGTGGATAAAGCGGGTGTGAAAACGCCGGCGGATCTCTACGCGCTGACGGCGCAGCGGCTGGTTCAAATCGAACGCATGGGACAAAAAAGCGCTGACAATCTGATCAAGGCGATCGATGCCTCGCGCGCAAGCACCTTGGCCCGATTTGTTTTCGCGTTGGGGATCCGTCATGTCGGAGAAGCGACCGCCCGCGATTTGGCGACCCACTTTAGGTCGTTGCAGGCATTGCAAGAAGCCGACGTCGAGGCTTTGTTGCAAGTCAATGCGGTCGGCGAGGTGATTGCCGAATCGATCGTGGCGTTTTTTGCCGAAGAGCACAACCAAACGGTCATTCGGGGTTTGATCGACGCCGGGGTGCATTGGGATGAAAGCGAAGCGCAAGCGTCGCTGTGCGAGGCCGTCGCGGGGAAAACGTTTGTCATTACCGGTACGTTGCCGACGTGGGGACGCGATGAAGCCAAAGATCGTATCCTGGCGGCCGGCGGGTTGGTTTCCGGATCGGTTTCCAAAAAGACCCATTTTGTCGTGGCCGGTAGCGCCGCGGGAAGCAAGCTTGACAAGGCGATGGCGTTGAACGTTCCCGTGATCGACGAGGCCGAGCTCAAACGAATGCTGGGTTTGACGGATGCACCCGTACGGGAGGATGACAAAGGACAAGGTCTGTTGTTCTGATCCGCATTGACGGCGGGAAAAACAAAAGAGCCCGAACGCTGCCACTCATAAGGGAGGCGGCGTCGGGCTTTTTTTTCTTAATCGCCGTTAATCGCGTCAGTCTTTGATAACGACGATCGATTCGGTTGCCTGACGGCTAGAACGGAAATGGTTGAGCGGGTGATCGGCTTCGTAGCCGATGGCGATGCCGATGGCCAGGGCGTCGGACTCGTCAATGCCCATATGACGGCGAATGATCTCGGGGTAGCGAACCAAGTTGAAGGCGGGGACGGTGCCGAGACCGCGGTTGGCGGCGGACAAGAGCAGGGTCTGTTCGAAGCCGCCCAGATCGAGAACGGCCCAGTCGGAGTGTTTCTTCGGAATCGTGAGGTAGATCACGGCCGGAGCATGGAAGAGATGCGACTGCGCTTCAAGCTTGGCTTCAAGCAAGCCGGCATCGATGCGCGATTGAGAGAAGGCGGCCATGTTGTGTTGAGCCATTTCGGACCAATCGCCTCGATGAGCCTGAGGCAAGTCGGATTCACTCTGGGCTTCTGCCTTCAAGAGCGGAATGAATTCCTCGCGGATGGCTTCGAGCGTTTTGCCGGTTGCGATCCAAACGCGCCATTCCTGAGCGTTAACCCAGGAGGGTGCGGTTTGCGCTTCTTTGACGATTTGCAAAAGCAGATCGGTGTCGACGGGGGTGGGTTCGAAATAACGCACGGAGTGGCGTGCCTTGATGACGTCGCAAAAGTCCATGTTCGATCTCCGAAAATGATTAGCGTGCAATGCAGTACAAACCGATACAACACAATACCACGCCGAGACCCTGGACGGCAGTAAAGGTTTCCCTCCATGCCAGCGTGCCGATCACCAACAGGACCACGGCCAAAGAGATGTTGGCGACGAGCGAGGCCGTGCTCAACTTCCATCCCGCGCGATAGAGCCACAGATAACCGAACTCGAGCCCGACGATGGCCAGCCCGAAGGCGACTGCCGTCCAATTGGTTTTGGCGACTTCGTCGACAAAGTGTTTGTTCGAGGCGGTAAGGAAAAACAACCCGACCGAGGACAAGGCTGCAATCGCGTACGTGACGGCGAGCGAAGCGAAAGCGTTGACGGAGCCGGGCGTGAGTTTCGCAACAATGTTGTAAACGGTATTGGCCGCTACGACGACGGCGATGGGCCAGAACATGTGCAGGGACATGCGAGCATCCTTTTCAATGGTGAAAAAAGAGCCTTGACGGAACGTCAAGGCTTTGAGTCAGTTTACCTGATTTTGATCAGGTTATCGTGAAGTCCCACATCAACATCAAGATCAACTGGCCGGACAAGATGCGCAGGAACATGGCAAAGGGGTACACGGTGGAATAAGCGATGACGGCGGTGCTCTTTTCGGAGATGCTGCTCGCGTATGCCAACGTAGGCGTATTGGTCATGATGCCCGAGAGCAACCCCGCCACCTCATGAAAATTCATCTTGAGTTTCAATCGGGCGATGGAACCGACCAATAAAATCGGAACGAGCGTGACGACAATGCCGAGTGCCATGTACATCAAACCGTTGCCGTTGATGATGGCGTCAAAGAATTTGTCTCCGGCGGAAAAGCCGATGCTGGCCAGGAAAAAGGCTAGTCCCCATTCGCGCAACCTCAGGTTGGCCGAGTGGGTGGTGTAGGTGACCAAGTGGAATTTGGGACCGAAGTACCCCAACAAAATAGCGACGATCAAAGGTCCGCCCGCCAGACCGAGTTTGATGCTGACAGGCATCCCGGGAATCCAAATCGGCAAACTGCCCAAAATGATGCCCAAAGCCAAGCCGAAGAAGATGGCGACGACGTTGGGGCGTTCGAGTTGCTGAGTACGGTTGCCCATCAATGCTTCGAGACGCTTGACGGAATTGGTCGGGCCGACGCACGTCAAACTGTCTCCCAACTGCAGTCGCAACGAGTTGTAGGGGAAGAAGGTCATGCCGGCGCGCGACACACGGGTGATGTTGACGCCGTCCAAACGACTCAAGTGCAGTTCCTCAATGCGCGTACCGTTAATTTCTTCGCGCGTCACCAAAATATGTTTTGTGATGAGCGGAGAGTGTTCGGTCGCCAAATCGACGTCGGGTTCCTCATGACCGCAAAAAACGCAGATGGCGCGTTTGTGTTCCGTTCCGGCGACGATGCGCAGAATGTCGCCGGTGTGAACGACGGTATTGGCGGTCGGACTGGTAATGGTTCCGTCGTGCAAAATGCGAGAACAAATGAACGGACGACCGATCAATTGACGAATTTCGCGCAGTGTCAACAGATCGAGGCTTTCGTTGGTGACGGAAACGTGAAAGAAAATGGGAACGTCACTGTTGCGGCGCTGTTTCTCCTCCCACAGGCGGTCTTCCTCATGGATGTCGACACGGAATATTTTTTTGAGCAAAGCGATGGCCGCAATGGAGCCGAGAATACCGCACGGGTAGGCGCATGCGTAACCGATACCGATGTCGATGCCGTTGTATCCGACGGCTTGAAGGGCTTCTTGAGCGGCACCGAGCCCGGGCGTGCTGGTGATCGCGCCGAAGTGAACGCCGAGTAATTCGGGCAATGAGATGTGGTCTTTAAAGAAGACGTAAAGTATCAAGGTAACGGCGATGCTCGTGACGATGCATAACGCCATCAGCGAGTTGAGCTTGACGCCGCCTTGTTTGAACGTGGCGAAAAAGGATGGCCCGACCTGCAGACCGATGAAGAAAACAAAAAGGATCAGTCCGAAATTACGAAAATAACCGACGATGTTGGGATCCAGTCGTATGCCTAGATTGCTTGCCACCAATCCGAGAAACAGCACGCACGTCAATCCAAGTGAAATGCCGAAAATACGCAATCGACCGAGATAAAGACCGATGCCGATCACGACCGAATAGACCAAGAGATTGTGGCTGAAATTGCCGGGGTCGTTCAACAAAGAGAGAAACCAGTCCATTGTGTGGTCTGAAAAAGTGCGCCTAACACCTTCATTGTAAACGGTGTCGAAACGGAGGATGACGATAAAACAAAACAGGGTCTTGTGTCATGACAAGACCCTGTCGTTCGGTCGAATGCCGACTTAATTCTTTTTGACGAATTCGCTCTTGAGTTTCATGGCGCCGAAGCCGTCGATCTTGCAATCGATGTTGTGGTCGCCTTCGCACAAACGAATGTTCTTGACCTTCGTGCCGATCTTGAGCATGGACGAAGCGCCCTTGACCTTGAGACTCTTGATGATGGTGACGCTGTCGCCGTCGGCAAGCAAGTTGCCGTTGGCGTCTTTGACGATCAATTGGTCGGTGTCGGTTGCGGGTTCCGCGTTGCTCCATTCATGAGCGCATTCGGGACAGACGAACTGGCCGTTGTCTTCATAGGTGTAGTCGGAGTTGCACTTCGGGCAAGGGGGTAAGGTGCTCATAAATCGTCTCGACGCAATTGAAAAGGGAAAACATGCCGATATGGCATGTGAAACAAAAGACATTCATTGTAGCACCGTTATCAACTGAAAATCTCGGGCCCCGAACATCGTTCGAGTAATCCAAAACTTGACGTTTTGTGACAAGTTACAAGGTAAATCTATGGTTTGGGTTAACGAGTTGTTAAAATCTAACTGCTTGACACCGTGTCGACCGACTCGATTCGTAAAGCCGTAACTTGAAGGAGCCAGAATGTTTTATACGATGACTATTGCGGGATTGGAACGCCGTTTACCGATGTTTCCCGTTAACGAACAAATTCAAATCGCCGCGCTCAATATGTTTGGGGACGTCGAATTGACCGAAGCGTGCGCGCGTGATTTGTTGCGTTTGGCGCCCGAGTTCGATTGCATTCTCACGGCTGAGGCCAAGAGTATTCCGCTGGCCTACGCCATGGCCCGTCAAAGTGGCAAGTCGTATTTCATCGCACGCAAGCGTTTGAAGGTTTATATGAAAGACGCCATTGAAATCAAAGTGGTTTCAATTACGACCAAGGGTGAGCAGATGCTCTACGTCGATGGTGGCGACGCCAAGGCCATGAAGGGATTGCGCGTGTTGGTCGTTGACGACGTCATCTCCACGGGCCAAACCTTGAAGGCTTTGGCCGGCTTTGTTGCGCAGGCCGGTGCCGAACCCGTCGCGCAGATGGCCGTTTTGGCCGAAGGCGAGGCCGCCAATCGTACCGATATCATCACGTTGGGACCGTTGCCGTTGTTTGACGCACAAGGAAACGCGTTGCCCTACTGACATTTGTAATCGGATGCGTTTCAAACTCGAATCGCTGTAACAAAAAAAGAGCCGTTGAGGCTCTTTTTTTTACAATTGGAGATGTTGCTTAAGGGATAACGCTCATAAAATCAAATGTTAGTTTACATACTGCATTGACTTGAATCAATTGTGCGACCTATAAGCATGACAAAATGTAAAAAAAGGAGGGTAGAATGGGCTCGCGACGGGCTGTCTTGGGGAAAAATGCCTAGGTTTTAATGCTTAGGGTTTTATTCGGATAGCCTCGCAGTTATCTACTAAAGGAGTTAATCATCATGGTATGGGTTCACTTTGCCCTTCTGTTTGCTTGCATTATTTATGCAGCTAAATTGGGCGGCATCGGCGTTGGTATGGCCGGTGGTTTGGGTATGGCTATTGCCGTATTCGGTTTCGGTATGAAGCCTGGCTTCATCCCCGTTGACGTCATTTTGATCATCATGACGGTGATCTTTACTTGCTCTGTGATGCACATCGCTGGCGGTATGGATTACCTCGTTCGCGTTTCCGGCAACTTGCTTCGCCGTAACCCGAAGTACATCAACATTCTCGCTCCGTTGGTCACCTTCTTCTTGACCGTTCTCTCCGGTACCGGCTACACCGCCATGTCCGTTTTGAACGTTATCCAGGAAGTTGCCAAGCAGAACGGCGTTCGTCCGTCTCAGCCCTTGACCGGTGCCGTTATCGCTTCTCAGGTTGCTATTACGGCTTCCCCGATCTCCGCTGCTACGGCCGCTATGTACGTTACGGTTGAAACCATGGGCGTTTCCTTCGGTTCCGCCATGATGGTTATCCTCCCGGCCGCTTTCTTCGGTTCCGCCGTTAGCGCCTTGATCGCTTCCTTCCAGGGTTGCGACCTCTCCAAGGATCCGATCTTCCAGCAGCGCATGGCTCAGGGCCTCGTTAACATGGCTCCCGCTGACGCCGCTGAAAAGCCCTTGCCCGCCGGTGCTAAGGCTTCCGTCGTGATCTTCTTGTGCTCCGTTTTCTTCATCGTTTTGATGCTGTTGTTCAAGAAGCAGATCGGTCACGGTCTCGGTTCTCGCGACATCATCGTTCTCACGATGTTGACGGCCGGTTTGATCATGTTCTGGGTTTGCAAGGTTCCGCTCTCCAAGATCAAGGAATCCTCCATCTTCGCCGGTGGTTACGAAAGCTTGATCGTTATTCTCGGTATCGTTTGGTTGTCTTCCACGATCATCATGCCGTACATCCCGGGCATTAAGGCTACCGCTACGGAAATGTTGAAGCAGTACCCCGCTTTGTTGGCTCTCGCATTCTTCTGCGTGTCCGCTCTGCTCTTCTCTCAGGGTTCTACTTCCGCCTTGTTGGTTCCGGTTGCCGCTTCCCTCGGTTGCGACGCCTCCACGATCCTCGCTTCCTTCGTGGCTTGCTCGGCTCTGTACATCACCAACGTTTACCCGACCTCTGCCTTCGCTATCTCCTGCGACGACACCGGTTCTTACATGGGTAAGTGGAGTGGCTCCTTCGTGATCAACCACCCCTTCTTCATCCCGGGTCTCGTTGGCTTGGCCGCCGCCGTTCCGTTCGGCTTCTTGATGGCCGGTATGGTTCTCTAATTAGAGACCTGACCGTTAGCAAACGCCTGGCGATTTGCTAAACAAGCTGACAAAGGCGATTCTCTTCGGAGAGTCGCCTTTTTTGTCGATCGCCGTCGGCTTGGGAAGGAGGAAGGGGAGGTCGAAGCGATCTTGGAAGGAAAACAAAAAACAAGCCGTTTGGAGCTTGATTTTTCTTAATAGTTTGGCGTAAAATTACGCGTTTTCGTGACGGTCGTTTATCGGCTGTACGGAACCATCCAAGATTTCATGTGCCTGGTACGGGCACTTTTTCAAAGAGGAAAAAAAATGGTTGTTATTCGTTTGTCTCGCTCCGGTTCCAAGAAGCGTCCTTTCTTCAACATCGTTGCCACCGATTCTCGCAATCGCCGTGACGGTCGCTTCAACGAACGTTTGGGCTTCTACAACCCGATGCTCACCGAAGGCGCTCAGCGCTTGACCATCAACATGGATCGTTTGCAGCACTGGGTTGGCAACGGCGCTCAGTTGAGCGACACCGTTGCTCGCCTCGTTAAGGAAGCCAAGAAGGCCGCCTAATCAGCGAGACATCTGCGCCGCTCGTCCGAGCAAGCGCATTGCCTCATGCGGGCCCGTGTCCCCGATGCCGTGCCTCTCGTGTCTACGCACACTCGAATGCATCTGGTGACTTTCCTCTTTGGTAGGGTTCGGTATCTACGTGAGACGATGTGGAATATGAGTCGAACGGTGTAAAATCTCCAACGGTCTCCGAGTTGTCGGAGGCCGTTTTTTCATATGGCAAGTTTTAAAGAGAGATCCCTTGAGATGACGAACAACGACGAATTGTTGACCGTGGCTCGAACCAACGGCGCTTACGGCGTACGCGGTTGGATTCGTATCGTTCCGTTTGAGGACGGCGAAGTTCTGGCATTGACCAAGCGTTGGTGGTTTACCGACATGCGCGGAGATACCCGCACCGTTAACGTGAGCGAACTCAAAGTACACGGTAACGCGTTACTGGCCAAATTCGAAGGGGTCGACAACAAAGAAGACGCCGACCGCATGCGCGGGCGCATTTCCGTCTTGCGTGAAGACTTCCCCGAGCTTGAAGGGGACGAACATTGGGCCGTCGACATTCTGGGTTGTCGCGTAGTCAATCGCGAAGGCATCGAAATCGGTACCGTCGTCGATATCGGCGACAACGGCGTTCAGGATATTTTGAAAATCGAAGCGCCGAAAGAATCCGATCGCGCCGGCAAGGTGTATCTCATCCCCGTCGTCGAACAATACGTTGACGAAATGGATACCGAAAACGGCCTTATCACCGTGGATTGGCAACCTGATTGGTATTGATAGTCGAGAGCAAACATCATGCGTTTTGACGTCATCACGCTGTTTCCCGAAATCTTCTCGTCGATTACGGATTACGGCATTACGGCACGTGCTAAAAAACGAGGGCTTTGGAGCGTCAACTTTTGGAACCCTCGAGACGTGACCGAAGACGCGCATCGGACCATTGACGATCGTCCGTTCGGCGGCGGTCCCGGTATGGTCATGATGGCCGAACCGTTGGCGCGAACACTCGAATTGATTCGTCGATCGGGCAATGAAGGACGCGTCATCGCTTTCGCTCCTTCGGGAGATCGATTGACCGATGCGCGCGTACGCGCCTTCTCGTCGCATCCCGACGAATCCTTGGTTCTGATCTGCGGGCGATACGAAGGTATCGACGAGCGATTCCTTGGCACTTATGTTGATGAAATTATCAGCCTCGGCGATTTCGTTTTGTCCGGAGCCGAATTGCCCGCCTGCGCTTTAATGGACTCGATCGTTCGTCAGTTGCCCGGCGCCATTAAGGATTTGTCGCACTTGGACGAGTCGTTTGCCACGGGGTTGTTGGATGCGCCCCATTACACGCGTCCCGAAGTTTGGCGCGGTATGAAAGTCCCGGAAGTCTTGCTTTCCGGTCATCATGCCAACATTTCTCGGTGGACACGTGAAAAAAGTTTGGAAATTACTTCCCAAAAGCGTCCGGATTTGATTAAAATTACGCGTTCCCTTGGACAATTAAGTTCAAAGGACGAAGCGTTTCTGAAAACACTCGGAAACGACTGATTTTTTGGCGGTTGCCTTTTGGCAATTGCCGTTAACAACCCCCATCCTCTGGACGGCCCAATAAAACACGTATGCCGCCGTATGATGGTTTTGGAGACAACAATGAACATCATCCAGACTCTGGAACAAGAAGAAATCGCTCGCTTGAGCGAAGGTAAGAAGATCCCGTCTTTCCGCGCTGGCGACACGGTTTCCGTTCTCGTTAACGTTATCGAAGGTACGCGTAAGCGTACGCAGGCCTACGAAGGCGTTGTTATCGCTCGCCGTAACCGTGGCTTGAACTCTTCCTTCATCGTTCGCAAGATCTCTTCCGGCGAAGGCGTTGAACGTACGTTCCAGCTCTACTCCCCGATGATCGCTTCCATCGAAGTGAAGCGTCGCGGTGACGTCTGCCGTGCCAAGCTCTACTACCTGCGCAACCGTTCCGGTAAGGCCGCTCGCATTCGCGAATTGCTCGTGCGCAAGGAAACGACCGCTGCCTAATTCGTTAGGTTACGGCGGCTCGATTCGAGCCTTTCGAAGCCTTCTTGGGTTTAGCCTGAGAAGGCTTTTTGTTTGTTTGCGATCAAGGATAACTAGCCGTCGATTGCGTACAAAATGAAAACGCTTGCCCTTTGAGGCAAGCGTTTTGTGTTTGTGAGACGCCCTTTAGTGTGAGACGGGCGTCGAATTCGTGGCGTAAGCGGGATCGGCGAACAAGCGTTCGACGTCCACACCGTCCAAGACGTAAGTGGAGCCGCAGAACTCGCACGTCACTTCAATCTTGCCGCTTTCTTCAATGATGGAGCGGGCTTCGTCTCTGCCAAGACTTTTCACCATGGACTCGATGCCGGCCTGAGAGCAACGGCAACCGAACGAAGGAGCGAGTTCTTCGAGGATTTGAGGATTGTCCTCCCAGAACAAACGCATGGCCAAGTCCTTGGCATCGAGACCGAGCAATTCTTCGGGCTTGACAGTGTTGGCGTACATTTCAAGCGTTTTCATGCCTTCGGGATCGACCTCCACATCGCTTTCCTTGCCGCCAGTGCTAGCCACTTGCTGCAACAAAACGCCGCCGGCCGCTTCATCGGTGGCGCACAGCCACAAGCGGGTCGGGATCTGTTCGGATTGCGTCATGTAGGATTCGATGGTTTTGGCAACGCTGTCTTCCGTCAACGGGATGACGCCCTGATAGGGTTGCTCGCCGACGGCACGACCGGCCATGTCCAAAATCATGGCGCAACGGCCGTTTCCATTGACGTTGACCAGATCCTTGAAGGTCAAGTCGGAGGCCAAGGAGTCGGCAGGGACGCGTAGTTGCGCGGTGGCGCGCGTGATCAATCCCGTACGCACTTCGACCAGAGCCAACTTGACGGGGCCGTCGCCCTGAAGTTGCAGAATCAATGCGCCGTCGAATTTCAAGCTGGCGGCCAACATGACGGCGCCGGCCGTCATTTCGCCGAGCATGTGCTTGACGCAAACGGGCAGGTCTTGATTCTTGACCATGCTGTGCCATGCATCGTCCAGATGCAAGACTTCGGCACGGCAACTTTTGGCGGGAAACAGTAATTTGATCAGCGTATCGGACATGGTAAGTTTGTGTGCAAAAACAAAAAAGTAGGGCGCATTTTACCTTGTATGCGCGCTCCTGTCTGTCCATTCATTGGAGAAAATCAAGGTTGAGGCGTGTTGATGCGGTCATTTGCACGATAACCCTTGGATTGTGGTAGTGTTTGGCAAAGGGGACGCGGATCGTCCCGAATTGCAAGGGGAGGAAAGTGACAGTCGATTTGCACATGCATTCGTCAAGCAGTGACGGTGCGATGGCACCCGACGCGTTGATGCGTTTTGCAAACCTTCAATGCGGTGTCAGTACGATTGCGTTGACCGATCACGATACCGTGGGGGGAGTGGCGCAGGCTCGCGCCGAGGCCTGTCGTTTGGGGATGCGTTTTATCAGCGGTATCGAGATTTCATCCTTCTGGGCTAAAAAGAACATTCATGTTGTTGGTCTGGGGGTGGATGAAACACACGTAGAGTTGTTGGCCGAAGCGAACCGTTTGTCTCTGCAACGTGACCGTCGAGCCGTACAAATCGGCGATAAATTAGCCGAACTGGGTTATCCGGGGATGTATCAAGCCGCACTGGCCAAGGCGTTAAATAAAGACAACATTTCCCGATTGCATTTTGCGCAAGCGTTGCTCGAGATTGGTGCCGTACCGAACATTCAAGTGGCGTTCGATCGATTCCTGTCGGACGGATGCCCTGCCTTTGTCGATGCCGGTTGGGCGCATATGACTGAAACGATCGATCTGATTCATCGTGCGGGCGGTATTGCCGTTTTAGCGCATCCCGGACGGTACAAGTATCCCGAATTGTGGCAGCTCGAAGAGTTGGTTCGCGCCTTCAAGGAAGCGGGGGGCGAGGCCATTGAGGTCTACAGCGGCAGCCAAAGCGCGGCCTATACCCGACATTGCATGCAGTGGGCGACGATTTACGATTTCCACGTCTCGGTCGGATCCGATTTCCATTCGACACAAGGGGTTCGCCCCTTGCCCGGACAACAAGGTCAAATTCCCGAGGGCATGAAGTCCGTTCTTGATTTGCTCTAAGTCGAAGATGAAAGAAAAACGGGCGCCTTTAAGGCGCCCGTTCGTATTGATGGTGATCAGTGGCGTTTTTCCTCGCCGATCAAATGTAGGCTGTCGAATTCGCGTTGATTGCGCAAGTGCTTCAAGATGACCAAGCACATGCTGCCGGCAACGAAAACGCCGAAAACGATCATGGCCGTTTGGACGGAAAGATCGGCTTTGATCAGCAACGAATAAACGGCGAGCATGACCAGAATCGACAGGTTTTCGTTGAAGTTTTGTACGGCAATGGAGCGACCGGCACTCATCAGGACATGACCGCGATGCTGCAACAGGGCGTTCATGGGAACGACGAAGAAACCGGCGCAGATACCGACCAGAACCATAATGACGCAAGCGACCAAAACGCCGTAGGAGATCGTCACGGAGCCGATGGAGAGCGCACCAGAGACCATTGAGCCGTTATAGTGGCTCGTGCAAGCAACCAGCAGTCCCATGATGACGCCCATCGGCAAAACGTTGAGCGACTTTTTAAGCGGAATAAAGGCTGCGGCGCAAACGGCGCCGATGGCGATGCCAATCGAGACGACAGCCTGCAAGATGGCGCCTTGAGACAGATTCATGCCCAAAGCGGCTTCAGCCCACTTCAATACGAGGAACTGCAAAACGGCGCCGGCGCCCCAGAATAAGGTGGTGACGGACAAAGAAATTTGGCCCAAACGATCCTTCCACAACAGGGAGCAGGAGTGGGCGAAATTCTTGATGCTGGCAATCGGCTCGAACGTGTGATGCGGATAGCGTGCGCCGGTATCGGGGATGGCCAGATTGACCGCGGCGGCTGCAGCATAAATCAAGACGATGACGGCGATGGCGGCTTCGGCGTGGTTGTTCACGCCCAAGAAATCCAACAGCCCAAGATTCAAAATGAAATCGGCCACGGCGGGGCTGATCAGAACGCCGCCAAAAACTACACCCAAAATAATGGAGACCACGGTCAGGCCTTCGATCCAGCCGTTGGCGATCACGAGTTTTTCAGCGGGCAACAGTTCGGTCAAAATGCCGTATTTGGCCGGCGAATAAGCGGCGGCGCCGATACCCACAATAGCGTATGACAAGAGCGGATGAGAACCGAAGAGCATCAACAAACAGCCGCCGACTTTGATGGCGTTCGTGATGAACATGACGCGCCCCTTGGGCATGAGATCGGCAAAGATGCCGACCCAGGCGGCCAGTAAAACGTAGCTGATGACGAAAAAGAGTTTCAGAAGCGGGGTCATCCATTCCGGTGCGCTCAGCGTCGTGAGCAGAGCGATAGCAGCGATCAACAGCGCGTTGTCTGCCAAAGAGGACAGAAACTGCGCGGCCATAATGGTGTAAAAGCCTCGTTTCATAAAGAATTTTTCAAATTTCGAATCAAAAACGGAGCGACGAAAATCGCTCGAACGTAACAGCGACGGATAAATCTGAAGCAGTTTAAACGCAAACTACGAGGAAAGAAAATATCGAACCCAAACACATGGTTCGACCTCGTAAAGAAAAACAACACATTTTCAGTCGATCGATGGGGGAAATCGATTCGATCGGACGTGCGATTGTGCCGCAATTGGTTTAGGATTAACGTCTACGCTACGGTTGAGCAAATTGTCAACCGATTCTTTGACTCCACAGGTCTTTACGTCATGTCTCGTCCAATTTCCGTCACCATCCATATGAATGCACTTCGTTCGAATCTGGAACGCGTTCGAGTGACGGCCGCCGGACGCGATATTTGGGCGGTTGTCAAAGCCAATGCCTACGGGCACGGCTTGACCAACGCGGTTCAAGCATTCGAAAAGGCCGAAGGATTGGCCGTATTGGAAGTCGGCGAAGCGATTCGCGCTAGAACGCTTGGCTGGAAAAAGCGTATTTTGTTGCTCGAAGGCTTCTTCGAGGATGCGGATATCGACAATCTCGAAAAATACGATATCGAAACCGTCATTCACTCGACGTGGATGATCGACGCGCTCAAGCGTCACGCACCTCACAGCAAGATCAAATGTCACATCAAGATCAATTCGGGGATGAACCGCCTCGGTTTCTTGAATTTCGAGTGTCCGGAAGTCCATGCCATGCTCGAAAGCATTCCCGGCGTGAGCGTCGTCGGCGTGATGACGCACTTTGCCAATGCCGAACCCACGTATCTGGCGGACGGTCCCGCGACCGTTGACAAGCAATTGGCTCGTCTCGGCCGACTCAAGCAGTTGGACGGGGGCGTGTGCCTGGCCAACTCGGCCGCCACGCTGTTTCGTCCCGAAGTGGGCGGGGATTCCGTTCGTGCAGGGATCGTTTTGTACGGTGCCAGTCCCGACAAGCACATCAGCAATGCGGAACTCGGTATTCGTCCGGCCATGACCTTTGCAGCCAAAATCATTGCGGTTCAACAAATTGCTCCGGGCGAAGCCGTCGGTTACGGTTCCCGTTGGGTGGCCAAGCGGCCGAGTCGCATCGCCGTCGTGGCGTGCGGGTATGCCGACGGATACCCGCGTACGATGCCTGACGGAGCTCCCACTTACGTCGAAGGAAAAATTGCCCCCTTGGCGGGAGCCGTCTCGATGGATATGTTGGCCATTGACGTGACCGACGTTCCCGAAGCCGACATTGGCAGCGTCGTCGAGCTTTGGGGCGAACATATCCTGGTCAACGATTTGGCCGATTATTGCGGAACGATCGGCTACGAACTGCTGTGCGCTTTGGCTCCCCGCGTCCCCATCCGAATTAGTGAGAACAACTGACGACCATGGCTAAGAGCAAAGTCGAATACGTTTGCAGCGATTGCGGCGGTACGAGTGTCAAATGGCAGGGGCGTTGCCCGCACTGCGGACAATGGAACACCATGCAGGAGTTCAAAGTGCCGACCTCAACCGCATCGCGTTTCGGCTCGGACAAGCACCGCAGCCGCTCGCTGATCGAAGCGTGCGAGGTGGTTGATCTTGCTCAGGTCGACGCGCAGGAAGTTCCGCGCGTCGTTGTCGGGATCGAGGAGTTTGATCGCGTCATGGGCGGCGGGCTCGTTCCCGGAGGAGTCAGTTTGATCGGCGGCGATCCCGGTATCGGTAAATCCACATTGCTTTTGCAAGTGATGAGCCGTCTTGTCGCTCAGGGGCGTTCCGCCTTATATGTTTCTGGCGAAGAGTCCGCCGGCCAAGTGGCGTTGCGCGCCCATCGTCTGGGAATCAATCCTCAGGGGATGCGTTTGATGAGCGAAATCGAACTCGAGAAAATTGAGGCGGCGCTCGTTGCGCATCGTCCCGAGTTCGTGGTCATCGACTCGATACAAACGCTATTTAGCGGAGAGTTGGACAGTGCTCCGGGCAGCGTCACGCAAGTACGCGAGTGCTCGTCCCGCTTGACGCGCTTGGCCAAAACAACCGCAACGACGCTGGTTTTTGTCGGTCACGTGACGAAAGAAGGGAATCTGGCCGGCCCGCGCGTTCTCGAACACATCGTCGATACCGTTTTGTACTTCGAGGGAGACACGCATTCCAGTTTCCGTTTGATCCGCGCCTTCAAAAATCGTTTTGGGGCAGTCAACGAATTGGGCGTTTTCGCCATGACGGATCGCGGGCTCAAAGGCATTTCCAATCCCTCGGCCATCTTCTTGTCGGAGCATCGAGACAATGTTCCCGGCAGCGTCGTGATGGTCACCCAAGAAGGCACGAGACCGTTATTGGTGGAAGTTCAAGCCTTGGTGGACGGTACGCATTTGCCAAGTCCCAAGCGATTGAGCGTCGGTCTGGAACAACAACGTTTGTCTATGCTTTTGGCCGTCTTGCATCGTCATGCGGGCGTGTGCTGTTACGATCAGGACGTCTTTGTCAATGCCGTCGGCGGCGTCAAAATTACCGAACCCGCCAGCGACTTGGCCGTGTTGTTGGCCATTGTCAGTTCAATCGGCAATCGTCCTGTGCCGACCGGATTGGTCGTGTTCGGGGAAGTAGGCTTGGCCGGAGAAATTCGACCGGCGCCAAGAGGACAAGAGCGCTTGAAGGAAGCGGCCAAGTTGGGTTTCTCGAAGGCGATCGTGCCCCGCGCCAATGCGCCGAAATCTCCCATCGAGGGGCTGGACGTGATTCCCGTCGAGCGTCTGGCCGATGCCATAGCCGCCATTCGCGAAGCCTGACCGCTCACATTGATATGTGACGTTTCACCCGAAGGTGTAAACGTTTTTAACGTGAGCGATGTGCCGAGCCTTTATTTTTCAATTTTGCTATTCCACGCCTGATGCATCGGACATAAATCGGGTTGATCGGATTAGGGCATCTGCTAAAATCAAAAAATCGGCCTCCGTAGCTTGCGGCAGGCTAGACACGTATTGTTTTTGAAGGAAATAAGTAATTATGAAGATGACCAAGTTGTTGGCCGCGGACTCTCTCCCGGCTCCGATCGTTATGGCTCGTGCTCCCGAAGTTTCGTTGACGTACGAACAGCGCGTGAAGCCGCCCGCCGTATTTACGGTGGACGGCGTCGAGTATGAGAACGCGGTGGAACTTGAACGCGCTATTGAAGTCGGCGACGCGTTGTTGGATGAAGAGGGCAACTTCTTCGTTGTTACGGCCGCCACCGACACGATCATGAAGGTCAGCGGCGACATCGACATGATGCAAGAAGCCGTATACGCATTCAGCGCTCGCGGCATTCGCTTGGCTCCGACCGAAGACGGTTTTGCTCTCATGCCCAACGAACAGTTTAAGGGAATGCTCGAAAACGTCGGTTTGACGGTCACGATGTCCGACGAACCGTTTGTGCCCGTTCCGTTGCCCACCGGCGGTTGCGGTTGTGGCGGCGGCTGCGGTTGCGGCGGTCACGG
>JAGBZO010000009.1 GCA_017628205.1 Duodenibacillus sp.
AAAGCTCCAACCTCGTTGAGCACAGAACAATTGCAACACTTCTTTTTGACGCATCAGATCGTCTTTCTGATCGTGACTGCTCACGCGTGCATAACCCAAGGTGATGCGCTTGGTAGCATCGGAGCTTTCAACGCGCATCAATTGATCGGGTCGATAGCGGCGATGACCTTTGCTCGTGCGTTCTGCAACAAGTCTCCCTTCCTTTTCCCAGCGTCTTAAGGTATAAATCGACTAACCCAATTTTTTGGCGGCTTCGCCAATTGAATATCTATCCATTTTGAATACATATAAACATATTTAGATAGATTTGTTTTAACAGTAAGAAACCCTCGCATCCGCTCGTTCAATCCATTTTCTCGACCGCCCTCCGACCGATGACATTCCGCCTCACGACCTTGGCTTGCCTTTTGTCCGCGCTTTTGTGCTCCGTACCCGCCGTGCAAGCACAGACGCAGGACACCTCCGTTGCGGGCGTGGAAACGCGGGCGGTCGAGGACGTTCCCGCCACGGAACGAGAGTCGGCTCCGCCCGTCGACATTTGGGATCGCATTCGCCGCGGTTACGGCATGAACGATTTGAACGGTCCTCGTTATCGGGCCGCTCTCAAGATGTACGCGCGCAATCCCAAGTACATTCAAGACGTCTCCTCGCGCGCGGGCAAGTACTTGTACCACATCGTCGAAGAGGTGGAGCGTCGCGGCATGCCTTCCGAACTGGCATTGCTTCCGTTCGTTGAAAGCGCCTTCCAACCCGAAGCCAAGTCCTACGCCAAAGCCGCCGGTTTGTGGCAATTCATGCCGGCCACGGGCAACGTCTTTTCACTGCAACAGAATCTGTGGAAGGACGAGCGCCGCGACGTTCTGGAAAGTACGCGCGCTGCCCTGGATTATTTGCAAAAACTCTACGGCATGTTCGGCGACTGGCATCTGGCGCTGGCCGCTTACAACTGGGGCGAAGGCAGCGTGCAAAAAGCCATCCGCTACAACAAGCAACGCAAGCGCAAAACGTCCTATCCGTATCTGCGCATGCCCAAAGAAACGGCCAATTACGTTCCCCGTCTTCTGGCGATCAAAGAACTTGTCGCGAACCCCGACAAGTACGGCATTTCGTTACCCGAAATCGAAAACGCCCCTTATTTCGTCCGCATCGCCAAAAGTCACGACATCGATCTGAAGACTGCGGCCGCTTTGGCCGAAATGGACGAAGCCGAGTTCAAATTGCTCAATCCGGGCTTTAATCTGCCCGTGATCGTCGCCAGCCACAACTCCGTCATTTTGTTGCCCGAAGACAACGTCGAAATCTTCATGAACAACTTGGCCAGTTGGGTCAACACGGGCAAGCCTTTGTCCAGCTGGACCCTCTACCGCGTACAGCCTGACGAAACGCTCAAAGACATTGCCGAAACGGTTCAGATGACCGAAGACGAGTTGCGACGCATCAACCACATTCCCAAAGATCGCAACGTGTTGCCGGGCTCGATGTTGCTCGTAAGTGCCAACGGTCAGTCGACCGGCGAAATTACGGCCGACACGATGGACGCGCGACTCAACTTGTCCGCGCCCGAAACGCGACGCGTGATCTATCGCGTCAAAAAAGGCGACACGATTTACGACATCGCCGTCAAATACGGCATTACGCAAGAGACCATCCGCAAACACAACCGTCTCAAGAGCAGCAGTTTGCGCATCGGCCAACGTCTTGTTCTCATCATCGGCCCCAAAACCACGCTGGCCAAAGGTCAACGTCTGCACGTCGTTCAACCCGGCCAAACGCTCAGCACGATCGCGCAACGTTACGGCGTCTCGGTCTCGAGCATCCGCCGCATGAACAAGCTCAAAGGATCGCAGATCAAGGTCGGACAAAAACTGATCGTCGGACGCGCCGCCCGACGCGCGACGTACGTCAGCGACACCACCCATATCGTGCGCTCGGGCGACTCGCTCGGCACGATCGCCCGCAAATACGGCGTCACCGTGAACGAGTTGCGGCAACTCAACAACCTGTCGTCCAATACGATCCGCGTCGGTCAGGCGATCGACGTCGGCAAGCCGATTGCCAGTAGCTCCGAACCCCACGGCGAGGACGTGCACGTTGTGCGTCCCGGCGAATCGCTCAACACGATCGCTCGACGTTACGGGCTCTCGGTAGAGCAATTGCGACGCCAAAACGATCTGTCCTCCTACTCGATTCGCGTCGGGCAGTACCTTAAGGTGGGCGCCGCCGACATTGAAACGCAAGTCACCGTTCATACCATCCAAGAAGGCGAATCGCTCGGCGTGATCGCCGAACGCTACGGCATGGGGCTGAACCGATTGCGTCGCATCAACAACTTGAAGAACGATTCCGTACGCGTCGGTCAAACGTTGCGCGTCATTCCCGGCGCCCAGACCAAAACACAAGAAGGAACCGCCCCGAATGCGAACGTTCACGTCGTTCAAGCTGGCGAATCGTTGGGCGTCATCGCTCGCAAATACGGGATGCGACTGGCCGTTTTGCGTCAACTCAACGGACTCAAGAACAATACGATTCGCGTCGGTCAAACGCTCAAAATCCAAAAACCGGCCGTCCCGAATCAGACGCCGAACTAACCTGACGGGCGCCTCGTCGCCCCGGTCGCTTTGCCTGAAACAATCGCGCGACAAAAGCGCCCCGCGAGACGCTCGCCCGATTGCGCAAGTTCGCTCCCGCTCCTTCGGCATGTTCGTTTGGCGCTCGACGTGTGCGCATTCGCCGATCTTTTGCGACGATCCCGTGAAAAAACGGGACGAATGCTTCTGTTCCTGAGTACAACCACCTACAATACCCCCGTAGGAGTGTCGATTTGGTATCGACACCGAGCGAAAAAGGACATGCTATGGGTTTCTTACAAGGCAAACGCCTCCTGATCACGGGCGTACTCTCCAATCGTTCCATTGCGTACGGCATCGCGGCCGCCTGCCATCGTGAAGGCGCCGAACTGGCCTTTACTTATGTCGGCGAACGCTTCAAGGAACGCGTGAGCAAATTCGCCGCCGAATTCGGCAGCACCATGGTGTACGAAATGGACGTCTCCAAAGACGAAGACATCGCCGCTTGCGTGCAAAACATTCAAGAGCAATGGGGCGCTTTGGACGGATTCGTTCATTCGATCGGGTTTGCCCCTCGCGAATTGTTGGCGGGCAACTTGCTTGACGGCTTGTCGCGCGAAGCATTCCAAGTCGCCATGGACATCTCCGCCTACTCCTTCCCGGCCATGGCCAAAGCTTTCGCTCCCTTGATGCAAGGACGCAAGGGTTCCATGCTGACCTTGACGTATCTGGGCAGCGAACGCACCGTCCCGCATTACAACGCCATGGGCTTGTGCAAAGCCGCTTTGGAATCGTCCACGCGTTACATTGCCGGCGCCGTCGGGCCTCAAGGCATCCGTTGCAACGCCATTTCCGCCGGTCCCATCCGCACCTTGGCCGCGTCGGGCATTCAGGACTTCTCCAAAATTTTGACACACATGGAAGAAACGACGCCGTTGCGCCGAACCGTCGACATTATGGAAGTGGGCAATACGGCCGCCTTCCTTCTCTCGGATTTGTCGAGCGGCATTACGGGCGAAGTCATTTACGTCGATGCCGGTTTCCATTGCGTCGGTATCGGAGAAAACTTGGTCGCCTAAGCTCTCGGTTCGTCCTGACAAAAAAAGGCCGAACCGTTGATCTCCCTGCATCGGGGGCTCAACGGTTCGGCCTTTTTCTTTGTCGTCGGAACGTTTAGGACTGCTTGGCCCGACACTCGGCGCACACGCCGTACAGCGCCAACGAATGGCCTTCAAGCTCGAATCCCAGGCGACGCGCCATTTCTTTTTGGCGCGCTTCGATGTCGTGATCGACAAACTCTTCGACCTTGCCGCATTGCGTGCACACGATATGATCGTGATGCGATCCTCCGTCGATTTCATACGTCGCGCGATCGGTCGAAAAATGATGACGCACCAAGATGCCCGCCTGTTCGAACTGGGTCAACACGCGATAAACGGTCGCCAAACCGACGTCCAAATTTTCGGAAAGCAGAATTTTGTAGACGTCTTCTGCCGACAAATGTCCTTCGGCGCCCTTGAGCTTGGCCTTTTGGAAGATTTCGAGAATCTTGATGCGGGGCCCCGTCGCCTTCAAACCGGCGCTTTTGAGCTCTTCGCCGGGTTCGTTATAGTCTTTGGAAGTCACCATTGCCATTTTCTTTCGTTGCCAAGATATGTTTTGACCGTAATAATCGTTATCATAAGGGGTTATGTGCGCCACGGTGCAAATTTTGCTTTTTTTAAAGCAATTTTGTTGGATTTATCGATATGTCTCTTCGTTCTGTACTTGTTTTCGTTCCGGCGGCCGCCGCCGTCATGACGCTCGGCGGTTGTAGCAGTTGGAATCCCGTGGATCAGTTGATCTACCGCCCCGACGTTCCGCAAGGCAACTTGGTCACCAAAGAAATGGTCGACGAACTTGAAGTCGGAATGACGAGCGCGCAGGTCCAATTCTTATTGGGCGAGCCGTTGATTCGCAGTCAATTTCATCTGAATCGTTGGGATTACACGTACTACATGAACCCGCTCAAGGGCGACATTCAGATTCGTCATGTGACCGTCCATTTCGATGACTCCAACCGTTTGGTCCGCATCGATCACGGCCAATTGCCGACCGAGCAACAGGCCGACCGTTTGATTTTGAAGTTGCCGACGGATTACGTTCCCGCCAAGGACGAAATCAAGGCCAAGAGCGAATAAGTCCTTGCGCCCGCAACACCCGTTTTATGAAAGGAAGCAACCATGAAAGAACAGCTTGATCAATTGGAATTGTCCGTTTTGCGTTTGACCGAAGCCTACGCCCAGCTCAAGCAGGAAAACGCTGCGCTCAAGGCCGAACTGGCCCAGAAGAACGAGCAGGCCGTCGCCATGCAGGCTCAAACGGACGAAGTGCGTTCCCGCATCGATCAGTTGATCGCCGCTCTCGAAGCCGATTTGCCCGCGGCTTGATGATTGAGACCGTGTCATGCCTTTGGTGAAGTTAAACATCCTGAATCGCTCGTATGCTTTCTCCGTTTCCGAAGAGGATGAAAGCCGCTTGCGCTCGGCTGGCGAACTCATCGACCTGCGTGCACGTGAAATTCATGAATCCGATCGATCGCTCACGCTCGAACGCATTGCCGTCACGGCCGCTTTGCAAATCGCGTTCGACGCCATGAGCGGCACGCTCGGCGAAACGCCGGAAGATCGCGCCAACATGAAACGCGTTGAACAACTGCGTCAACGATGCGACGAAGCGCTCGACGCATAAGTCGACCTCGATAGTTTTTATCAAAATCGCCCGGCGAGCAATCTCCGGGCGATTTCGTATAATGTGATTACCCTGTTGTTGTTTCAACAAATGGCTCCAATGTTCCTAACCTATGCACTTCGTGCTGGGTCGCTCAGCCAGAGGGCCGATAGTGTATCGGGCACGCGTTTGCCTGATCCGTTTTCCGCCCCGGTCGCGACCACCCTGGACTCTCGGTTCAGGCAACGTAGCCAGAAACAACACGGGGCTTTTCTTTTGCTCGATGCCTTGGCCGCACCGATGCTTCCTCCGACACACAATCGTTAACATCATCGATCCCAATGCGTCACTTCGCTATCGAACGACTGTGTTAGATTTCTCTGTCGCTTTTTAAGCTTTCCCACCGTTTTATCCTCACAGGAAGCCATTATGTCCCAGCTTGTATTGCATTCCGATGACTTTGAAACGGCCGTTCGTCGCGTCCGAGACTTGCGACCGCTCGTTCATTGCATGACAAACGACGTCGTACAAGAAATCACCGCCAACGTCCTGTTGGCTGCGGGCGCTTCGCCCGCCATGGTCGTTGCAAAGCAAGAGGCCGGCGTCTTTGCCTCTTTGGCCCAAGCGCTGCTCGTCAACGTCGGAACGCTCACCGATACGCTGGTCTCGGCGATGCGCGACGCCATTGAATCGGCCAATCGTCACGGCAAGCCTTGGGTTCTCGATCCGGTAGGAGCCGGCGGCCTGGCCTATCGCGACGGCGTCGTTGCCGAATTTCTCACCCTCAAGCCCACCGTCGTCCGCGGCAACGCCAGCGAAATTCTCGCCATCTCGGGACACGGTTCCGGCGGCAAAGGCGTCGACAGCACCGATTCGAGCGAATCGGCTTTGTCGGCTGCCGTTCATTTGGCCAAGACCTTCGGCACGGTCGTTTGCGTCACGGGACAAACGGACTATGTGACGGACGGCGAACGCATCGTCGCCGTTACTGGCGGAACCGAACGCGCCACCCTCGTCGTCGGTACCGGCTGCTCGCTCTCGACCCTTGTCGCCGCATTCCTTGCGGCCAACGACGATCCCGTCACGGCCTGTGCCGCCGCCTGCACCATGGCCAAACGCGCGGCCGAATACGCCGACAAACACTCGGTCGGCCCGGGCTCTTTCAAAGTCGCCTACATCGACGGCCTGTCGTTAATCTAATTTATCCCGGGAGTACGCGATGCGACATGTCGATCTCTCTGTGTATCTTGTATTGGATCCCGGCCTGTGCGGAGGGTTCGACGGCATGGTCGAAACCTCTCGCGCGGCCGCTCAAGCCGGCGCCACCGTCATTCAGTTGCGGGCGCCGACGTGGAAAAAGCGCGCGCTCGTCGAATGCGCCCGCGCCATCAAGCAAGCTGTTGCACCTTGGAACGTGCCCCTGATCGTCAACGATCACGCGGACGTCTGCGTGGCGGCCGACGCTCACGGTCTGCACGTCGGTCAAAACGATCTCACGCCGCAGGACGCTCGCGCGATCATCGGACCGGATCGCGTTCTCGGGCTCTCCGTCTCCAACGAAAGCCATTTGAATGCGGTCGACGCCCGTATCGTGGATCACTTGGGTATCGGCCCCGTCTTTGCCACCACTACGAAACTCGATGCCGATCCGGCCGTGGGCTTGGACGGCTTTGCGCGACTCGCCGCCCGTAAACCTTGTCCGATCGTCGCCATCGGCAGCGTAACGGCGCAATGCGCTCCGGATCTGATCCGCTTGGGTGCCGACGGCGTCGCCGTCGTGTCTGCCATTTGCGGCCAGCCGAACGTGGCGGAGGCGACGCAACGCCTCGTGCGCGCCTTACGCGCCGCTCGAGAAGGCGGAACGGTCGCGCTCTGACGCGCCGTCGCCCCGTCGTTTTGATGCACGAAGCGCCCCAAAGCTTTTACAATGTAAACGAGTCCAGTTCATGTGTGAAGCAGTATGACCAAACCCACCTCGCCCTTTGTCACTCTTTCGTTAAGTCAAGCCAAAGTGGTGCTGTTGGCCAAAGCCGTTGAACAAACGGATGGCAAGAGCGGCGCTTGGACGTCGACGGACTCGCAATCGGTCAGCTTGAAAACGGCCCACGCACTGGGCGAGTCGGCCAGTTCCGAGCGGTTTTTGTTCGAGCGAGCCAAACGCGTTCTCGAATTGGCGGACGAACGGCATGAAGCCACGCATGTCAACACGAAAGCCAACCCGACGCTGGCCTTGGCCTGGCTGTTGATTTTGACGGCGTTTGCCGGCGGCGTCGCCTTGGATCAGTTGGGCAACGTCGAGCATGTCATCAACTTGTTGGCTCCGCCTTTTTGGTCCGTACTGCTCTGGAACCTCGTCGTCTACGTCGTGTTGATCGGCTGCGCTTTGGGTTGCATCGGTTACGGCAAGAACCGGTTCTCGCTGCCGTTGCGCAACCTGTTGCAATGGTGCGCTCAACATTCGTCCCACCTTCCCTTGCAACGCGGGCTTCGCGGTTCGTTTTACACCGACTGGTCCCGCCTGACGGCTCCTCTGGTTCGCCTGCATGTGGCTCGTTGTCTGCATGCGGCCGCCATCGCTTTTTCTCTCGGTTTGATTTGCAGCTTGTTGTTCCGCGGTTTCGGCACCGCTTATTGGGTCGGCTGGGAGAGCACGTGGTTGTCCGAACAGCCCGAAACCGTCAAAGCCATTTTGGACTGGACGTACGGTTTGGTGCCCACCTTCGAAGCGTTGCCCGCCATGCCGGATCTGGAATTGGTTAAGAATTTGCGCACCGACCAGTTGCCTTACCTCAAGGAGCCCGTTTCCGCCGCGCCTTGGCTCATTCGCATGATGGTCATGTTGGCCGTCGTCGTCATCGTGCCGCGACTGCTCTTCATCCTCTTTGACACCTGGCGCATTCGCCGTTGGCAAAAACGCGTTTCTTTGCCGATTGCCGATCCGTATTTCCAAAATCTGCTCCAAGACCAAGAGCTGCAAGGCAGTCTCGGCGCATTGCGTATCGTTGCTCCCAAGACGGCTTCCGAAGCGGCTTTCGATCGTTTGGAAACGCTCCTTGACTTTTGGGGAGACGAAACGGGCAACGACATCGAAGCAATGGACTATTACGCCGACTGCATTTTGGCACCCGAATGGCCCGTCGGCGAGCGTCCCTCGACCATCCTCGTGTACTTTGACGCCACGGCGACGCCCGAGTCCGACGTACACGGCAACTTGACCGAAGCATTGCGCACGATGTTGGCCGCCCAAGGACATGAACGCTTTGCCGTCCTGTTGGACAAGGGCCCCTTTGCCGAACGCAACAAAAACTATCCCGATCGTTGGCTCGAGCGCCTGCGTGCATGGCAAGCGTTGTGCGATGAAACGGGTGTCGCTTTGTTCGTCTTGGGAGAAACGCAGGACGAACAGATCGATTTCATCAAGCGCGTGCGCAACTGGAGTCTTTCCGGCAGTCCGATCGTTGCCGACGCCGCGGAGGATAAACAATGAGTTGGGATCCGCTTCGCATTCATTTGAGTCTGGTCAGTCACACCAATATCGGCAAAACGACGTTGGCGCGCACTTTGCTCTCCCGCGACATCGGCACCATCGCCGATCGGGCGCATGTCACGGAAACGACAGACGACTACGTCTTGGTTCGCAACGCCGAAGGCTGCGAGCTGGTGCTGTGGGACACGCCCGGGTTCGGCAATTCCATCGCTCTGGCTCGTCGTTTGCAAGGTCGAGACAATCCGATCGGCTGGTTCATGTCCGAGGTGTGGGATCGCGTCGCCAACAAGACCCAATGGCTCAATCAACGCGCGCTCAAGCACGTCAAAGAAACGTCGGACGTCGTTTTGTATCTGGTCAACGCAGCCGAATTGCCTGACGAGGCGCCCTACGTGAAAGCCGAAATGCGCATCCTCGAATGGGTCGGCAAACCCGTCGTCGTCTTGCTCAATCAAATGGGCGAACCGAAACCGGCCGAACAAGAAGCGCAAGACGTCAAACGTTGGCAAGACGCCATGCAAACATGCCCCATCGTCTCCGGCGTCCTTTCCATGGATGCGTTCGCACGCTGTTGGGTACAGGAATTTGAACTCTTCAACGCCATCGGTTCCGCTTTGAACGAAGAGCAACAGGTCTCGTTCGAAGGCCTTCGCGACATTTGGGCTCGACAGCGTCGCGCCGTTTACAGCTCCAGCATTCAGGCCATGGGCTACCATCTCGACCGCCTGATCCACGACCGTGAATTGGCTCCCGCCCGCTCGATCAAAGATCAATTGCTCGCGTTCGGACACCGTATCGGCGTGGTAAAACACGACGACGGCCACGATCCTTTGCATGCCGCGCAAACGGCATTGTCGGCGCGCGCCACCGACGCCTTTTGCGCGTTGACGGACGAGCTGGTGAAACTCAACGGCCTCAAGGGCAAGGGCGTTCGCAAAGAGATCTTGAGGCGCCTGCAAACCGATTGGAACGTCACCAGTCAAATCGAACCGAAACAAGCCGCCGTCGCGGGCGCCATCGGTTCGGACGCCGTCGGCGGTTTGGCCTCCGACTTGGCCACCGGCGGGCTCTCAGTCGGCTTGGGTACGCTGATCGGAACGTTGATCGGCGCATTGGGCGGCGCGGGGTTGGCCGTCGCTTACAACCACTCCAAAGCGCCCGAAGGCACCGCCGTGTCCTGGTCCGACAAAGCGATCAAGGACTTTTTATGCGACGCCGTTTTGTTATATCTGGCCATCGCTCACTTCGGTCGCGGGCGCGGCAACTGGACCGAGAGCGAATACCCGGATTTTTGGAAAGAACTGACAACGCAATGCATTGAGCAACACGCTCCGGACGACATCAACGTCTTGCCCAATCGCATCGATCAGATCGTTAGAGGCGTTTTGTTCAAACTCTATCCCAACGCCGAATTCTGATTCACCCAAAAGAAATAAACCCCGACACAAACGACAGCATCGTTTATGTCGGGGAGATTTTTTGCGGTTACGGTTACTTTCCTTCAAACCGTTTCTTACTGTCGGGAGCCGTCCAACGGTAGCGCTCCGAAGACAAGGAGCGATCGAGACGTTCGTTCCTCCAACGAATGCCGGCACGGTCAAGAAGGAAGTGGCTCAGCCAGTCGGTACGATAGCCCGTGGCCGCGGCTTTATCGCGCGACTCGTTGCTCCAATAAAGCATCGGAATGGTGTAACCGCCCGCCGTTGTTTGTGAATGACCGGTTTTGTCCGCATCATGACCGGTTTCAACCGAATGATCGGAAATAAAAATCCAGGTCGTCGGCGCTTTCGCCTCGGCTTGCGTCAACGTCAAGGTTTCATCGATCACCGTGTCTTGATAGCGCATGGCTCGATCGTATTCGTTGCGCGACTCGATGGTGCCGCTCGAGCGCCCCTTGGCGTTCATATCACGGGCCACGTCGTCCTTCTGCGTCCACAAATCGGCTTGCGCGTCGGTATAGCGCAGGGAGAAATGCGGATGAATGCCCAACAGATGCACGACGACGAGACGCTTGGCATCGGGACGAGCGAGCGCCTTCTTCAATGCGGGCACCACTTTTTCATCCAACGATTGAGTGGAACGTCCCGCCATCAAATTCAAAATAACGGTGTCGTCGGCCCACGCCATATAGTCGGACTTGATGGCCAAATCGTCCTGATTGCTGATCCACGTAATGTGATAACCGGCGTGTTTGAAAAGCGCCAACACGTTCATGTCTCGCTCTTTGCCCGCATCGTCGGAAGGGAATTTGAACATCGAGTTGAACGAGGCGATGGTACTGGCATCGACCGACCAAACGTCCTGAACGACGTTCAAGCGATCGTCTTCTTTGGCTCGAGCCGCCAACCGAGGCGTCGTGTCGCGTCCGTACCCGTACACGCTCATGTTGTTGCGATTCATGCTCTCGCCGACAACCAAAACGATGGTATTGGCTTGCTTATCCACGCCGCCAAACAAAGCGGCCGCTTTGTTCTTTCCCTCTTGCATTTCCTCTTTGGCATCCGCCCAATCGGCCTGGAATGCCTCAACGCGGTGCATGAACGTCATCCAAGAGACAACGGGATACTGATTTCGCCACGGCTTGATCAACCAACCGGCCGATCCGAGCAACACGACGACGGCCAGGAGAAGCACCGCCAAGGGTTTGGCCACGCGCGCCGTCGTACCGCCTCCGGCTAGGTACCGCTTGATCGCCCAACCTTCGACCAGCAAGACCACAAGCGTCAAACCGGTCCACATCAAGGCGTCGGGCAAAACGGTCCACACGTACTCGATTGCTTCGCTCGAATTGGTGTTGGCGACGGACTCGACGACAAAACCAGACAAAAAATCCGACTGATACGTGGCCTGAAGGAAGCCGCGAAAACCGGTGTCGACAACGCTAAGGAGTTGCGCCGTCGCGGCAATGCCTGCCGCCACACGACGTCCGAGCGGCTTGTCGGCGAGGACAAGCATCAACACGGCCGGCAAAAGGACGAAACACCACAGTTGCACGGAACGCGGAAACGCAACGGCCGACAACGTAAAGGCCAAATTGACGGCCAGCATGATCAGAATCAGTTGCAACGCCGTTTTGTTCATTCGATAGCTTTTCATGAAAACTCTCTTATCTGGCGATTATCCTTACCATACCAAAAAGGGATGGAAAACCGTATGCCCTCCATCCCTTTTGATCGAGTCCCAAATCGACCCGTTTGCGGTTCCTTAAGGAACCATTTCTTCAACTTCGTCCTTCTTGACCGCTTTGATCAGATCTTCACGCTTGACGCCAAGGTACATGGCGATTGCAGCCGACACGAAGACGGAAGAGTAAACGCCGAGCAAAATACCGATCGTCAAGGCGAGCGAGAAGTTGTGCAAAGCCGGACCGCCGAAGAAGAACATCGACAACGTCATTGCCAACGTCGACGCATGCGTGATCACGGTACGGGAAATCGTCGCCGTAATGGCCGAATTGATGATTTCCATCGTATCGACACGACGCATCTTGCGGAAGTGTTCGCGAACACGATCGAAAATAATCACCGACTCGTTCACGGAGTAACCAAGCACGGCCAATACGGCCGCCAACACGGGCAGGGAGAACTCCCACTGCATGAAGGCGAAAATACCGATGACGATGATGATGTCGTGCATGTTGGCGATAATCGCCGCCACGGCGAACTTCCATTCGAAACGGAAGGCCAAATAGATCATGATGCCGAGCACCACGAGAATCAAGGCCGTACCGCCGTCGGAGGCCAATTCTTCACCCACTTGAGGTCCGACGTATTCGTTGTTGAGCAACTTCACGTTCGGATCGGTTTGCTGCAACGCGTTCATCAGTTCCTGAGCCTGCTTAGCCGAGGCTCCCTCGCCGACATTGGGCAAACGAATCATCAGATCGCGTGCGGTACCATAGTTTTGTACGGCCGCTTCGACCCCCATCTTCGTTTTGATGTCCTCACGAACCTTTTCAACGGACACCGCTTCGGGATACTGTACGACGACCTGCGTGCCACCGGTAAATTCGATGGAGAAGGCCAGACCGTACATGAAAATCGCGATGACGGCACCCAAGAACGAAAGAAACGAGACCGCATTCAGAATGCGCGAATAACGCATAAACGGAATGGTCTTCTTAATGCGAAATAATTCCATTTTCCAATCCTTCAGCGTTATTTGCTCGTGGGCTTCCACACCTGACCGACGTGGATGCGGGTTAGTTTCTTCTTACGGCCGTAGATCTGATTGATCATGGCGCGAGACACGGTGACGGACGTAAAGATGGACGTCATGATACCCAAACAGTGAACGACCGCGAAGCCGCGAACGGGACCGGAGCCGAAAATCAACAAGGCGATACCGGCGATCAAGCTCGTGATGTTCGAGTCGAGAATCGTGGCGAACGCGCAGTCGTAGCCTTCGCTAATGGCCAATTGCGGCGTGCGACCCGCACGCAATTCTTCTCGAACGCGTTCGTTAATCAGCACGTTCGCGTCAACGGCCATACCCAACGTCAAAGCGATAGCCGCGATCCCCGGCAATGTCAACGTTGCCTGAAGCATGGAGAGCAACGAGATCAAGCACATCACGTTGCAGATCAATGCTACGGCCGAAACGACGCCGAAGACTTGATAGTAGATCATCATGAAGACGGCAACGATCGCAAAACCGTAGAGCGTCGACAAGAAACCGGCCTTAATGTTGTCGGCACCGAGGCTCGGACCGACCAAACGTTCTTCAATGATTTCCATCGGAGCGGCCAAAGAACCGGCGCGCAACAACAGCGCCGTGTCGGTGGCTTCCATGGTCGTCATGCGACCGGAAATCTGAACTCGACCGCCGGCAATTTCCTGACGGATAACGGGAGCCGTCACGACTTCGCCCTTACCCTTTTCAAAAAGGATGATGGCCATGCGCTTGCCAACATTGTCACGCGTGACGTCGCGGAAAATGCGAGCGCCCTTGTTGTCCAAGGTCAAATTGACGGTCGGTTCCTGCGTTTGCTGATCGAACCCGGGTTGGGCGTCGTTCAGGTTTTCGCCCGTCAATACGACGCGCTTTTTGACCAGAATAGGACGTCCTTCACGGTCGGTATACTTTTCGTCACCGAACGGAACGTTGCCCTGCTGCAACTGGGCGTACGCTTCGGGCGAATCGTCGACCATACGCACTTCAAGCGTGGCGGTACGACCCAAAATGTCCTTGGCCTTGGCCGTATCTTGAACGCCGGGCAACTGAACCACGATGCGATCCGCACCTTGTTGGGCGATCACGGGCTCGGCAACGCCCAACTCGTTGATTCGGTTGTGCAACGTCGAAATGTTCTGCTTGAGAGCGTAGTCGCGAACGTTCTTCAGGGCGGCGGGCGAAAGCTCGGCCTTGAGAAGGAACTGCTGACCGAGTTCGAGTTCGGTCAACACGAGATCGGGATTGCTCTGGCGCAGATAATCCATCGTGCGTTCGCGTTCGGCCACGGTGTTGAACTTGATTTCAATCGTGTCGCCGACGCGGTTGATACCGGCGTGACGAATCTTCTTGTCGCGCAATTGCGTGCGCAAGTCGGCCGCCGTCGTTTCGGCACGCTTGGTCACGGCCGAGCGCATGTCGACTTGCAACAAGAAATGCACGCCGCCGCGCAAGTCAAGACCCAAATACATGGGCAACGCGTTGATCGACATCAGCCACTCGGGAGTGTTCGGCACCAGATTGGGCGCCACGATGTAGCTCGGATCGGCCTTGTTGGGATTGAGCGCCTTTTCAAGCACTTCACGGGCGATCAACTGCTGTTCGGCATCCGTCGGAGCAAAACGCACGCGAATCGTGTTTTGCTGGGCGCCTTGATCGAAAAAGATACCGTCGGGTTTGAGATTGGCCTCGCGCAATGCCTTTTCCACATTGTCGAGCATCGACTCGTCGACCTTGACGGTCGCCTTGCCGGAGCTCACCTGGACGGCAGGCGACTCACCATAGAAATTCGGAAGGGTATACAAGGCTGCGACGGCCAACACCATCACAATCAAGATGTACTTCCACAGAGCGTAGCGATTCATGCTCCCTGTCCTTGCCTCTTGCCTACTTCATTACCGACTGCAGAAACCTCGAGGCTTTTTCTTCCTGCAATCTAACGCGAAACGGGCGCATCTCCTCAATGGAGGCGCCCGTTACATTGCGGCGATAAATTAGATCGACTTGATCGTACCGCGGGGCAGAACCGTCTGAACGGCACCGCGCTGCATCGTGATGGTCACGGGCTTGTCGTCGACGCGGCTGATTTCGATCACGATGTGCTGTTCCGTCATGTCGGCGATGCGGCCGGCGATACCGCCGATCGTCATGATTTCGTCGCCCTTCTTGAGCGCTTCACACATCTTGATGTGTTCCTTCTGACGCTTCTGTTGCGGACGGATCAGGAAGAACCAGAACACAACGAAGATCAGAACGATCGGACCGAACTGCATCAACATTCCGCCGACGCCTTCCGGAGCGGCAGCAGTCTGAGCCATTGCATCAGAGATAAAAAACACGATGTTTCCCCTTTCTTATTGGCAGGATGAGAATATGAGAAGTCCTGACGCGCATTTGCGTCAAATTCTACGCATTATACTGTTTTCGTTGGACAATTACGCGTAACAAAAAAACGAATATGAAAAAAACGCCAAGGACGACTTCCTTGGCGTTTCTTTTCCCGCAAAGGGCCACATCGTGACCCTTTGCAGACAGTACGGCAAACGATTAGCGCTTGCTGAACTGCTTGGCACGGCGAGCACCGCGCAGACCAACCTTCTTACGTTCGACTTCACGAGCGTCGCGGGTTACGAGGCCGGCGTTCGAGAGAACGGGCTTCAAACCAGCATCGTAGTCGATGAGGGCGCGGGTGATACCGTGACGAACGGCACCAGCCTGACCGGATTCACCGCCGCCAGAAACGTTAACCATGATGTCAAACGTTTCGACGTTGTCGGTGAGCTGCAGGGGCTGCATGACGACCATGCGGCCGGTTTCGCGCTTGAAGAATTCGTTGAGTTCACGACCGTTCACGAGGATCTTGCCGGTGCCGCGCTTGATGAAAACGCGAGCGACAGAGCTCTTACGGCGGCCAGTACCATAATTGTAGTTGCCGATCATCTTTGTCTACCTTAAATGTCAAGAACCTTGGGCTGCTGAGCAGTGTGCGGATGTTCGGTGCCGGCGTAGATCTTGAGCTTCTTGATCATGGCGTAACCGAGCGGGCCCTTCGGGAGCATGCCCTTAACGGCAATTTCCAGAGCGCGGCCAGGGTGCTTAGCCTGCATTTCATTGAACGTCGTGGAGTACACGCCGCCGGGGTAACCGGTGTGGCGGTAGTACGTCTTCTTGCCAGCTTTTTCAGCGGACAACTTGATCTTGTCAGCGTTGATCACGACGATGTAGTCGCCCGTATCGACATGCGGCGTGAATTCGGGCTTGTGCTTACCACGCAAACGAGCAGCGATTTCGGTAGCGAGGCGGCCGAGCACCTTATCGTTACCATCAACTACGTACCAGTCGCGCGTCACTTCCAACGGCTTGGCCGAGAAGGTCTTCATTGTTTTTCACCTAAATAGTGGGATACCGTTTTAACGAACTCGCGCAAGATGGCGCTTGCGCTTTAAGCATCGATCGCTTTTGTTCGAAACGTTATCGGATATACAAAAATAGAGCGGGACTATGTCCGTCACTCCCTAGTCTAACTTTAGGGGGACCGAACATCTCCTCACCCAAAATTCGTTCTATGCTGATTGTTCGGCGCCTTATCGTCGACGATCCAGTGGAAAACGGGGAGACAGTCGACACGCAGAAAATCAGACGCATAATGATACTCGATATTTTCTGTTTCGTCCAGATCTTTTTTCCAATTTTTTCAGTGCCTTGCGCGATGCCACGACACGTTGCGTCTGAATTCAAAGAATTTTCGCGTCCGAGGCCCAGTAAATCCCGTCTCTCAGCGGCCTTCCCTCCGATCCGTGAGTTGTGGCAAAAATACAATAGAGTTCTTAAACTGTTACAAAAACCCTAATTAAATCTTAGATAATCCTTAAGCATACGAGTATGCTTTGCTTTGCTGTTAGCATGTAAAGTACCCGACCGTCTTGGCCAGCGATTACCTGCTCACCAGCCTGAGCGCCTCGTTCGGCTTCGATTCCGTTCGATGCGCCGCTCCGGTTCTTTTTGTTGAAACAAATGCCGTTGTTTGTTGGAGAACGCGGGGCAGGACAATTAGGAGTCAAATAAAATGGCAAGCGGTATCGTTAAATGGTTCAATGACGCCAAGGGCTTCGGCTTCATCACTCCCGATGAAGGCGGTGAAGATCTCTTCGCACACTTTTCCGCCATCGAGATCGAAGGCTTCAAAACGTTGAAGGAAGGCCAGAAGGTCACCTTTGAAGTCATCACCGGTCCCAAGGGCAAACAGGCCGCCCACATCAAGCCCGTCAAGTAAGTTTGCCGCGCCGTCTTTTCTCGATGCCTTGTATGATTGACATGCAAGGCATTTTTCATTTCCTCTCTTCGTTTCTCATGCGTCGGCTCTCACTTGTTTTTTGTCTCTTCGCGTTATCTCTGATTACGACGCCCTCCCGCGCCGAGCTGCAAACGCGTTCGTTGTCCCTCGGCTCAACCACGCTGATCGTCGAAGTCGCACGCACCGCAAAGGAACAAGCCCGAGGCTTGATGTTTCGCGAGTCGCTGCCTGAAAATCACGGCATGTTGTTTGTCTTTTCGCCGCCTCGACACGTCGCGATGTGGATGAAAAACACCCCGATCGATCTGGACGCCGCTTTTATCGATCGGTGCGGCCGCATCGTGCGCATCGCACATATGAAACGCCACACGACCGAACAACACGGCTGGCCCGGCCTCTCAGCTTACGTACTGGAAGACAACGCCGGTTGGTTCGAGCGCAACGCCATCGCCGCCGGCACGCACGTGCCGGCGTTGAGCGAACCGACGCATTGCGACCCCCCTTGAAACAAAAAAACGCCCGGATCGATGGATCCGAGCGTTTGATAGCCTATCAGTTCTCTAACGAGTCATTAACGGGAGCAGCAGGGAGAACCGCCGCAACCGCAAGACACGCCGGCGAAGCGAGCCTCGACAAACTTCCAGTTCACCAACTGTTCGAAGAACGCTTCGATGAACTTGGGACGGGCATTGCGATGGTCGACATAGTAAGCGTGTTCCCAAACGTCGATTGTCAACATCGGCTTGAGACCGTCGGTCAACGGGGTGCCGGCATTGCTCGTGGAAACGATCTTCAACTGACCTTCGGCATCCTTCACCAACCACGTCCAACCGGAACCGAAGTTACCGGCGGCAGCCTGACTGAAGGCGTCCTTGAAAGCGGCGAAGGAACCCCACGTCGCTTCGATCGCAGCGAGCAAATCACCGGAGGGCTGACCGCCGCCACCGGGGGTCAAGCACTTCCAGAAGAAGGAATGATTGAAGACCTGAGCGGCGTTGTTAAAAACACCGCCGGAGGACGTCAGAATGATTTCCTTGAGGCTCTTGCCTTCAAATTCCGTGCCCTTGATCAAGGCGTTGAGGTTGTTGATGTACGTCTGATGATGCTTGCCGTAATGGAACTGCATCGTTTCTTCACTCATGGCGGGAGCCAGGGCATCGAGGGCATAGTCCAACTTCGGCAATACAAATTCACTCATTTTTCTCTCCATAACGGCCGATGTCTCGCATCGGTCCAATCAAAACTCACTTCAAAGACCCACGGTCTTCGTTCTTGATCGTATGATAGCCATTTTCAATGGAGCGAGATGCCGAGAAACATTCAGACAATTGTCTCAAACGTGTCGTTTTGTGTCCGAATGTTTTTGGACTGTCAATTTTGTCAGTTCAACAAGTCCCTTCATTCCAAACGCGTGGATTCGATGCGCCCGCGCGCTCCCCCCTTGGCCAGACGAAGATCGATCGACTGCCCGACCGACAACTGCGACGCATCGCGAACAATACGACCGGAGTCGTCCAGCGCCAACGCATAACCTCGATCCAACACGCGATTGACATCCAAGGCTCTGAGTTTGGAACTCAACGCTTTGACTCGTTCTCGCTTGATCGCGATCTCCCCCTTGAAAAGGCGCTTGGCGGTCGATTCCAATTGCTCGATCCGAGACAATGCCGCGGTCGGATCGGGGCGCAACGAGCGCAATCGGTGCTCCGCCCGCTCGAACGTCAATCGTTCTTCTTGCAATCGGGCCGCGGGCACTCCGGCCAACTTTCCGCTGCAACGCTCCAAACGTTTGTCCAAATTGAGCATGTAGCGCTGCATGGCGCCGGACAGATCGGCCAATTGATTCAATTCCGCACGCACGGCTTTCAAGCGATATCGCATCTGCACCCCGATGCGATCAAACTGCGTCAATTGCCATTGAGCCTGTTCGATGCGTGAGCGCATCACGCGTTGCAGTCGCTTGGTGCCTTCGTCCATGCGTTCGAGCACGGCCATCCAATACTCCGTCACCTTGACGGCGGCCGCGGTCGGCGTCGCGGCGCGCCAATCGCTCACCAAATCGGCGATCGTCACGTCGCTCTCGTGCCCGACCCCGGCGACCACCGGCACGGGCATGTCGACGAGGCGACGAGCCAGACGCTCTGAATTGAAGCACCACAAATCAGCGAGAGAACCGCCCCCACGCACCAACAGCACGACGCTGACCTCCCGTCGTTCCTGAACCGCATCGAGCGCGCGCAAGATCTCGTCGACGGCCCCTTCTCCTTGAACCGACGTCGGATAAATCACGACGTTCACGAAAGGCGCCCGCTGTTTGATCGTTTTAAGTACGTCTTGCAAAGCGGCGCCACGCAAGCTCGTGACGATGCCGATGCGACGGGGATACTTGGGAATCGCCTTTTTACGCGACTCGTCAAAATAACCGAGCGATTGCAACTTCTCTTTGAGAGCGACGAATTGCGCGTACAAATCGCCCGCCCCCGCCAACTTTATGGATCGAACGACAAAGCTGATCTGCCCGCGCGGGGCGTACAAATTCAATTCCCCCGAAACGATGACAACGTCGCCGTCCTTGGGTTGGAACTTCAAGGCCTGCGCCTGCGTTCGAAACAGAGCGCAGGACAAAAGAGCATCCTCCTGCGTGTCTTTGAGATCAAAATACACGTGACCGGACATGGCCTTTTTAAGACCTTGGATTTCGCCGATCAGTTCGAAGCGACCGAATTGGCGGCTCATCAGCGCCGAGATGCGACGCAATACGTGAGCGACACCGGGAATCGACCCAGTCTGCGGCTCTACGCTATGACCAAACTCTTCGTACACGGCACTCTCGCGATCAAAAAAGAAAAAGGAACCTCAAGTCTTGCCAAGAAGCAAGCCTGTAGGTTCCTTTTTAACACGTCCGCCGTCGCCGTTGCAACGGAGAACTCGTCTATTAACGACGCTTCTGGGCGGCCGGCGCGGCTGCCGGGCGACCTTCGATGTGACGGAAGGTGATGCGACCCTTGGTCAAATCGTAAGGAGACAATTCCAAAGAAACTTTGTCACCGGCCAAAATGCGAATGTGATGCTTGCGCATCTTGCCGTTCGTGTAAGCGATCAATTCATGACCGTTATCGAGCTTAACGCGATAACGAGCATCAGGCAGAACTTCCAATACCTGGCCTGCCATTTCAATAAGGTCTTCTTTTGCCATAAATCCTGGTGTGCTCTTTTACACGCTTTTTTTCAACAAGAAAGCCGGGCAAAGAGCCGATAGGGAAAAATTGTTCAATGTCTCGGGCGACTCCGACTATATCCGGTCGGTCATTTTTTCGCCTCACGAGACAAACCGAAGGCGGTATTTTAGCCTTATGTATTGTTTTTTGGGTAATTTTTCCAAAAAATTCCTGCTTCATTCGCAAACCCGCCGTTCGCCCTCCGAAGCAAGCTCCGTCATGCCGACGTCGCTTTGGCAAAGAAAAGGCGACGGCGTTCAGCAGGTTGTAACAAATACGCGGTACACTACGTCTATACGTTCGCCACAGTTACCCCATAACGACAAAACTCAGGGTAACCACCTAGAAAAAACGCCCCCGAAAGCGAACCGTCTTCTTTTAATCTTTTATCGTTTGTATTTTTGTTTTCTCTGAAAACAAAAAACAGTTTGGAGTTGGTAGCGATGAAACACGTCCTCTTGGCTTACTACAGCCACGCCGGCCATACCAGCCGCATTGCCCGCACGATTGCAAAAACAATCGAAGAAGCCGGTCACAAATGCGAAATGGTCGAAATGATGGAGATCGTGCGCGAAGGAATCGATTGGGATCAGTACGACACCGTCATTGTCGGTACTCCGATCGTTTACGGAACTTACAACAAAATCGTTTGGGAATTCTGTTCCGCATTCAAGGACAAGTTGGATGCGTTGCCCAACAGCTTCTTCAACGTCACCGTCGTAGCCCGTTCTCCCGAAAAAGCGACGCCGTTCGGCAATCGTTACCTGCAAAAATTCATTCGCCGATCCGCATGGAAACCCAAGGACCTCAAGTGTTTTGCCGGCAAGGTTGATTACCCCAACTGGAACTGGTTCGAAACCTTGATGATCCAAATCATCATGCGCATGACCGACGGCCCGACCGACCGTACCCAGTCCGTCGACTTCACCGATTACGAAGACGTCAAACGCTACGCGTTGCATTGCCTGACGCTCGGTGAACCGTTGCAAGAGATCGGTGACATTCGTATCGATTAATTTCAGCGTTTGTTTTCGGTTCGCTACTCCGGCGAACCGAACTCTTTTTTTAGGTTGGAAACTTAACGATGACCCACCCTTGGATTGCTCAATATCCGGCAGGAATCCCCGCCGAAATCAACCCCGACACGTTCGCCTCGATTCCGACTCTGTTCGACGAAGTGGCCAAGCAGTACGGCAACAACACCGCCTTCGTCTGCATGGACAAGGAACTCACCTTCAATGAACTGAACCGCCTGTCCAACGATTTTGCGGGCTACCTGCAGCAACTGCCCGGCTTGAAGCCCGGCGACCGCGTTGCCATCATGATGCCCAACCTGTTGCAGTACATGATCTCCATGATCGGCGTCTTGCGTGCCGGCATGATCGTCGTGAACGTCAATCCGCTCTACACGCCGCGCGAACTGAGCCACCAGCTTTCCGACAGCGGCGCCAAGGCCATCGTCATCATCGAAAACTTCGCCAAGACGCTCGAAACGGTCCTGCACGAAACGCCGGTCAAGCACATCGTCACCACCAAAGTCGGCGACATGTTCCCATTGCACAAGCGCGTGATCACCGATCTGGTGGTACGTTACGTCAAGAAGATGGTGCCGCAATTCAATTTGCCCGGCCACGTCCCCTTCCGCAAGGCGTTGTCCATCGGTCGCAGCCACGGTCACACTCCCGTGACGCTCAACAACAACGACATCGCTTTGTTGCAATACACGGGCGGCACGACCGGCGTCTCCAAGGGCGCCATGCTCACGCACCGCAACGTATTGGCCAACGTCGAACAGACCGGTACTTGGATTTCCCAGACCTTCATTGACGGTCAGGAAGTCGCCATGCAGCCGTTGCCGCTCTACCATATCTTCGCGTTGACCTCGACGTTGTGCTTCTGCAAGAAGGCCGCCAAGATCGTTCTGGTTCCGAATGCCCGCGACATCCCCGCATTGGCCGAATTGGTCAAGAAGTGGGACTTCTCCGTCATGACCGGCGTGAACACGCTCTTTAACGCCATGCTCAACAACAAGAGCTTCCGCGAACACAAGTTCTCGCGTCTGAAGATTGTTGTCGGCGGCGGCGCGCAAGTTCAGAAGGCCGTTGCCGAACGTTGGCACGCCACGACCGGTTGCGCCATTCTCGAAGCCTACGGCCTGACGGAAACCAGCCCCGGCGTTTGCGGCAACCTTCCCGAAGCACCGTGGGACGGCTCCGTCGGCTATCCCTTGCCGTCGACCCAAGTGACGATTCGCGGCGAAGAGTTCCGCGATCTCGGCATGTGCTCCGATCCTGAAAAGATTCCCGAACATACCGGCGAAATCTGCGTGCTCGGTCCGCAGGTCATGCTCGGCTATTGGGAAAAGCCTGAAGAAACCGCCAACGTCTTCGTCGACGGTTGGTTGCGTACCGGCGACGTCGGCTACATGGACACCACCGGTCGCATCACGATTACCGATCGCAAGAAGGACCTGATCATCGTCAACGGCTTGAACGTTTATCCCAATGAAATCGAAAGCGTTATCGCTTCGATGCCCGGCGTTCTCGAATGCGGCGTGGTCGGCGTAAGCAACCCGCGCATCGGCGAAACCGTCAAGGCTGTCATCGTCAAGAAGGATCCCGCATTGACCCGCGACGACGTCGTCAAGTACTGCCGCGCTCAGCTGACCGGCTACAAGGTTCCGCGTACGATCGTCTTCGTCAAGGCCCTGCCCAAGACGGCTGTCGGCAAGATTCTTCGCCGCGAACTGAAGGATCTGCGTGACTCCGAATAATCGATCCATGCGATGATCGACTTCCAAAGCCCTTTGATCGGTCAAAGGGCTTTTTTCGGCCGAAAACAAAGTAGCCGCAAACATCAGGTTTGCGGCTACTTTGTTTTTGGAATACGCCTAACGCTTAGGAGAAGAAGCGCTTCATCTTGTCCATGAAGCTCTGATTCTTGGGCGAATGCTTTTCGGCAGATTGCTTCAAGGATTCATCGAACTCCTTGAGCAGGCTCTTTTGCTTGGCCGACAGATTGACCGGCGTTTCCACATACACGTGGACGTACAAGTCGCCCTTTTCGTGCGTGCGCAAATTGGCCACGCCCTTGCCGCGCAAGCGCAAAATCTTACCCGATTGCGTTCCTTCGGGAATCGTAATGCGCGTTTCCGTGTCCATCGTCGGCACTACGACTTCGCCGCCCAAAGCCGCCGTCGCAAAGCTCAGCGGCAGGTCGGCGTGCAAATCGTCGCCGTCACGTTCGAAAATATCGTGCGGCTTGATGACGATCTGAACGTACAAATCGCCGGACGGACCGCCGTTGACCCCGGGCTCGCCCTTACCGGACAAACGAATGCGCTGGCCGTCGTTGATACCCTTGGGAATGTCGATTTGCAAAGTCTTGGTCTTGCGAATGCGACCGACGCCCTGACAGTCGCGGCACGGATCGGCGATGACTTCCCCCGTGCCGTGACAGTGCGAACACGTCTGTTGTACGGACAAAAAGCCGTTGCTCATGTTGATCGTACCGGTACCTCGGCAATGCGGGCAGGTCTTCTTGCTCGTGCCGGGCTTGCATCCCGTACCGGAGCACGTGGAGCATTCTTCCCAAACGGGAACGCGAATGTCGGTTTGATCGCCGTGAACCGCTTGTTCAAGCGTGATTTCCAGAGAATAGCTGACGTCGGCACCACGGAAAACCTGAGGTCCGCGACGACCGCCGCGCTGTGCGCCGCCGCCGAAAATTTCGCTGAAAATGTCGCCGAAATTCTCAAAACCACCCATTCCGCCAAAGCCGCCGAAACCACCGGCACCGGCCGCGTTGGGATCCACGCCGGCCTTGCCGTAACGATCATAAGCCGCACGTTTTTGCGGATCGGACAAAACGGCATACGCTTCGCCGATTTGCTTGAACTTGTCTTCCGCTTCCTTGTTACCGCCGTTGCGATCGGGATGGTACTTCATCGCCAAACGACGATAAGCCTTTTTGATCTCGTCATCGCTGGCACCGCGGGCCACGCCGAGCAACTCGTAATAATCCTGATCAGCCATAGTGTTTATTTCTTCCCGTTTCGTACGAAAGAGGGTCGGAACGTCTGTTACCCGGACTTCCGACCCCGATCACGGGGGGAGGACATCCCCCCTTTTTTTGCCGATTTAGGCGAGATTAGTGCTTGACTTCCTTGAAGTCGGCATCGACGACGTCGTCAGCCTGCTGCTGAGCGCCGCCCTGTTGCTGGGCGCCGGCCTGAGCCTGCTGCTGAGCCTGAGCGGCCTGATTGAGCTTTTCACCGATCTTCTGCGCGGCGGCCATCAAAGCTTCAACGCTCTTGTCGATGGCTTCCTTGTCTTCACCGCGGATGACGCCTTCAACTTCCTTGATGGCGGCTTCGCAAGCGGCGCGATCGGAAGCTTCAACCTTGTCGCCGAGATCCTTGAGCGTCTTCTGTACCTGGCTGATGGCAGCATCGGCCTGGTTGCGGGACTGAGCCAATTCAAAACGACGATGATCTTCGGCCTTGTTGGCTTCGGCGTCGGCCACCATGCGATTGATTTCTTCTTCGGTCAGACCGGAGCTGGCCTTGATCGTGATGGTGTTTTCCTTGCCGGTGGCCTTGTCCTTGGCGGCAACGTGCAAAATGCCGTTGGCGTCGATGTCGAAGGTCACTTCAATCTGCGGCAAACCGCGAGGAGCCGGGGCAATGCCTTCGAGATTGAATTCGCCCAACAACTTGTTGGAAGCGGCCATTTCGCGTTCACCCTGATAAACCTTGATGGTCACGGCGGGCTGATTGTCTTCGGCCGTAGAGAAGACCTGAGCGTGCTTGGTCGGGATCGTGGTGTTGCGCTTGATCATGGCGGTCATGACGCCGCCCAAGGTTTCGATACCCAGGGTCAACGGCGTGACGTCGAGCAACAGAACGTCCTTGCGGTCGCCGGTCAAAACGGAACCCTGAACGGCAGCGCCGATGGCGACGGCTTCGTCGGGGTTGACGTCTTTGCGCGGATCCTTGCCGAAGAATTCACGAACGACCTGCTGAACGCGGGGCATACGGGACATACCGCCGACCAAAATCACGTCGGAGATGTCGGACGTGCTGGCGCCGGCATCCTGCAAAGCCTTGCGGCAGGGTTCGATCGTGCGCTGAACCAAATCTTCCACCATGCTTTCGAACTTGGCACGAGTGATCGTGATGTTCATGTGCTTCGGACCGGTGGCGTCGGCCGTGATGTACGGCAGGTTGATTTCGGTTTCCTGACGGTTGGACAATTCGATCTTGGCCTTTTCGGCGGCGTCCTTCAAACGCTGCAGAGCCAAAACGTCCTTACCCAAATCAACGCCGGTGTCCTTCTTGAATTCGTCGATCAAGTAGGCGACCAAACGCTGGTCGAAGTCTTCGCCGCCCAAGAACGTGTCGCCGTTCGTGGAGAGAACTTCAAACTGCTTGTCACCGTCAACGTTGGCGATGTCGATCACGGAAATATCGAACGTACCGCCGCCCAAGTCATAAACGGCGATCTTACGATCGGCCTGACCCATCTTGTCCAAACCGAAGGCCAAAGCGGCTGCGGTCGGTTCGTTGATGATGCGCTTGACTTCCAAGCCGGCGATGCGACCGGCGTCCTTGGTGGCCTGACGCTGGCTGTCGTTGAAGTAGGCCGGAACCGTGATGACGGCTTCGGTCACGGTTTCACCGAGATAGTCTTCGGCGGTCTTCTTCATCTTGCGGAGCACTTCGGCGGAAACCTGCTGGGGAGCGAGCTTCTTGTCCTGAAGAACCTGAACCCAGGCGTCGCCGTTGTCGGCACGAACGATGCTGAAGGGAGCGTGAGCAACGTCCTTCTGAACTTCCTTGTCTTCGTAACGACGACCGATCAAACGCTTGACGGCAAACAACGTGTTCTTCGGATTGGTGATGGCCTGACGCTTGGCGGTGGCGCCGACGAGGATTTCGCCGTTTTCCAAATAGGCGACGATGGAAGGCGTCGTGCGGGTGCCTTCGGAATTTTCGATCACGCGAACCTTGTCGCCTTCCATGATGGCAACAGCCGAATTGGTCGTACCAAGGTCGATACCGATGATCTTAGACATGTTCTCCAAACCTCTCAAATAGCTTGTGCCGAGCAAAGAAAAAGGCTCGGCCTTCGTTGATAAATCCGTGCGGGATCGGCTCAAGTTCGTGCCGTCTCCCCGTCCATAAGCCCTATATGGGGACGCCCCGCGAAAATTCAACGGGGCGTCTGTAAAAAAAATTTAAACTCGTTTGCAGAAGCGAAAATCAGCCCTGAACGACGCTGACCATGGCGGGACGCAAAACGCGTTCGTGGATCTTCCAACCACGCTGGAACACTTCGGCAACGTTACCGGCCAGTTGACCTTCGCCGGCAGGAACCATGGCGATGGCTTGCTGCGTGTTGGGATCGAACTTCTCACCCTTGGGATCGATGCAGGTCATGCCGCTGACTTCCAACGCATGAAGCATTTGGCGGTACGTGGTCAACAGACCTTCGCGCATGGGGCCTTCGGTGTCGGCCGTGATTTCGATCGCCTTTTCCAGACTGTCGACCACCGGCAACAAATTCTGGGCAAACTTTTCCACGCCGAACTTTTGAGCCTTCATGACGTCTTCGGCACAACGACGACGCGTGTTTTCGAGCTCGGCGACGGCACGAACATACAGATCGTAATGTTCTGCGGCCTTGGCCTGCGCGGCGGCCAATTCGTCGGCAACGGTTTCGGCTGCGGGTTCTTCGCTCGTCTGTTCGGCCTGATCAGCTTCTTGAGCCGCCTTCTTCAATTCTTCGGCGGCCTGATCGGCGGCTTGTTTGTTTTCGTTTTCGGACATAACGATTGACTCCGGAAATAGGTTCAATAAAAACGGTATCCCCTATATGGGGACGACGTCGCGACTTTTCAAGTCTCAGGAAGCGAGAGCGCGCGAAATCAAACGCGCATAGCCGCGCACCGCTTGCTCGCCGTCATTGGGAGCGGGAACATAGCCGAAGATTTTGCCGCCGGCTTGTTCGTAGATTTCTTTGAGTTCGCATTGAATTTCTTCGAGCGTCTCGATGCAATCGGCCGCAAAGCCAGGACACACCACGTCGATGCGATCGTGTCCCTCGCGCGCCAAACGTTGCACCGTATCGATGGCCGACGGTTCGAGCCACTTGGCTCGACCGAATTTGGACTGGTAGCACAAAACCCACTGCGAATCCTCGAGCCCCAACGCGTTGGCCAACAAGCGGGCGGTCTCGTTGCATTGGCGCTCGTAAGGATCCCCTCGTTCGCTGCTGACGGCGGGAATGCCGTGAAAACTCATCACAAGTCGGTCGTTCGGCCCAAGTTCGCCCGCCTTGGCCCAATGCTCGCGAACGTTCGATGCCAAACAAGCGATGTAATTCGGATCGTCGAAATACGATTCGATACGAACGATCGGCGCAGTCGTCGGATACTTTTTAATCACGCGATCGACGATATCGAAAACGGCGGCGCTCGTTTGCGTGGCGTATTGCGCGAACATTGGCAAAATCACGATGCGTTCGGGGTTCGTTTCGATCACGCGCGCCAGTTCGTCGGCCAGCTTGTGCGAGCCGTAACACATGGCCCACGTCACGTCGAAACCTTCTCCCAGTTCACGATCCAACGCTCGAGCCGTCTTCAAGGTGTAATCCACCAACGGAGAGCCGTTTTCCGTCCAAATCGAACGGTACCGGTTGGCCGCGTCTTGCGAGCGACGCGGAACGACGATCCCGCGCAAAATCGGCTGCCAAATCAGCGGATGTAATTCGACAACGCGTCGGTCGCCCAAGAACTCGATCAAGTACTTTCCGACCGCTTCTTTCGTCGGCGCTTCTGGAGAACCCGTGTTGACGAGGATAACGGCGATTCGACCGCTTTGAGACATAAACGCACCCTTAGATAATGCACAATCGTCGGCGCCGAGCGGCGCCCTACCAACGATGCGATTGTGCGCCTTTCGGCTTAAGCGTTCCTTTAGAACGACTGAGAGAAATCCAGCTGCCGCTTATTCTTCAACACCGACGCGTTGGCACCAACGCAACGAGCTACCGGGCTTGTTCCAACCGATATCCCGACCGATTGCCGCGATGCGACGTTCAAGCTCGGAAGCAAACTGCATGGGCCCGTCGTTCACGCACGGTTTGTTGTCATACAGTTGATAACCGGTTCGATAGCTTTGAGGCGACAGATTCGGCATGACGACGTTGGCGCCGTACATGATCCCGAGTTCGCGCCCGTCGTCTCGGATGGCCTGCAAGGCCGTGGCGGCCGCAATGTTCACCGGCCCCATAACGAGACGCACGACGGCGATCATGTTGAGCGACAGCTGCAACAGCGGCTCGGGTTCCATTTGCCCGATTTCTTGCAAATCGCCCCCTTGACTCATCAAGTACGGTCCCATGCCGATCATGTCGACGTCCAACTGTTGGAACAAGCGAATGTCTTTGCACAGGTCTTCCAACGTCTGGCCGGGGATGCCGATCATCACGCCGGTCCCCACTTGATAGCCGCTTTGCCGCAAGCTATTGAAACACTCGAAACGTTTTTCGAGCGTCTTTTGTTGTTTTCCTCCGCCCGTATGCAACATCTCGAACAAGGCGGGGTTGCTCGTTTCGAATCGGGACAAATAGCGCAGCGCCATCCGGTTGCCGCTGGCCTGAGCCCACTGTTCGTATACCTCAGGCGTTTGATCGCCCAGCGAGAGCGTGATGCCGACGCCGTTGGGCAACGTGTCGCTGACGGTCGCTTCGTGGATGGCACGCAAGCACCGCGTCACGAAATCGACGAACTTCGGATCGTCGCGTTCGCCGGCTTGCAAGCACACGGACCCGTACCCTTGTTCGGCGGCCCAGACGGCCTGTTCAACGACTTCGTCCAACGTCATCGTGTAGCGTTTGAGCGCGTGATTGCCCTTGCGAATGCCGCAATAACGGCAATCGTACGTGCATACGTTCGACAGTTCGATCAGCCCGCGATAGTAGACGTTGTTCCCCATCAGGGCGGTCGTACGACGATAGGCCGCCTGTTGCAACAGAGCGCAATCCTCCGGATCGGTCAGCGCCAAGACTCGGACGATGTCCTCGTCGCTCCATTCGGTTTGCTCAAGCAAGCGGCTCAACTGTTCGTGCGTCATAACTGTCCACATTTGTCGTCTGAAAATTGTCCGTCCGTTGTTACGGACGACTGAAGTTCGAGAATACCATGCAAGCAACGGGCGGGCAATACGCCGTCGGCAGTACTCAAGACGCGGAACACGACCACATTCTTGGCGACCGACTTCCTTCCGTTTCCGTCGGACTGCTATAGTGTCTAAATTGTCTCGGACACGTCTTTATTTTTTAGTTGGATTCTCTTCAATCATGCAACGCATTCAAAGCTTTCAGATCGACCACGATTTGCTCGATCCCGGCATCTATGTTTCCCGCGTCGACGGCGACATCACCACGTACGATCTTCGCACTCGCAAGCCCAACGCCGGCGATTACATGGACAACGTCACGATGCACTCCGTCGAGCACATGATCGCCACGTTCATCCGAAACAGCAGCATCGCCGATCAGGTCATCTATTTCGGTCCCATGGGGTGCCAGACCGGGTTTTATCTCTTGATTCGCAATGCCGACAACGACGTGGTCTTGGCCACGCTCAAAACCATGCTGCAACAAGTGATCGATCACGAAGACCTCGTTTTCGGCGCGTCGCAAAAAGAATGCGGCAACTATCGCAACCTTGACATCGAATGCGCCAAGCGTGAGTGCCGTCGCTATCTCGACTGCCTCAACGCCAAACCGACGCACGATTTCACCTACGCCCAATAAGGAGAGCACACATGATCGGCATCATCGGCGCCATGCGTATCGAAGTGGACGCGCTCAAGGCCAAGTTGGCCAATCCCGTCACCGAAACGATCAGCGGCATTGATTTTCACCAAGGTCAGCTCAACGGCGTGGACGTCGTCGTCGCCGTCAGCGGCATCGGCAAGGTGTTTGCCGCCATCTGCGCTCAGACCATGATCCTGCGTTTCGGTGTCGACAAAATCATTAATTCCGGCGTTGCCGGCACCCTGTCCGACAAGCTGCATATCGGTGACGTCGCCATTTCGACTGCACTGGTTCAACACGACATGGACACGTCCTGCATCGGCGATCCTCACGGCCTGCTTTCGGGCATCAACATCGTCAAATTACCGGCCGACGAAGACATCTATCGCGGCGTCGAGTCGGTCGCCAAGGAATTGGGCATGAACTGCCTGCTCGGCACGATCGCCACGGGCGATCAGTTCATCGCCAACGCCGAACGCAAACAATGGATCAAAGACACGTTCGACGGCATCGCCGTTGAAATGGAGTCGGGTTCCATCGCTCACGTTTGCTATGTCAACCGCATTCCCTTTGCCGCCATTCGCGTGATTTCCGACGAAGCCAGCGGCGAGGCCAGCATGGACTACATGGAGTTCGTCAAACTGGCGGCGGATCGCTCCATGGCCATTACCGAAAAGTTGTTGCCGCTCATCGCCCGCTGAGCCCGGCGTTTTCGCTCTTGGGCTGTGCGTCTTGAGTCAAGGCGCGCAGCCTTTTGTTCATTTGAAGGAGCTTTTTCATGCGACTGTTACATACATCCGATTGGCACTTGGGCCGACGTTTGTGCGATTGCGATCGCTACCGCACCTTCGAACAATTTTTGACCTGGCTGACCGATCTAATCGCCGAACAATCCGTCGACACGTTGCTCGTGGCCGGCGACGTCTTCGACACGACGACGCCGTCGCATCAGGCGCAAAAGCTCTATTACGACTTTTTAGCCGGTCTTCAGTCGACGTCGTGCCGCCATGTCGTCGTTATTGCCGGCAATCACGACTCCCCCACGCTGCTTACCGCGCCCAAGAGCCTGCTCAATGCGCTCAACGTCACCGTCGTAGGCTCGCCGGGCGAACGATGCGACGACGAAATCATCGCTTTGCACGATGGAGCCGGCGCGTTGCAGGCCGTCGTCTGCGCCATTCCCTATTTGCGCGAACGCGACATCCTGCACTACGGCGAACACGATACGTTGCGAGAAAAAGACGAAGCGATCGCCCGCGCCACCGCCTTGCATTATCGACGCGTCGTCGACCGCGCTCTCGAGCTTTACGACATCGCCCCGAACATCCCTCTCATCGCTTCCGGTCATCTCTTTGCGGCCGGTTGCACAACGCAAACAAGCGAACGCAATCTCTATGTCGGATCTTTGGGCGTATTGCCCGCCGACACTTTCCCGCCTGAAATCGACTATCTGGCGCTCGGCCATTTGCACCACGCTCAACAGTTGAACGGCATTGCGGCCGGCGGTTACTGCGGCTCGCCCATTCCGTTCGACTTCGGCGAAAATCAAGACAAATATGTAAATATCATCGACTTTGACGGAAAATTAACGGAAATAAGAAAAATTCCCGTGCCGCACTTCGATCGTTTGCGTCGCATCGAGGGTGATGTCGACTCGATCGTCGAGGCCGTCGGCGAACTTGTCCGGGCGCAGTGCGACGATTGGTGCGAAATCATCCGCACGGGCGGCATCACGGGACACAATCTCAAAGAAATCGTCGATTCGCTGACGCAAGGCGCTCCGTTGCGCGTCGTTCGGATTTGCGACGCCTCTTTCGAGGCCGCATGCCTGACGTCGTCCGACACGACACAATCGATCAAAGAGTTGACGCCTTCCGATATTTTTGAAAAACGTTTGGCCAGGGCTTCGGATCTGGACGAAGAAACCAAACGCGAGCTGCGTTATTGCCATGACAGCATCGTGTACGACATCCTGCACGAGGACGTGCACGCGAATCGATGACGGAGAAACCGCATGCGCATCCTTTCTTTGTATGTACAGAACGTCAATTCGATCCGAGGCGAATGGAACATCGACTTTCGGCATGCGGATTACGCGGCCAACGGTCTGTTCGCCATTACGGGGCCGACGGGAGCGGGCAAATCCACATTGCTCGACGCGATTTGCCTCGCGTTATACGGCCGTACGCCTCGCATCAACGCCATTTCGCCTTCCGGCAACGAGGTCATGAGTCGCGGCGCGTTCGAGTGCGAATGTCGTTTAGTCTTTGAGGCGGGAGGACGGGATTACTTGGCCGGCTGGCGACAAAATCGCGCGCGTAAAAAATCCGACGGCAAATTGCAAAAATGCGACGTACGTTTGTTGCGCCTCGATCCCGAGTCGGGACAATGGGACACGTTGGCTTCTTCGCTGACCGCCATGGGCGCGTTGGTTCCTGAAATCACGGGACTTACCTACGAGCAGTTCACCCGTTCGGTTTTGTTGGCGCAAGGGAGTTTTTCCGTTTTTCTCAAGTCCAAACCCGACGAACGCGCCGTCACTTTGGAACAAATCACCGGAACCGACATTTACTCGGAAATTTCCAAACGAGTTCAACAACGGCATGCCGCCGAAAGCAACGGTCTGAACGATTTGAAGGCGAAACTGGCTTATCGCACTCCCTTGAGTGAAACCGCTCGCGCCGATCTGTCCGATCGTCTCGCTCGTCTGGAACGGGAAACCGCCGACTCGAACAAACAATTGGCAACGACGAACGAAGCGCTTGCGTGGCGCCGATCCGTCGATCGCCTGATCCAAACCGTCGAACGCACGACCGCGCAAACCGAGCGGCTGAAAGAACAATGGCTCGGCACGAGCGATCAACGGCAGCGTCTGCACAAAGCCGAGCATGCCGCCGCCTTGGTGCCCACGCGCGAAAAGCTTCTTCTGATCGAACAACAACAAACGTTAACTCGATCCGATCTGTCGTCTTCCGAAACGAAATTATCACAACTGACGCAACAATCGGCCCGATTGGAAGAGGCGTCGAAAAACGCCGTCGAAACCGAACTTAAGACGCGAACCGCTCGCGAGACGTTAAATCAACTGTTGATTCAGGTTCGCGAAATCGACACGCAATTGTTCGAAGCCGAGCGGCAACGGCGCGACCGCAGCGAGCAACTCGCGTTGCTGACGGCACGAGGTACCGCACAAAAAAACGCGTTGACGACGAAACAGGAAAACCGGGCGGCTCTCTTGGCGAAACAAGACCGATTGACGCAATGGGTCCAACAGCACGTCGAATGCCGAACGTGCGACGAACGGGAAGATGAACTTGCCGGCGATTACCGCGCCATCGAGCAACACCGCGAGCAATGCCGTGAAACAAACCGCGCGTTGAACTCGGAACAGGATCTGGCGGAGCAAGCCCGTCAACGTCTTCATGTCCACTCGCCCCGAGTGCGTTCGCTTGAAGAGCAAATCCGAAACAAGCAAGAAGCGATTGCGTCCCAAGAAACAACCCGCCGATCGCTCTTGAACGGCCAATCACTCGAGTACTGGAAAAACGAAGTCGAATCGTTGACCGAACGAATTACTCTGCTGACGTGTCAACGAAGCGAACTGCGCGAATACTTCGACGCACAAAAAGCAGTGCACGATCACGTCGAGCAATGCCACCGAACCGACGAGCGCCTGTTGCATTTGCAAGAACGCTTGCAGGCCACCCGCCAATCGCTTGGGCAGTACGAAACGCATCGGAACGACTTGCTGCGCTTGTGCGCCGTAGAACGCCTTGCCAAAGAGCGCGAGACATTGATCGCCGAAGTCCCCTGCCCCTTGTGCGGCTCCTTGCATCATCCTTATGCCATGACGCCGCCCGAGGCCGATCCCGACATGAAACGACGCCTGAGCGACCAAGAAGCCTTATGCATGGCGACGCTTGAGCAAGTACGCACGCTCGAGCATGAGGTTTTGCAACAAAACGGACGCAAGCAACTTTTGGAACAAACGCGCGTCGAGGCGCAGGAGCGGCTGGCCCTGCTGACGACCCGCGCGCAATCGATGTTCGCCGACACCGACGCCGCCATCCCGGCGGACGCGATCGAGCAACTCGACGCGGCTTTGTTGCAAGCGCAAACCGATTTGAGTCGACTCAAAGAACGACTGGCCAACCTCGACAAATTGAGCCAATGCTTGTTGAACGAACAGCGAGCAATCGACGTCGTCAGAGTAGAACTGGACGCAGCTCGAGCTCAGACGCTTCGATTAAGCTCTTTGGTCGAACAACACGAAGCCAAAATCGAGCTTCTCAAACAAACGGTCGACAAGCTCGAACGCCATACGAAAGAACAACTTGCGCGTTGGTCGGAACGCGTCGCCTCACTGCACGTCAACGCCCTCGATGCGACGGGCGATCCGAAAGCGCTGCTTGATCAAATCCATTCTCTGGCTCAAACGTATCGCGACAGAAACCAAGAACTACAAGGCCTGATCGAGAAACGGCGCGATCTTGAAATGGAGATCCGCATCGATGCCGACGCTTTGGCATCGCTCGAGAAACAAACGCAAGAAAGTGCCGATTACCTTTCCGAGACGGAAAGCAAGGCAACTGCGTTGCAAAGTCGTCGGCACGCTCTGTTCGGCAAGCGATCGTGCGAACAAGAAGAGCTCGACGCTCGCCGAGCGCACGAAGCGGCTCGGAACCAATCGCTGAACGCACGCAACGCTCTTGAAACGCATCGTCAGGCTCTCAGCGGATTGCAAGCAAAAATCGCTCAATTGCATCATGAGGCGGATCGTTTATGTCAGAGCGAAGACGCGTTACGCGAACAATGGCGTACCGAATTGACGCAACACGGTTTCGAATCAACCGAAAGCTGGGCCGCTGCGCGAATGAACGAGCAAGACGTTCGCCGCCAACGTGAGGACGTCGACTCGCTGCGCTCAACGCTCGAGGCCGCAGAGAAACAATTGCGGGAATCGCAAAACGAATTGGAAACGCAGCGCACGCTGAATTTAAGCGATCGCTCGTCACAGGAATTGACCCGAGCCTTGCAAACGATTCAAGCCGAAATTCAAGAAAAATCGAGTCAGATTGGCGAAATTAAAGCGCAATTGCGGTCTGATGATGACATTTTGAAAGAACAAGCGGCGATTCGAGTACAGGTGCAGACACAAGAGGCCGTGACCGAGCGTTGGAGCCAACTCAATCAGCTGATCGGATCGGCCGACGGGAAAAAGTATCGAACTTTCGTGCAAGGATTGACGTTCGACACGCTCATCGCCTATGCAAACGACGCGTTGTTCAACCTGTCTCGTCGTTACGTACTGACACGCAACGACGTCGACAACCTCGATCTTGACGTGATCGACCGCGACATGGCCGGAATCAAACGCTCATGCGACAACTTGTCGGGTGGCGAAACCTTCATCATCAGCTTGGCATTGGCTCTCGGCCTGTCTCGCATGGCCAGTCGCAACGTCCGTATCGACTCGCTCTTTTTGGACGAAGGCTTCGGCAGCCTTGACGAAGAAAGTCTAGAAAAAGCCTTGACGGCATTGAGCAACTTGAATCAAGACCGCAAACTGATCGGCATCATCTCGCATGTCGGGCGTATCCAAGACCGAATTCCCGTTCGAATCGAAGTCCAACCGACGCACAGCGGCGTAAGCTCGCTCTCGGGCCCCGGCGTCACCAAAGGGTGGTAGAGGATAACAAAAAAGACATACCCTGATTTTCTTTTGTTTGAAAATCAGGGGTATGTCTTTTATATAGACCTTAGGACAACGCTTCGAGTCGACGGCGCGTGATCAAGGAAAACATCGAGACAACCATGGGAAGCACTTCGTCATTGAAGTCAAAGCCCGGATGATGGACCGACAACGTATGGCTCTCGTCGCGAACGCCGATACGGATCATCACGCCCGGAACCTTTTGTTGATAATGAGAGAAGTCTTCCGAGCTCAACATGGCGTCAATGGCCGGATTAATGTTTTCGGCGCCGAACGCTTCCTGCGCAATGGCAACCAAGGTTCGCGTAAGAGCCGGATCGTTATTCACCGCGGGAGCACAACGATCGTAGCGAATGGTGGCGGTGCAATCGTTCGCCTCGGCAATCGTGGTGACCAGCTGACGGAACTTCGTTTCAACCAAATCGCGCATGGCCGGAGCGAACAAACGAGACGTTCCGCTCATCGTCAAACGTTGAGGCACGACATTGCCCGCCTCATAACGCCCCGCATTGATGGAGCACACCGACAAGACGGCCGGCTCGATCGGATTGACGCGTCGTGACACGACGGTTTGTACGGCTGAAACGATTTGCGCGCCCGCAACGATCGGATCGATGCCCAAATGCGGACGTCCGCCGTGCGTTCCCAGACCTTCGATATCGACCCACCACATGTCGACCGACGCCTGCAAAGGCCCTTCTTTAAAGCCGATCGTCCCCTTGTCGAGATTCGGCTCGGTATGAGCGGCGTAAATTTCCTTCACGTCGTACTGTTCCAAAACGCCCGCTTGAACAACCTTGAGCGCACCTTCGCCCGTTTCTTCCGCCGGCTGAAAGATGCCGACGACGCGACCGGGGAAGTTGTTGTAGGCCTGCAAATGACGCAACGTCCCCATCAACCACGTCTGATGTCCGTCATGTCCGCACGTGTGCGCGCGCCCGTCGCAACAGCTGGCCCAAGCGGAACCACTCATATCGGGCATCGGCAAAGCGTCGATATCGGCACGCACCGCCACCGTCACGCCGGGGCGATTGCCCTCGACAACGGCAACGACACCGCCGGGCACGGTATCGACATCGATCTGCGTCACTCCCCATTGTTTGAGAAGCGTCACAATGCGCTCCACCGTTTTCTCGGTATCGAAACGCAACTCCGGATTGCGATGAATCTCTCGGCGGATTTGAGCCAACTCGTCGGCCCATTCGGCCACTTCGGGCAAAACTCGATCGGCGTGCACGATTTGCATAAGCGTTCTCCTCCGGTGATTCTCACCACATTAGGTTGACAGCGTTTAAACAATACTACGATCCGCCGTGTCTATCAATGCCGTTTCCGCAAATATCCCTATCCTTCGGCCAAATGAAAAAATGGGCAGTCCAAATTGGACTGCCCATGCAATTCTGGTGCGCGATACTGGTTTCGAACCAGTGACCCCCGCCGTGTGAAGGCGATGCTCTACCGCTGAGCTAACCGCGCGTTGAGGTGGTCATTTTACACGCATCCTTTTAACTTTTGCAACTGATTCGTGACGAGACGAACTGCCATTTTTAGATAACTCGCCTACAATCCGTTAGACCGCTATTTTCTTTTTTACCATGCGTATTCTCGGTATCGACCCTGGCTTAAATCACACCGGCTTTGGCGTGATCGACTGCGATGGCTCTCACTTTCGGCTCGTCGACGCCGGCTGCATTCACGTACCCGCCGGCGACTTGTGCGACCGTTTGGCCGTCATTCACAAGGAACTGGCCGCCGTGATCGCGGCCACCCGCCCGACCCATGCCGCTTGCGAGCTGGTTTTCGTCAACGTTAATCCCAAAGCCACGTTGTTGCTCGGTCAAGCACGCGGCACGGCAATTGCTTGTGCGGCCGTGGCCGGACTGAAGGTCGACGAGTTTACGCCCGCCCAAATCAAACAAGCCGTCGTCGGCTCGGGACGCGCTACAAAAGTGCAGGTTCAACACATGATCGCGCGCCTCTTAAATCTGTCGCAAACACCTCAGAGCGACGCCGCCGACGCCCTGGCGTGCGCCATTACCTGCGCGCATTCAATGCGGTTAAAATCCATCGAAACGCCTCTTGCGGCACGCTCGAAAACAGGGATTCGCACGCTTTCGAGCAAATCCAAACAACGCGCCGCATGGCAGGCTCTCGTATTGAACCGAAAGGAAACCGAATGATTGGACGCATCGCCGGTCGTTTAATTGAAAAAAACCCGCCGCAAATTTTGGTCGACGTCAACGGCATCGGATACGAAATCGACGTTCCCATGTCGACGTTTTACAACTTGCCCGAGATCGGACAAAACGTCACGCTTCTCACTCACTTCGTCGTGCGTGAAGACGCCCAGTTGCTCTACGGCTTTGCCACCAATTCCGAACGCAGCGTGTTTCGCTTGCTGATCAAAATTTCAGGTATCGGCGCTCGTACTGCATTGGCCATTTTGTCCGGCATGAACGTAACGACGCTCGCGACGGCCATCGCCTCCCAAGATACGGCCATGTTGACGCGCATTCCCGGCATCGGCAAAAAAACGGCCGAACGTCTCGTCCTGGAATTGAAAGGCAAACTCGGGGCCGATCTTGAAGGCGTCACGTTGGGTGCCGGCGTCTCGGACGCCAAGGCCGACATCGTTGCGGCGCTCATTGCTCTGGGCTACTCGGAACGCGAAGCCGTCATGGCGGCCAAACGCTTGCCCGCCGACATTTCCGTCAACGACGGCATCCGCGAAGCTCTCAAATCTTTCTCCAAGTAATCGGACGATTTTTCTATGCAAACTGTCGAACGCGTCGTCACCGGCTCTTGCGCCAGCCCCAACGAAGATCGTATCGATCGCGCCTTACGCCCGCTGTTGCTCAAAGACTATGTGGGTCAACCTGCCGTACGCGAGCAACTGGAGGTTTTCATCTCGGCCGCGCGTCAACGTGCCGAACCGTTGGATCATCTGTTGATTTTCGGTCCGCCCGGACTGGGCAAGACCACGTTGGCGCATATCGTCGCCAACGAAATGGGCGTGAATTTACGCCAAACGTCCGGCCCCGTATTGGAACGTCCCGGCGACCTGGCCGCCATTTTGACCAACTTGGAAAAAAACGACGTGCTCTTTATCGATGAAATTCATCGTTTGAGTCCCGTCGTCGAAGAAATCCTCTACCCGGCACTCGAGGACTATCAAATCGACATCATGATCGGCGAAGGCCCCGCCGCCCGTTCCATCAAGATCGACCTGCCGCCGTTCACGTTGATCGGCGCCACGACTCGCGCCGGTTCGCTCACCAATCCCTTGCGAGCCCGCTTCGGCATTGTCAACCAATTGCAGTTTTATTCCGCAACGGATCTGGCTTATATCGTGAAGCGCTCGGCCGGTCTCTTGAACGTTCCGATCGACGAACACGGCGCCATGGAAATCGCACGTCGGTCGCGCGGTACGCCGCGTATCGCCAACCGACTCTTACGCCGCGTGCGCGACTACGCACAAGTCCGACATGACGGTTCCATTACGCGGGAAGTGGCCGACGCGGCACTGAAAATGTTGGATGTCGACGGTGTCGGATTGGACATGATCGACCGCAAATTCCTTTTGACCATCATGCAGAAATTTGCGGGCGGCCCCGTCGGTATCGAGAACCTGGCCAGCGCCATCGGCGAGGACAGGGATACGTTGGAAGACGTGGTCGAACCTTATTTGATTCAACAAGGTTTGTTGCAACGCACCTTGCGTGGACGCATTGCGACGGCGCTGGCCTATCAGCACTTCGGACTGACTCAGGAAAACCCTGCCGCCATGCACGACTTGTTCGGCGCCTACTGAGTCAACGCTTGCTGGCCCACAAAGCCGCCTCCACACGGGACGAAAAATTAAGCTTCTTCAAAATGTGCTTGACGTGCACTTTGACCGTTCCGATGGTGATGCCCAACTCTTCGCCGATGATTTGATTGGTTTTCCCGGCGGCGAGGCAATGCAATACCTCCCGCTCGCGACCGCTCAAGCATTGGATGTCTCTCACATTCTCGTCCAAAGAGCCGTTTCGCAACGACACCGCCAACGTGTTGGTCAAGGCGTCGCTGATCACCATTTGACCGGCGCGAATCAAAGCGAACTGGCGAACGAACTCATCCGCCGTCAAACGCTTGGACAGCAGGCCGTCGGCTTGCATTCGAATGGCGTCGAGCAGCTCCGCGCTGTGCCCGTCGGTCAGCGTCATGACACAACGCCGGGACGTGTACTGCGTTTTGACGTGCGAGAGCAAAATCAAAGCGTCGTTACCCGCATCCAAATCCGCCACGATCAGATCGACGCGCTCTTGTTGCAGGATCTGCATCGCCTCTTTGCAACAGTCCGCCTGCGCCACCACCTTGAATCCCGCAATGGAGTCGATCAAACTGGCCAACGCGTTGCGAAACAACGGACACAAGTCGAAGATCAACACGCGCGTCGCGTTTTGTTTACGTGTTTTTGTCGCTAGCTCCAAAGCCGACATGAAGCACTACCTTTTTTGATCACCAAACACATGCAAAAGCACCGATGTCTCCATCGGTGCTTTTTTTATTTCACCTCGTTTCGAGGTTAGTCGTCAAAATGTTCGACGACGTTCCAGAGCAACTGCGTGCCGATCATGAAGTCTTTGATTTCCATGGCTTCGTAGGGGTTGTGCGAACCGTTTTGATTGGCAATGAAAATCATGGCGACCGGAACGCCCTTGTTGCCGATAACGGCCGCATCATGACCCGCGCCACTGGCCAAACGCTTGGCGGGAATGCCGCACTGACGAGCAATGTCGGCCAAACGGTCGCTCAACGCTTCGTCAACAACGGCGGGCTGCGTCACCAACTTGCGATCGAACTCGAACGTTACGCCGCGTTCCTTGGCAATCGCTTCGGCTTCCTGAACCAACAAATCGTGGAAACGTTCCACCGTGTCGATCTTCAGGCTGCGCATGTCCAACGTGAAGGTGGTTTCACCCGGAATCACGGAGATGGCGGACGAGGCGGCCGTCTTGAGAACGCCCACCGTAAAGACCAGATCTTCGCCCTTTTCAAGCCAGGCGTCCCAATGCTTGTCCATGCGATTGATGAGTTCGGCGGTGGCCATCACGGCATCATGACGATACTGCTTGTCGACGGCGCCCGAGTGTGCGGTCTGACCGATGCACTTGACGACCTTGTGGCGCACGTTGCCGCGAATCCCCGTCACGACGCCGACGCGCTCCGTTTCCGAACTGTCGAGCGTGGGCCCCTGTTCGATATGCAATTCGACGAAGGCGGCGATACGAGCCAAATCCACCAACGGTTCGCCGGCCGTGATTCGGGCGGGATCAAAACCGCAAGCGGCCATGCAGTCGCCGAGCGTCACGTCTTGCGTGCGATGCTTCAATGCCGTATCGGCCTGCGTCAACTGACCGGTCCAAGACAACGAACCGACATAGGCCTTGCCGAAGAAGCTCGACTCTTCGCAACGCATGATCAACACGACGTAATCGCGCGTCGGGACGTAACCGGTGCGACGCATCCACCAGGCCACGGCCAAAGCGGCGACGACGCCGGCCATACCGTCATAGTTGCCGCCCTGCGGAACGCTGTCGGCATGACTGCCGCTGACAAACGCCGGGAGCGTACGATCACGACCGGGAAGGCACATCCACACGTTGCCTGCCGGATCGGTTGTGATTTCCAATTGCAACTCGCGACCGATGCCGACAAGATAGTCGATAACCTTGGATTCGACGGGACCGTATCCCTGTCGGGTCACACCGACGCTATCCGCGCTCATCGCGCGTACGTTTTCAAAAATATCAGAACAAAATTGCACGCCTTCCTGTTGCAAATCGGCCGTCATTTTTTTCACTCCGTATGGGCAAAAGCCCTGCTATTGGTCACAGCACCGATACTACTACCGCATGCGATAGAAAGCACGAATTGGCCTCGGGGAATTACGCTAAAAACCGCCCTTGAGTGTTGTACCCGTACCCGCTCGAGGCTGCCAACGCATCGCGCGTTCTTCCACCTCACCCACGATCCAATCCAGAATCAGCGCAAACAACGTCAAAACCAAAATACCGGCCATCACGGTATTGATGTCGAACACGCCTTCGGCCTGCAAAATCAAGTAACCGACGCCTTCGCTCGAACCAAGATACTCACCGACCACCGCACCGACGAAGGCCATCCCGACGGACGTGTGCAACGACGAAAACACCCAACTCATGGCGGACGGCAAGTAGACGAATTTCAACAATTGCCGCTTGTCGGCGCCCAACATGCGAGCCGAGGACAAAATGGTCGGATTGACTTCACGCACGCCCTGATACACGTTGAAAAAGACGATGAAAAACACCAACGTCACGCCCAAGGCCACTTTACTGGCTACGCCCAGACCGAACCAAACGGCGAAAATCGGAGCCAAAATCACGCGGGGCATCGAGTTCAACCCTTTGATAAAGGGATCGGCAACGGCCGCGGCAAAAGGCGACAAAGCCAACCACATGCCAACGGCTCCGCCGGTGACGGTCCCGATGGTAAAGGCCAAAACGGTTTCGATCAGCGTCGTCCACAAGTGGGTGTAAATATCGGCGTTGACAACGAACCAATCCCAGATACGGGAGAAAATCACCAAAGGCTCGCCAAAGAAGAAGGCCGCCTGCTCTTCATTATCAAAAACGATCGCCGGAATCAGCCCGGGCTTCGTGGCCACGTGCCAGAAAAAGAAGACGGCAAAAAGCAAACCGAACTGCCAGATGCGCAATTTGAACTGATACTTGCGCGCTTGTTTAATCGCGTCCATTTCGCTTCTCCCTTAAGCCGCTCGACGATTGCGCTCATAACTCTTGAGCACTTCTTCACGCAGTACGTTCCAAATGGCCGTATGCAATTCGATGAATCGGGGCGTGACTCGCACTTCGGCCACGTCACGAGGACGAGGCAAGTCAATCACGAACTCGCCGATGGGATGACTGGCTGGACCCGCGCTCATGACAACGACGCGATCGCTCATGGCGATGGCTTCGTCCAAATCATGCGTGATGAACAACACGGCCTTGCGTTTGGCGGCCCAGAGATCGAGCAATTCGTTTTCCATCAACTGACGGGTTTGAATGTCGAGCGCGGAAAACGATTCGTCCAACAAAATGATGTCGGGATCCATGATCAAGGTTTGCGCCATGGCGACGTGCTTGCGCATCCCGCCGGACAAATGATGCGGGTATCGCGATTCAAACCCCGACAAACCGACACGCTTGAGCCACTGCATGGCCTGTTCGCGGGCGCTTTCTTTGGGCTCACCTCGAAAGATCAACCCAGCCGCCACGTTGTCTACGGCGCTCATCCAAGGCATCAGGCTGTCGGCCTGAAACATGTACCCTGCTCGTCGGTTCAATCCGACGAGCGGTTCGCCAAAAATGCGTACCGTTCCGTGAGAAGGCTCTAGCAATCCGGCACTCATATTCAACAGCGTCGACTTGCCGCAACCGGTCGGCCCGACCACACTGACAAACTCGCCGTCCGCAATCGACAGATTGACGCCCTTGACCGCGGTATAGTGCGTCATTTCTCCGGAATCTTGACTGACAAACGTGCATTCGACATCGGTCAATTCGATGGCTGCTTTACTCATGCGCGTATTACTCCTCGTGGATTTGCCTTCTGACGAAACGGTGTTTTCCCATTACTTGGCCGGATAACGTCGATGCGCTTCGGTAACGAAGCGATTGGTGTAAACGACCTTCAGATCGGGCGTGGCGTCTTTCATGCGCGGATTGACGCTTTGCAACGATTTGAACGAAACGGCGGGAGCCTCTTCAGGAATGAAGCCGTCCTTGGACAAGGCCGGACGATTCTTGAGGAAGCCTTCGATATAGATTTCCTTGTTACCCAGGAAATACGTTTCCGGAACCGTCTTGACGAGTTCTTCGGGCGTCGCCGTCGCCAACCAACGATCGGCGCGAACGATCGCGTTCGTCAATCCCTGTACGACGTCCGGATTGGCCTTGATGAAACGCTCGGGAGCGTACAGACAACCGGCAATCATGGGACCGCCGAAAAGGGCGTCGCTTTCCTCAATGTTGCGCGTATCGGCCGCAATGGTCAGGAGATTGTCTTTTTCCAACATGGCGATGACGGGGTCAAGATTCGTAAACGCGTCGATTTGACCGGAACGAATCGCGGCAACGGCGGCACTGGACGAGCCGACGCCGATGAAGGCCACTTCGGACGGCTTCACGCCGGCGCGACCCAACACGAAATTGGCCACGACCTGGGAACTGGAGCCCGGAGCGGTAACGCCGATTTTCTTGCCGCGAAGATCCGTGAGAGTCTTGTAATTGGGCATCGTCTTTTTGTTGACGGCAAACACGACTTGCGGAGCGCGCCCCTGCAGGACGAACGCTTGCATGCGCTGACCTCGCAGTTGCATCGAGATCGTATGTTCGAAGGCGCCGGAAACCACGTCCGCCGAACCGCCGACTACCGCCTGCAATGCACGGGAACCCCCCTGAAAATCAATGATCTGAACATCCAATCCCTCTTCCTTGAAGTAACCCAAGCGTTCGGCAATCGACAACGGCAGGTAGTAATACAGAGCCTTGCCGCCGACGGCAATCTTCACTTTTTTGGCTGCTGCGAACGCGTGGGGGGTTGCCGTAACACAAGCGGCTGCAACTGCACTGCAAATGAGGTGGCGACGCGAGATCATACAAAGTTCTCCTAAAACAAAAAACGCACGATCCGTTGCGGATAGTGCGTCGATACGTGTGTTCCTAGAAAGTAGTGTTTGCGGCTCAGTGTAACGGGGTTATCCGGAGCCGACGCACATGCTCTCGATCCCCACTGTTAGAACAGTAGGGACAATCGGATCGTCATGATGATCTGATTGCTCGAGTACATGGTCCAACCTTTTCTCTGTTGTCTTACAGACTTCTTGTGAAGACTGGTATACAGGGTACTCCTCCTGTCTCGTTCCTGTCAAATTTCTCTATTCAGGGTTTGTCGCATATTGTCGTCAGCCCTTGGCCTGACGATCCAAAATCGCGGCGGAAATCGTCGCCGCGTCGGTAAATTCGATCTCGATACCGGCGGGCAATCCTCTGGCCAATCGCGTCACCCGTACGTCAGGCACATACTTTTTCAACGTTGTCAGCAACATATGTGCCGTTGTTTCCCCTTCGGCCGTATAACTGGTTGCGATCACGATCTCCCTTACGCCCGCCACCTTGGCTCGGGCGATCAGACGATCGACGCCCAACTCTTTGGGGCCGACGCCGTTCATCGGATTGACGCGTCCCATCAACACAAAATAACTGCCGCGGTACGCTACGGACGACTCGATCGCCAGCTGATCGGCCGGCGTTTCCACAACGCAGATGACGGATTTGTCCCGCTCGGCGTCCGCACAGGTCGGACACAGCCCTTCGGTTGTCAATGTATTGCAACAAGGACAACGCGACACCGACTGCAACGTATCGGCCAATGCACGGCTCAACGCTCGACCGACATCCGGCCGCTGCACCAACAGGTCGGTCACGATCCGAGCGGCCGACTTCGGGCCAATCCCGGGCAAAGAAGCGAAAAGTTCGGTTAGCTGAGCTAAGCGTTCGTCAGGGTGGCGAGACATGGGCGTTTCATGAAAAAAGACAATCAGCAGGAAATTTTACCGCCTCCCGTCGACTTCAGTTTCCTGTCGCGCGGGTTTCGGGTGATAATGAAGCAATAGTTTTTTGCGAGGGTTGACTTATGCAACGGAAACCCATTCATCGCGGAGGCATCGTGTCGGCGGGGTACGATGCCGACAGTCGCTGCCTGGACATCGAATTCGACACGCACCGCATCTTGCGCTATGAGGGTGTCAGCTCGACGGTGGCCAAACGGTTCCTGACCTCCGCCTCCCCCTACTCGTACTTCCGCGACGTCATTCAGGACGAGTATCCCAGCATCGACCTGGGTTCGCAGCCACCGAAAGAACGGCGGGTCGAACCGAAGAAAAAGGGGATCGACGATCTCAAACGCCTGTTCGGCGATTTATAAATGCTTGGCTCCTCTCATAAACAAACGCCGCATCCATTTAACGATGCGGCGTTCGTTCATTTATCGCTTAGCGTCCACATCCGTAAGGATTGTTCGGCTGAATTCGCGTTTCATTACGGTGGGTCGAGATCAACGTCGCCTGTCCCAAACGGTATTCGCACATACTCCCGACCTGAGTGGAATTAAAGACTTTCGAACCGCGGCGGAACGTCAGTTGCACGCCTTCGATGAGCTGATGCTTCTCACCTCCGACGGCATCGCCCGCCAGATTGCCCAGCGCCCCGCCGGCCAAACCGCCCATCACGCGAGCGCTCGTGTCATGATGACCGTGATTGCCGATGGCCACGCCTGCAATCGCGCCCAAAACGGTTCCGACCTTTCGTGCGGTGGAACGCTGTTCGGTATTGTCCACCGCGATGCGCGCCGGCTGAATGTCGATAATTTCGACGGTCTGCACTTCCTGCGCTTGATTCAGTTGTCCGGGCCCGTAGACGTCGGCTCGATACACGTCTCCCTGTGCAGCGCACCCCGTTATGACAAACGTCGCCAATGCCGCCGTAATCGCCAACTTTTCTTTTTTCATACTCATCCCCTGTGGCCGTACGAACCTTCCGTTCGTTTTCTTTGTCCTGTTCACTCAACTTTAACGCACCCCGACGATTAAAGACCAGTCGTGTGCATTGTTAGCAACATCTTGACACCGAGATTAACGCCGATATGAAAGAAAACGGCTCGAAACCGCTGTTTCGAGCCGCTGCGCGTTTAGAAAAAGAATGTCGCCAATCCCAGGAAAATCATGAAACCGCCCGCGTCGGTCGTGAAGGTCAACAACACCGACCCGCCAAGCGCCGGATCTCGGCCACACCACTTCAATATCAAGGGGACCGCCAACCCCACGACGGCGCCGACAATGATGTTGAGCACCATCGCCAAGAACATGACGAAGCCGAGCATTTGTCCCTGCGGGCTGTCCCAATACAAACCCCACACGCACAAGCCGGCGATCGCGCCCCAAACCAAACCGTTGATCGTCGCGACAAAAACTTCCTTGCGCAACAAGTCTTTTTGGTTGGCCTGCGTCACCTGACCCATAGCCATCGAGCGAACCAACAACGTCAACGTCTGATTGCCCGAGTTGCCCGCCATACCGGCCACGACCGGCATGAGAGCGGCCAAGGCCACGACTTTTTCAATGGTGCCGTCAAAAGCGCTGATCACGCGCGAAGCGAAGAACGCCGTGCACAAATTGACGCCGAGCCACAACCAACGACTGCGGGCGGTTTCCCAAACATTGCCGAAAATATCTTGATCTTCGTCCAAACCGACGGCCGCGAACGCGTCTTCATCACTTTCTTCACGGATCACGTCGACGACTTCGTTCACGGTCAGACGACCGACCAAACGGCCGCCTTCGTCAACGACCGGAGCGCTCACCAAGTCATAACGTTCGAAAGCTTGAGCGGCCTCGCCGACATCGTCCAACGGGTTGAGCGTCAAGATATCCGAACGCATCAAACTGGCAACGGACACGCTCGGCTCGTGAACCAAAATCTGACTGACGGCCAACGCCCCGCGAAGCTTGCCCTGACGATCCACGATAAACACCTGGTCCGTATGATCGGGCAACGTCTCAAAGCGACGCAAGAAGCGCAAAACAATTTCGAGCGTGACCTCTTCGCGAATCGAGAGCATTTCGAAGTCCATGCGTGCGCCCACGCTGTCTTCCGGATAGCTCAAAGCGGCACGCAACTGCGCCCGTTCTTCGTGCGTCAGACTTTCCTGAACTTCCGCAACGACGTCCGGGGGCAAGTCTTCGACCAAGTCCGCGATTTCGTCGGTGTCCAACGCTTCGACGGCGTCCACCAACTCCTCGCGATCCATCGCGTCGATCAAGGTTTCGCGAACGGCCTCGTTCACCTCGACCAAAATTTCCCCGTCCTGATCGTGTTTGACGAGATTCCAAACCGCCAAACGGTCGTCTTGCGGCAAGGCTTCGAGCACGTGCGCAATATCGGCCGTATGCAGATCGGACAGAACTTCTTTGATTTTATTGCGCGACAGCGCGCTTAACGGCTTGGCATCAGGCTCGTTGGGATCGGGCTCCAGATGTTCACCCCGCTCATCCTGCTCTTGCAGAATTTGCGAGATGCGCGACAGCGCGCGGCTGGCCTCATCCGGATCAATGGTCTGATCCTCTTCGTGCCATCCTCCATTGACATGGGGATTCATTCGCAAATTTTCCTGATCGAAACCACGCATCCGCGACCCCATGAAGGAAGAATGAAAGCGACAACACGCCATCGGCCATGATCAACCGATACGTGCGAAGGACCATAACAAACGTCCGAGCCGTTTGTTTGATGGGATTTTACCCCCAATCGAACGATTCCGTCAGGATCAGTCGATCAAGCGTTGCGAAGCTCTTGAAAAACGGCTTCGGTTTCGACTCGAACTCCATGCCAACAGAAAAAGCTCTCGGCGGCCTGTTCGACCAACATGCCCAAACCGTCTTGGACTCGTGCGCAACCGCTCTCGCGCGCCAGTCGCATGAAGGGCGTTTCGGTCGGCGCGTAGAAAAGATCGTAACAAAGTTGCGCCTGAGCAAACGCCTGCATGGGAACGGGCGGAGCCATATTGTTGAGCGACGAACTCGTGCAGTTGACGATCAAGTCGTAACCGCCCTGCGCGGTATCGGAGTACAACACGGATCGCACACCGAAATCCAAGGCCAACGCCTGCGCTTTGGCCGGCGTACGGTTGGCGACGCAAATGCTCGCGCAAGCGCAATGACGCAAAGCCGAGAGCACGCCGCGGGCGGCGCCGCCGGCACCAAGCAACAACACGCGGGATCCCTTGATGGGGAAACCGTAACGCATCTCGACGTCGCGAACGAACCCGATGCCGTCCGTGTTGTCGCCGTACACGGTCTCGTCCTCAAAGATCAACGTGTTGACGGCACGCGCTTCTTTAGCCCGCTCCGTCATGTTCGACGCGCAATACTGGGCCGCATCGAGTTTGAAGGGCACCGTGACGTTCGCGCCGCGCGGCTGCGCTTCGCGCATCAGTTCGCTCAACCCCTCGACAAAGCGTCCCGGGGTGATGTCGTACGTGTCGTACGTCATGTCAATACCCATCTGACGGGCAAACGCTCTGTGAATGCGCGGAGAAAGCGAATGCGTGATCGGATGACCGATGACATAAAAACGGGACATACCAAACTCCTTGTTTTTGATTAAGCGGGGTTGGTCGGCGGCTCGCTCGTTTCGGGGCGCTCCGACTGCTCGGGCTCCTCTTCTTGCGTATCGGGCAACTCTTCGTCCAAGACCTCTTCGCTTTCATCCAAGACTTCGAGCAACTTGGTTTCCAAGATCAGCTCGATGTAGTCGCATCCCAAAACGGCCAAGCGAATCTTCTGACCGCGATCCAATTCGGGCAAGCCGGGAATGCGTTGCATAAACGGCAAACCTTCGATTCGGACCAACTCTTCTTTGACGACGATGGCTTCGATTTCGCTCAAACCCTCTTGCTCGATCCAACGCAAACTCCAATAGCGTTCCATCTTGCGTTGGAATTCGTTGAACGTTTCATAGGTCGCGTCGAACTGGCTGACGATGGTGAAGAAATCCGCATCGTTGCCCATGTAGGCGGGCGCGTACCCCAACGCCGTCGCAATGATTTGACGTTGATTGACCATGTCGACGTAACGGCGCAAGGGCGAAGTCGACCAGGCGTAACGCACGACGCCCAAACCGTCGTGCGGCCCCGGGCTCGTGCTCATGCGAACGCGCCCCATGCGTTGGCTGCGATAGATCCCCGCGACGCCGTGCTCTTCGAGCCAAAGCCCCCACGTCGAGTTGGCGAAAATCATCAGTTCGGCCACCAGCAGATCGATGGGCTCTCCGCGTGCGCGTCCCTTGAGATGAATCGTCGCGTTTTCACCTTCGCCTTCAAGAGCGAAATACCAGTCGATGCGCCCCTTGGGCTCGGGCTTGCCGCGAACTTCTTCGCGCTCTGTCAAACGAGCTTTGGCAAAACGCCACAAAAAGCTGATTTCTTGCGCATACGGCACGTCCAACGTATTGGACAAAATCGCCTCTTCCGTTACCAGATGGGCAAAGGTTTCGTAGCGCAAATTATCCTTGATCGTGACGGTCTCGACGCGCGTTTCCGTACTGATGACCGCCATCGTGTCGTTCTCGACCGTCACGTACAACGAAACACAGGGCACGGTTCGTCCCGCGTCCAAACTGGTAGCCTTGATCCAGCACTCGGGCAACATCGTCGTTTTCAGTCCGGGCGCATAGACCGTCGACATGCGGGCGCGAGCCGCCTTGTCCACGGGGCTGTCGCGTTCGATAATCAAAGACGGCGCCGCAATGTGAATGCCGATGCGACTTTTGCCCTCGCCCAAATCCGTGATGCTGGTCGCGTCGTCGATTTCCGTCGTTGACGAATCATCGATGGAGAAGGCTTGCACGTCGGCGTGCGGCAACTCTCCGGCATACGTCTTGACCTCATCAAGAGAGCTCGGGAATCCGCGCCCCTGAGGGAAGTTCTCTGCGTAAAAACTGTCGACGTGCCAGTGCCACGGGCTGCGAATCGCTTGCAACTGCAACAAAAGACGCAAAGGCGATTGACGCGTTTCGGACGAAGCGTCGTTCAATGCCTTCCACTCAATGCCGTTCTTATCGGGGCGCAGCAACAACATGAACGGATTCTTTGCGATTTCCTCCGGCAACTGACCTTCGAGCATCATCCGAACCATCTCTTGCCGACGCTCTTCCAGTCGCTTGCGCTTTTCAACCGCCTCGAGCGCCCGCTTCAAAATATCTTCCGGCGCACGCTTGTAACGGCCTCGACCCTTGCGATAGAAATAAACGGGATTGGCGTGTAAAGCAATCAACGTGGCGGCACTTTCCACCGGACGCGGTTCGGTAAAGTATTCGTTTGCCATATCAGCAAACCCGAATTCGGCATCGTCGACGACTTCCCACAAAAAGCCGGGATCCATCTCCGCCGCCATCGCGTTGGCTTGCTCGATAAACTGAGCCGCCCCCATCGAGTCGAACTCGAAAAAGACGTGTCCGCCTTTGACCTTGGAACGACGCCCCGTCGGCAATTCGACTTGGTAGGCGTTTCCTTCTTTTTTCAGAATCGTTCCCGCTTTAAAGGTGCCGTCTTCCTCAAAAAATAACTGCATACTGCTAACTTTCACAAAGGACTCAGCGCGCCAGCGGCTTATAGTCACCGCCAGTCGCAAAATCAACTACATCGTCGACCATGGTCGCAAAATCCGAAATTCCATGGTCGCTTCCTTCCACAACATGGCATCGATTGCCGGGGAATCGCTCGAGCGTTTGCCGATAATCGACCACGGCGTCTCCTGTCGTGACTATAACAAGTCTCTTATCGTCCGACACGGGAATCGACGCATTCATACGGTTCAACATGGTCCCAAACTCGGCTTTGACGTCAAACGTTCTGTCCGAATCGTACAAACGTTGCACGCCGACATACCGAGAAAGAATTTCCCAAGGGCGCGTGGCGGGGTTTAACAATACCGATCGGACCGGATAACGAGAAGCGAACCAAGCGGCATAAAACCCGCCCAAGCTTGCGCCGACAACGGCCACTTGACTCATGTCGCGCCCTTGGGCCCAGTGTGACAGGCATTGAGCAACCTCGTCGGGCGACATCGTCAGATCGGGGGCATACAAAGTCAATCCTCGACTTTCAAGCGCCTTTGCGAGCACTAGCGCTTTCTTTGCCATCGGTGAAGAAAGAAAGCCGTGCAAATAAACAACCGTTCGAATCATGCTTGTTCCGCTCCCTGCTCCAGTGCCGAAAGTAACTTCTGATGAACGCCGCCGAAACTGCCGTTGCTCATACAAAGAACAACGTCACCGGCGCGGCATCGCGCGGCAACGTCACGAACAAGCGCGGCGATGTCTTCCTTATAGTGCGACGTTTTATCTCCAAGCGAAGCGAGCGCCTCGGCCGTATCCCAGTCCACGCCTTTGCCGGCAAAACAAAAGACCAGATCCGCATCGGCCAACGATTCCGGCAGCCGCGACTTCATCACGCCGAGCTTCATTGTATTGCTGCGCGGCTCGAGAACGGCCAAAATCCGGCGTTCGTTACCGATTTCGGAACGCAACGCGGCGATGGTTTCCTGAATGGCCGTCGGATGGTGCGCGAAATCGTCGATGACCGTCACGCCGTTGACGCTGCCCTTGTGTTCCAGACGACGTTTGACGCCGACAAACACGCCGAGCGCCTCCAACGCGATTTCGGGCGCCACGCCCGCATCGCGGGCGGCGGCTATCGCCGCCAGAGCATTGAGGCGATTGTGTCGCCCCGCCAAGCGCATTTGCAGTCGGCCGTACGTTTGCCCGCCGAACGACACCACACCTTGCGCGTCAATCGACCACCCGCTGGTTGTGTCGAACCGTTCCACGCGACACCATGCCCCTTTGTCGAGCACGCGCTCCAACGCTTCGCATTGTCCGTTGACGACGGCGAGCCCCGAAGAGGGAATCGTGCGCACCAAATGGTGAAATTGCTTTTCAATGGCGGCCAGATTCTCAAAAATATCGGCGTGATCGTATTCGAGATTGTTGAGGATGGCCGTTCGCGGACGGTAATGAACGAACTTGCTTCGCTTGTCGAAAAACGCCGTGTCGTATTCGTCGGCTTCGATCACGAAATGCTTGCCCTTGCCCAAACGGGCGGACACGCCGAAATCTTGGGGAACGCCGCCGACCAAAAAGCCGGGCTCCAAGCCCGCATACTCCAAAATCCAGCTCAACATGGACGTCGTCGTGGTTTTACCATGGGTGCCGGCAACGGCCAACACATGACGGCCTCGCAAAATGTTCTCGCACATCCACTGCGGGCCGGAAACGTACGGCAACCCCGCGTTCAAAATGGCTTCCATCAACGGATTGCCGCGACTAACGACGTTACCGATCACCCATAAGTCCGGCTCGATGGCCAATTGCTCCGCCCCGAACCCTTGCACAAGCTCGATACCCGCTTGTTGCAATTGGTCGCTCATCGGCGGATAGACGTTGGCGTCGCACCCCGTCACCTTGTGACCGGCCTGAACGGCCAATTGCGCGACGCCGCCCATGAACGTTCCGCATATACCGAGAATGTGAATGTGCATATCGATTGGCTTCATCTACAATGATTGTGATCCGATAATTGTAGCGCCCGTTCCGGGTAGCGGAACTTTAGAGTGTTGCTCTTCCATGCCCTTCGACACGACCCACAGTTCGATTTTGGCCCAAGAGATGGCCTCTTTAATCGTTCACGACAACTGCCCGTGGTCGATTGCCCGAGAGAAAGTACGCCAAAACCACGGACTCACCCGTCGCGGCGACGCCTCGCTCATGCCGTCGGGTGAAATCGTTGAAAGCGCCGTACGAGAGACGTTCAGCATTTTCATGCCGCAAGAACACGCGCGGGTTTTGGACGCATTGCGTCGCAACGCCTGCGACGTCATGACGCTCTTGAATGATTTTCCCGTATTTTTAAGCGGCGCGGTACTTAACGGCGCCGCCAACCGTGAAAGCAGTATCGTTATGGACGTCTTTCACGACGACGTCAAAGCCGTGGAAATCGCGCTGATGGACGTGGGCGTCGATTTCGAAGCCATCGATCCTTTACCCTCCCGACTGCCCGAGCCGTTGGAGTGTTTGGGATTTGTCATCCCCGTCAGAGAACTCCAACAATTTGTCGGCGTGCGCGTTAACGTCTATGAATCGCACGTCCTATCGCGCAATCCTTACAAGCGCGAGCCCGATCCGTGGCAAAACGCATGGGAAAGCGCAGGCCGAATCGACTTGAACGAGCTCAAACGGCATTTGTAAAGCCGTTTTCTCTTTCCCATACCATAAATTGAGATAAAAAGCTCGATCTGCGCCTAAAATTAAACCCTAATAGCCCTTCCGACAGAACGTAAAGATCCGTAACAAGCCAAATTAAAACTTGCAAGAAGTCGGAAAAAAGATGAAAATCACGGGAAAATAATGGATAATTTTGCTGTTTTAGCGACAGATACCCCCCAAACTCTTTTTTGGCTCCTTTTTTGACGGAGCTTAACTTTTTTCTAGAAGAAGTAACACATCATGGACCTTCGCAAGATCAAGACGCTGATCGACCTCGTTAGTGACAGCGGCGTAGCCGAATTGGAAATCACGGAAGGCGACGATCACGTTCGTATCGTCAATCGCAACACCACCGTTGCCGTAGCTCCCGCTGTTGCCGCTCCCGTCGTTGCCGCCCCCGTGGCTCCCGCTCCCGTAGCCCCCGCACCGGCTCCGGCTCCCGCAGCCGCTCCCGCCGAAGCCGCCAAGCCGACGATCAACTCGCCGATGGTCGGCACGTTCTATCGTGCTCCCTCTCCCGGCGCCAAGCCCTTCGTCGACGTCGGTCAGAAGGTCAAGGCCGGCGACACGGTCTGCATCATTGAGGCCATGAAGTTGCTCAATGAAATCGAAGCCGAAACCGACGGCGTCATCACCGAAATCCTCGTTGAAAATGGTTGCCCGGTCGAATTCGGCCAGCCGTTGTTCGTCATCGGTTAATCGCCTGCTTCGATTTTTACTAGCAAGAGCCCTATGTTTGGAAAAATTTTGATTGCTAATCGCGGGGAAATCGCCCTGCGCATTATGCGTGCCTGTCGTGCCATGGGCATCAAGACCGTCGCCGTTCACTCGACGGCCGACGCCAATGCCATGTACGTTCGACTGGCCGACGAAAGCGTTTGCATCGGCCCCGCCGATTCGACCTCGAGCTACTTGAACATCCCCGCCATTATTTCGGCCGCCGAAGTAACGGATGCAGAAGCCATCCACCCCGGTTACGGCTTCTTGGCGGAAAACGCCGATTTTGCCGATCGTGTCGAAAAAAGCGGTTTTACGTTCATCGGCCCGCGCGGCGACACCATCCGTTTGATGGGCGACAAAGTCAACGCCAAGGAAGCTATGCTTGCTGCTGGCGTACCCTGCGTTCCCGGCAGTGACGGTGCTCTTCCCGATGATCCCAAGGCCATTCTTGAAATGGCTCGACGCATCGGTTATCCGGTCATCATCAAGGCCAGCGCCGGCGGTGGCGGTCGCGGCATGCGCGTCGTTCGCACCGAAGCCGCGCTCCTTAACTCCGTCAACACCACGCGAACCGAAGCCAAAGCGGCGTTCGGTTCCGACAAGGTGTATTTGGAAAAGTTCTTGGAAAATCCGCGACACATTGAAATTCAGGTGCTCTCGGACAATTTCCAAAACGCCGTCTACCTGGGCGAACGCGATTGCTCCATGCAACGCCGCAATCAAAAAGTCGTTGAAGAGTCTCCCGCGCCCGGCATTCCCCGCAAGCTGATCGAACGCTTGGGCACGCGTTGTGTCGAAGCCTGCCGCCGCATCGGTTACCGCGGTGCCGGTACGTTCGAATTCTTGTATGAAAACGGCGAGTTCTACTTCATCGAAATGAACACGCGCGTTCAAGTGGAACACCCCGTGACGGAATTGGTCACTGGCGTCGACATTATTTCCGAACAAATTCGCATTGCCGCCGGCGAACGCTTGTCCATCAAGCAACGCGACATCGAATTCAAGGGTCACGCCATCGAATGCCGCATCAACGCCGAAGATCCCTTCACCTTCCGTCCGAGCCCCGGCAAGGTCACCACGTGGTGCATGCCCGGCGGTCCCGGCATTCGTTTGGACAGTCATGTTTACGCGGGCTACACCGTACCGCCCTACTATGACAGCATGATCGGCAAACTGATCGCCTACGGCCCCGATCGCGAAACGGCATTGGCTCGCATGCGCGTGGCTCTGTCCGAAGTCGCCATCGACGGCATTCGAAGCAACATCCCGTTGCATCGTCGCATTTTGGCCGACAGCAAATTTAACGAAGGCGGCACCACCATCCACTATCTGGAAGAGTGCTTGATCAACTGGACCAACGAAAACAAGGACGCCTGATGCTTCGTGAAATCACCGTTTTGTGTGACGAAAAGCACGCGGAAGAGTTCGGAGACTTATTGATGGATGTCGGCGTCATGTGCGTCACGATCGAAGACGCCGACGCCGACTCGACGGACGAACAGCCCTTGTACGGCGAGCCCGGTTTGGAACCGGAAACGTTGGCTTGGCGTCGCTCTCGTTTGCGTTTGTTGGTGGACGACACGTTTGACGCGGTCACCAACATCGCATTGGCGTCCAAGGCTCTGTCGATCGAAACGCCGGCTATCGAATCCGACTCCAGCGTCCCCAACGAGGACTGGGTCCGTCTGACGCAAGCCCAGTTCGGCCCGACCAAGGTCAGCGATCGCATGTGGATCGTTCCGACTTGGCATGAACCGCCGAGCGCGGACGCCATCAACATTCGCCTTGATCCGGGCGTTGCCTTTGGCACGGGTTCGCATCCGACGACGCATTTGTGCTTGCAATGGCTTGACCAGAACTGCCCGGTCGGCGCCTCCGTATTGGACTACGGTTGCGGCACCGGTATTTTGGCCATCGCAGCCGCCAAGGTTGGCGCCGGTCTCGTCAAGGGAACGGACATCGACCCGCAGGCCGTGGAAGCCGCCCAAACCAATGCAACGGAAAACCACGTGCAGGCCGAATTCGTCTTGCCCCACGGCTTGAAGTCCGAGACCTTCGACATTGTTGTCGCCAATATTTTGGCCAATCCTCTGAAGTTCCTGGCTCCCGCCCTGTTGTCTCGCCTGGCTCCCAACGGCAAGTTGGTCCTGTCCGGCGTGCTCAAGCATCAAGCCGAGGAAGTGATGGACGTGTACCGTAAGACGGATCCCCAGATCCGTATGAGCGTCTGGCAGGAAGAAAACGGCTGGGTGTGCATTACCGGCCAACGTGCCTGATTCCTACGTCGTGGCAATTCAAAGGATCCGACAGTACTGAACTGATCCCCAATTCTTGGACAAAGAATTGGGGATCTTTTTATGCCTTCTCGCTCGGAATCTGTCTCGCTTGAAACACAGCGAACGAAACTTGTCGCCTAACTGAGGTACACTGACCCAATCAACCGATCGCACGAGATACCTTTTATGGCTTTTGTCACCCGCTGCCCTCATTGTGGCGCCATCTGGCGTCTGCCCGACATTGCAATCGCCCGCACAGGCAACGTCAAATGTTCCGCGTGTTTGCACGATTTTGACGCGATGCAGGACCTGTTGGAAATGCCCGCGGGCTTTTTCCCCGATGAAAAACGCGAGGACTCCCCCGTCAAACAAGTCCCGTTGCAAACGCAAGAGTCGGACACGAACTCACCTTTGTTGCATGTCGTGCCTGAAGCGCCCGTCAACATCGGTTCGGTCCCGCACATTGTGCCCGGACAAATGAAAGAGTCCGCGACGTCCTCGAGTGTCGACACCTCCCGCCTGCTCGAACCGAAAAAACAATCCCGACATCTCGGATCCTTTATCGCCGGGCTCTTGCTGTTGATCATTGCGGCCATTTCCCTGCTGATCTTCAATCAACAGGTCTTGTCCGTCGCACCACAATTGCAACCGATTTACTCCAAAGTCTGCGCTTACGCTCCTTGTACCGGTTTTTACGAACGCCAAATCGATTCGTTTGTCGTCAGCAAAACGCAATTGAACAAAATTGACTCGGCCGGCAATCACTTGCTTGACATGACCGTCATCAACGGATCGCCTCGCGCGCAGGCCGTACCGCACCTGCTGATCGAATTGCTCGACGCCAAAGACACCGTCGTCATGAAGCACACGTTAACCCCCGCCGATTACCTGGAAAATGTCGACGCGGTCAAAAGTCTGCCGCCGAATCAAAATCTGCCGATTCGCATCACGCTGAAGACGAACGTCGAACCGGTACGCTTCGTTGTCAAGCCGTTCTATCCGTAAAAAAGCTCGAGCATCAGTCCAAAAAAAAACCGATTGGAGTTTTCCAATCGGTTTTTGGTTTTCGGAGCGCCTTCGCTTCAGAGCGATGCCATCCCCATACTGAGCGGAACAATAAATCGCAACGCCAGATTCAGCGCGATAAACAAGACGATCGGCGTAAGATCAAAGCGGCCGATCGTCGGAATGAATCGGCGCAAAGGACGCAAAAACGGATTGACCAACGTATGCAACAGCGCCATGTTGCCGCTGTATCGAGCGCTTTGAATAAAACTGAATACGCAATAAATAATCAAACCCCAGATCAACAGATCGATGGCCCAACGAGCTACCATCGCAAACGGAGCCACGGCGTAAGCCAGCGGCGTCATCGGGTAGCCCGTCACTTCACGCATGACGATCACTTCGACAACGGCGACAAGAAACGCCGACGCCAACGTCGACCAGTCCCAATTGCCTCGAGGCTTGACGATGTACGCCACCGGATTGACCAACCAATCGGTCAACTTCCATGCAAAGGCGACGAGGGGATCGCGCGGACTGATGGCCAACGACCACAGGTAAGCCCGCAACAGCAAAAGACTGCCCAACAGTCCCGTAATCAAACTAAACAAACTGTACAACATGTCGATTCCAAAATAATGTGAGAGGCAAAATCTGGAAAGGATTTTAGACGATGCAACCGCTTCCTTGGCGGATGGCCATTTGCGTTCGAGCGGCCGCACCGACAAAGGATGGACGACCGAATCGATCGGCGTACAACGACAATTTGTACCAATCGAAATAAGGACCGGGATCGGTTTTACGCCCCGGAGCGATGTCGCTGTGACCGAGGATGTAGGCGGGATGATGACGAGCGTCAATGGCGCTTAGCAATTCGACCAAACGGTCGTATTGCTTGGCTTCATACGGGACGAAATCGCTTCCTTCGAGCTCGATACCGATGGAAAAATCGTTGCACCGCACCCTACCTAGGAATTGACTCACACCGGCGTGCCACGCGCGATCGAGTGTGCTGACAAACTGATGCACCTCCCCGTCACGGTCAATATAAAAATGACTGGACACTCGCACGCCTTCCAAACTTTTAAGAACGGGAGCCCGATCGACGTCCAAGTTTCCGACGAAAAACGACTCGACGCAGTGGGTTCTGAATTCGTAAGGCGGCAACGAAATGCCGTGCAAGACGACCATATCGATCGTCGTCCCGTCGGGGCGTCGATCACAATGCGTCGTCGGATGCAACCGAACGCAATCCTCCGACAACAGCCACCCGTCCTCGTCGATGCGCAACACGGGTTCACTCCGCTTCGTTGCGACGGGCGGCCTTCATACGTGCCGTCTTTCGACACTTTTCCGAACAGAAAGACCGTCCGTCACCCAAAACGGCCTCGTCTTCGGGAAAATGGGTCCCGCAAACCTCGCACTTGATCATCCTGACCGAACTGTACTCGGTCGGTTGCTTGCGCTCTGAGGAGCGACACGAGCGTTTACGCTTGGATCGTGCAACGACGATGGCGGCGTAGATCAACGCCGCCAACCCCAACCAAAATAAGATGCGCCCCATACGAGTCGGCTCCCGTCAGAGGAAAAGCTCCATGATGAAGCTGTAAAGGAAGTAGGCGACAACGAGGGTCGAGAAGCCGACCCAGAACCAGGCCAACGCCTTGCGATTGCGCCAACCGAAGAATCGACGACCGATCAACAACACGGCAAAGACGATCCAGGAAACCCACGTCAGAATCGTTTTGTGATCCGTCATAAACAAGACGCCGTGCGTTTCGAAGGTGGCGAACGCACCGAGCACCAACAAAGCGCTCAGGCAAATGAAACCGCAGGCAATGATGCGATACAAAATGCGTTCCATCGCCATCAGATTCGGCATATTGCTCAACAAACCGTTGGACGTGACGCGAGTCGGATCCTTCAATTGTTTTTCCACCATCGTGAACAAGACCGCTTGGACGACGGCAATCAGCATGAAGCTGTAGGCGGACAAGGCCAGCAACAAATGGGTCTTGAAGAGCAAGGACCACTGTTGACTCGGAACGCCGTTACCCGGAAAGAGCGTGGGAGCCAAAACGCCTGCGGCGGCAACCACTAAAAAGACGCCCATCAAACCGGACACGCTGCGCCAGAAACTCTCGACAAGAAAAACCGCAACGGCGATAAACAGCGTCAAAGACAACGCCATGGCGAAACCGAAAAAGATCATGTCCTGCACGAACATATCGCTGAAAATGGCGGCCCCGTGGCAGACGAAACCGACAAGGGTCAGCCAACGCACGTAAGCCGACGCCTTCCCGCCTTCCTTGCTCATCGAACGGATGGTGCTGATGCCGCTGATTAAATACAGCACGGACGCGATGGTAAAAAGACTATGCGTAATCGCTATTTGACTCATGGTGAGAAATGCCTTCCAAACTCTGTAATGCAGTCAATACGTTAATTTCGTACGAAAACGGCAAGTCGATTCACATTGCCGTAAAATGCGCCCATATACCTGACGGCATACGGACGTAAGTATGCTGCCGATTCTATAGCGTACTATATCTCGTTTTGCTTAACGCTACGCTTTTCTTTTAGTCTCTAGTCTGTTTAGATATGTTAGATAATTTGAGTGCCCGTTTAGCCCGCATTGTCAAAACGATGCGCGGTCAGGCTCGCTTGACCGAAGAAAACACGCGCGACATGTTGCGCGAAGTCCGTCTGGCATTGTTGGAAGCCGACGTTGCTTTGCCCGTCGTACGTGAGTTGGTCAACAGTATCAAGCAAAAAGCCTTGGGCGAAGAGGTGGTCGGCAATTTGAACCCCGGTCAGGCATTGGTCGGTGTCGTCGAACGCGAATTGACTCGCATCATCGGCGGGGACGTGCCCGAAGCGGAACGCACCATTCGTTTGGCTGTCCAGCCGCCCGCCGTCATTTTGTTGGCGGGCTTGCAAGGCGCAGGTAAAACGACCACCGCCGGTAAGTTGGCCAAGTGGTTGAACGAAAATCAGAAAAAGAAGGTTTTGACCGTTTCCGCCGACGTTTATCGTCCGGCCGCTATCGATCAGCTCAAAACCGTATCCGCACAAGCTCAGGCCGATTTCTTCCCGAGTCACGTCGGTCAGAAGCCTCTGGATATCGCACGCGACGCGCTCGATCACGCCAAGCGCCACTTCTACGACGTACTGATCGTCGATACGGCCGGCCGTCTGGCCATTGACGAGGCCATGATGCAGGAAGTCAGCGATCTGGCCCGATTCCTCAACCCGGCCGAAACGCTGTTTGTCATCGACGCGATGCTCGGTCAGGACGCCGTCAATACGGCCAAGGCCTTTAACGAACGCTTGAATCTGACCGGCGTCATTCTGACCAAGCTCGACGGCGACAGCCGAGGCGGTGCCGCTTTGTCCGTCCGCATGGTGACGGGCAAGCCGATCAAGTTCGTCGGTATGGGCGAAAAATTGACCGGCTTTGAGGAATTCAATCCTCAACAGATGGCCGGGCGAATTCTCGGCATGGGCGACATCGTCGCATTGGTCAAGGACGTTCAAAAATCCGTCGACATCGCCGAAGCCCATAAGCTCGCGCAAAAAATCAAGTCGGGCGATCGCTTCGATCTGGAAGACTTCAGAGCGCAAATCCAACAAATGCGCAACATGGGCAGTTTGTCCAATCTCATCGACAAACTTCCCGCTCAATTCCAAGAAGCCGCCAGCAAGGTGAACGACAAGGACGCCGATCGCATGATTCGTCGTACCGAGGGCATCATCAACTCCATGACCCCCAAGGAACGTCGCAATCCGGACCTCATCAAGGCCAGTCGCAAGCGACGCATCGCGGCCGGTGCCGGCGTGTCCGTTCAAGAAGTCAATCGTCTTCTCAAGCAATTTGAACAGACTCGCGACATGATGAAGAAAATGAAGAGCGGCGGCCTCTCTCGCATGATGCGAGCGCTCGGCGGCATGGGACGCGGTCTGGGCGGCTTCGGAGGATTCGGCGGCTTCGGTCGCTAAACGAGCTTCTGTATGGCCGATACCGTTACGTGGATCAATTTTCTGACAACCCGAGCCGGCCAAACCGTGTCGGCTTGGGAACGTGCGGTCTTCGCCCGACTCAACCGTTCTGTTCAAGGGTTGCGCGCTGTTCAAATCGGCGCGGCCGCCATCGACGCGTTCGAACAGTCCAGCATTTCCCATCGTATCCTGATCGAGGACAAAGCCCTTCGACTGGAAGAAAACGATTTACGCCATCTCGTTCTGGCCTCCCCTCATGCGTTACCCATAGAGAGCGAATCAATCGACTATGTCGTTTTGCCGCATGCTCTAGACAAAAACAACACTGATACAAAAGCGCTTTTGGATGAGGTCATGCGCATTTTGGCGCCAAACGGCATTGTAGCCACCACTTTTTTCAACGCCAACGGTTCGTGGTGCTGGTTGGAAAAATTCTTTCTCTCGACGCCGCTGCCGAGCGATGCCCGAGCGATTTCGGTCGCCTCCGCTCGCACGGACTTGTCTTTGGCCGGCTTTTCAATTGAGGGCGGACACTTCGGCGTTTACGGCGTTGGCCGTCAAACAAGCGTACCGCACGCCCTGTTGCCCACTTGGATGGACAAGGCGGGCGATCGTTGGTGGCCAACCATGGGGAATGTGGCCTTTCTCTACGCACGAAAACGTGTCAACGGCATGACCCTGGTCGGCAAATCCGCCTTCCGAAAAGTTCGTCTTCCGATGGGCTCTTCGGTTCTGGCGCACAAACAAGCCGAAGCGGATCAATCCTAATTTTTAGCACCACCTCAATACACTATGTCTTCTGATTTGCTTTTGGAAATTTGGACCGACGGCGCGTGCAAATTCAACCCGGGGCCTGGCGGCTGGGGCGTTTACATGGTCTACGGTCGACACACGCGCGAATTATGCGGCGGTGCCTTGCAAACGACGAACAACCAAATGGAATTGACGGCCGTTATCGAAGCGCTCGGCGCCATCAAACGGCCCTGCCCCGTCCGACTGCATTTGGACAGCTCCTACGTCAAAGACGGGATTACCAAGTGGATTCACGGGTGGAAAAAGCGCGGTTGGAAAACGGCCGGCGGCGACCCCGTCAAAAACGAAGAACTTTGGCGTCGACTCGACCAACTCGTGTCTGACTATACGAGCAAAGCGCCTATCGAGTGGTGTTGGGTCAAGGGGCATGCCGGCAATTTCGGCAATGAGAAGGCCGACGAGCTGGCCAATCTCGGCGTGGAAAAGGCTCGAGCCGAGCAAGGTTAAGGAGTGTTCGCGATGCGTCAAATCTGTCTCGATACGGAAACCACCGGCGTGGAGGCCAACAACGGCGATCGAATCGTTGAAATCGGCTGCGTCGAAATCATCGGACGCCAATTGAGCGACGACGAGTGCCACTTCCATCATCGCTACGTCAACCCGGAACGCGACGTTCCCGAAGAAGTGGTGCGCGTGCACGGTTTGGACAATGCCTTTTTGGCGGACAAACCCGTCTTTGCCGAAATTGCCGATGATTTTTTGCAGTTCGTCAAAGGCGCCGAGCTCATCATTCACAACGCGGAGTTCGACGTCGGCTTTTTGAATGCCGAACTCAAGCGTCTGGGTAAAGGCCGCATCCAGGACTACTGCCCCAAAATTACGGACAGCCTGGCCATGGCCCGAAGCATCTTCCCGGGGCTCAAAAACACCTTGGACGTCTTGTGCTCTCGATATGAGATCGACAATTCGGCGCGTAAGTTGCACGGCGCTTTGCTCGACGCCCAGCTGTTGGCCGAAGTCTATTTGGCGATGACGCGCAAGCAAGGCTCGTTGATCGGAGATACGATCGACGAAGTCGGCGAGAATCTCCCACCGCTGCCCGACGCCTCATTGCTGATCGCCGCACAACTGCCCCAAAACGAACAAAGCCTTCATGACGACTTCATCGCCATGATCAACAAAAAAAGCAAAAAAGGAGCCATGTGGACCAAGGTCATGTCCCCGTCCGAAACGGCTGATTTATCGGAATAATCACTGAATTTATTTGTTTTTTTAATCGACTAACGCCCTCAGTTACGATAAACTAACGGGACCTGAGCCGCATATGTCATTCTGTGCGGCGATTTTTTTCAAACGATAAGAACAATGATTGAACTTCAACACCTTTCTCAGCGTTATGACATGCCCGACGGCGGCGTGTTTCATGCGTTACGCGACGTATCGCTGTCGATCAAGCAGGGAGAAATCTTCGGCATCATTGGTCGATCCGGTGCGGGCAAGTCGACCCTGGTTCGTTGCATCAATTTCTTGAATCGCCCGACCGAAGGTACCGTGACCGTCGACGGCAAGTGTCTCAACACCATGAGCGACGCCGAGCTACGCGCCATGCGTCGCAACATCGGCATGATTTTTCAGCACTTCAACATCTTGTCTTCCCGTACGGTCTTTGACAACGTGGCCTTCCCGCTCGAATTGATCGGCATGGACAAAGACAAGATTCGCGCCAAAGTCGACCCGCTGCTCGATCTCGTCGGTTTGACCGATCATCGCGACAAGTATCCGAATCAATTGTCCGGCGGCCAAAAGCAACGCGTCGGCATCGCCCGCGCTCTGGCCAACGATCCCAAGGTACTGTTGAGCGACGAAGCCACCAGCGCTTTGGACCCGGAAACGACGATCGCCACGCTTGAACTGCTCAAGAAAATTAACAAAGAACTCGGCCTGACGATCGTGATGATCACCCACCAAATGGACGTCGTCAAAGAAATTTGCGACCGCGTGGCCGTCATGGACAAGGGCGCCGTTGTCGAAGAAGGTTTGGTCATCGACGTGTTCCGCCGTCCGCAACACGACACGACCCGCGCCATGATCGGCAACATCATGGCTCAAGAATTGCCGCACGGCATGGTAGAGCGTCTGCGCTCGCAGTTGAACGAAAGCACGAATCCGCTGCCCGCTCACATCTTGCGTTTGACCTTCGTCGGTTCTGAAGTAACGCGCCCCGTCATGTCCGAAGCCTCCCGCATCTACGGCATCGACTTCAACATTTTGCTCGGTCAAGTCGATGAGGTTCAGGGCAACAGTTTCGGTACGTTGACCGTTCTGACCAATTGCGACTCGGAAACGTTCAACGAAGTTCTTATGTATTTGCGCAAGCACCACGTCAACGTAGAGGAGGTCACGCATCATGTCATCTGAGTTGATGTTCATGCTTTGGGACTCGTTCGTCGAGACCCTGATCATGGTCGGCTTGTCCGGCGGTATCGGCGCTTTATTCGGAATTCCTCTCGGAATCTTGTTGCACACCAGCGATGTTTCCGGCGTGCATCCCATGCCCGTTTTCAACAAAATTCTCGGCTGGATCATTAACGCCGTTCGCTCTACGCCCTTCATCATCTTGCTGGTCGCGATCATTCCGTTGACCCGCATCATTGCCGGCACCTCCATCGGAACGGCCGCCGCAGTCGTTCCGTTGACGATTGCCGTCGCCCCCTTCATCGCCCGTTTGGTTGAAACCAGCTTGCGCGAAGTTGACAAGGGACTTGTTGAAGCGGCTCAAGCCATGGGTGCGACGAACCTGCAGATCGTCATGAAGGTCTTGTTGCCCGAAGCCATGCCCGGCATCGTCGCCGGCCTGACGATCAGTTTGGTCAGCCTCGTCGGTTACTCGGCCATGGCAGGCGCCATCGGTGGCGGCGGTTTGGGCGACATGGGCATTCGCTACGGCTACCAACGTTTCATGCCCGACGTCATGTTGGCCGTCGTCGTGATCTTGATCGTATTCGTACAAGCCATGCAGAGCTTGGGCGATTACTTGGTGCGTCGTTTGTCGCATCGCTAATGCCGACGATTCGGACGCCATTTGTGCCGACATGGTGGAAATAGCGTCCGTTTTCGTGCATAATTTCGCGACTAGGCGGGCGTAGTTCAATGGCAGAACGAAAGCTTCCCAAGCTTTATACGAGGGTTCGATTCCCTTCGCCCGCTCCAGATTCTTTAAAAACGGACCACTCCATTAAAGTGGTCCGTTTTCGCATGGACTTTTAGTACAACATCATGGCAACCGATCTGACCCCCGAACAGCTCGAAGAACTCAAAAACCGTCATATCCGCAGCTTTGTCATGCGTCGCGGACATATTTCCGCCGCTCAAAGCCGAGCCATTGACGAACTGTTTCCGACCTATCAGGTTCAGTACAAGAAAGCACCGATCGATGCCGAAGCCGTTTTCGGCCGCTCCGCTCCCTTGATTCTTGAAATCGGTTGCGGCATGGGCGAAACGACTGCCGCCATTGCCGAAGCGCATCCCGAACTCAATTTCTTGGGTTGCGAAGTGTTCGTTGCCGGTGTCGGTTCCTTGTCCAAGTTGCTTAACGAAAAGGGCTTGACCAACGTCCGCATCGCCAAGCACGATGCCGTTGAAATCGTTCGCGACATGATTGCCGAAAACTCCTTGGCAGGCGTACACATTTACTTCCCCGATCCGTGGCGAAAGGCTCGTCATCACAAGCGCCGCCTGATTCAACCCGAATTCGTCAAGTTGCTCTCTTCTCGCATCGCCCCGGGCGGCTATCTGCACTGCGCCACCGACTGGGAAAATTACGCCGAACAAATGCTTGAAGTGCTTGAAGGCGAAGAGCAGCTCACCAACCTGCACGGCAAGGGCAACTTCTCTCCCGTCATGGGAAACCCTTTGTGCGAACGTCCTCGCACCAAGTTCCAGGCTCGCGGTGAACGTCTTGGTTACGGTATTTGGGATCTGGTCTACACCCGTATCTAATTTGGTCAATCCGTAAAAAAAGCGCTGTTGAAAAACAGCGCTTTTTTTGCGTTTAATGTTTGTACAGTTCGTTCGGATCGGTCAAAACCGGATCGACGACGACCCACTGTTCCTCGTCCAAACGTCGGTAAAAACAGCTTTCACGCCCCGTATGACAAGCCATTCCGCCGATTTGTTCCACAACATACAACACCGTGTCTCCATCGCAATCGAGACGCACTTCCTTGACGAGTTGGACGTTGCCCGACTCTTCTCCCTTGCGCCATAAGCGGCCGCGCGATCGTGAAAAATAGACGCCGCGTCCCGTACGAACGGTTTCTTCCAACGCTTCCCGGTTGGCCCATGCCATCATCAACACACGCGCATTGGCGGCGTCCTGGACGATAACGGGCACAAGACCATCTTCATTAAAACTGACCGATTCGATCCACATGGCTTACATCCTCACGACAATGCCGCGCTCGGCCATGTATTGCTTTGCTTCGCGAACGGTGTATTCACCGAAATGGAAAATGGAGGCGGCCAAAACGGCATCGGCACCGCCGATCGTGACGCCGTCAACCAAATGCTGCAAGTTGCCGACACCACCCGAAGCGATGACGGGAATGGATACGGCGTCGCTCACGGCGCGCGTCAATTCCAAATCGAAGCCCTGCTTGACGCCGTCGCAGTCCATGCTGGTCAGGAGAATTTCTCCGGCCCCCAGAGCCGCAACGCGTTTCGCCCACTCGATCGCATCCAAACCCGTGGCGGTTCGTCCCCCGTGCGTGAAGACTTCCCATCCCTGGCTCGGGTCCTGTGCGTTGCGACGACGGGCGTCGACGGCGACAACGATACATTGCGACCCGTGCAACGCCGCGGCATCGCCAATCAGATCGGGATTGTTGACACCTGCCGTATTAATGGAAATCTTGTCGGCACCCGCATTGAGCAAACGACGAATGTCTTTGACTTCGCGAACGCCGCCGCCGACGGTCAACGGAATGAATACTTGGCTGGCGACCGACTCGATCACGTCCAAGATGATGTCTCGCTGGTCGCTACTGGCGGTGATGTCGAGGAAGGTCAATTCGTCGGCACCCTGTTCGTTGTAGCGGCGGGCAATTTCCACCGGATCGCCGGCATCGCGCAACTCAACGAAATTCACGCCTTTGACAACTCGTCCCGCCGTTACGTCCAAGCAGGGAATAATGCGTTTGGCCAGCATCCTGCTACTCCTTGAAACTTAAGCGCCGACCAAGGCCTGCGCCTCGGCAAAATCGATCGTACCCTCGTACAAACTGCGTCCCAAAACGGCGCCCATCACGCCGTCGCTTTCCACCTTGAGCAATTGGCGAACGTCCTCAAGCGTGTGCATGCCGCCCGAGGCGATCACGGGCAGACCGACGACTCGAGCCAACTCCGCGGTGGCCTCAACGTTGACGCCCGAGAGCATGCCGTCTCGTGCAATGTCGGTATAAAGGAAGGCGCTGACGCCGAAATCACGGAAACGGCACGCCATGTCGGTCGCGCGAATGCCGGTACTTTGAACCCAACCGTGCGAAGCGACGATACCGTCCTTGGCATCCAACGCCACCACAATCTGTCCGGGGAACGCCTTGCAGGCCTGAGCCAAAAAGTCGGGATTCTTGACGGCAGCCGTGCCGACGACAACGTGCTTGACGCCGACGTCGACATAAGCTTCGATCTGAGCCAGGGAACGAATGCCGCCGCCCAATTCGATTTCGGCGGCCGAGCCGATTTCTTCGATCATTTCACGAATGACGGCGGCGTTGATCGGCTCGCCCGTCTTGGCGCCGTCCAAGTCGACGATATGAATGCGTTCGGCGCCGAGTTTGGCCCACTGGCAGGCCTGATCAACAGCATTTTCGTTGTAAATCGTAATGTTGTTTTCTAAATCGCCCTGACGCAGGCGGACGCAACGTCCGGCCATCAGGTCGATTGCGGGAATCAAAAGCATAGTTCTCTCACACTACCGTCGAAAATCCGATTAGGGATTCCAACGAACGAAATTCTTAAAAAGTTGCAAACCCGCGTCCGCACTCTTTTCCGGATGGAACTGGGTTGCAAAGACGTTGTCGCGCGCGACAACGCTTACGAACGGCAAACCGTAACTGGTCGTGCCTGCGGCCAACGTATCGTCGACCGGCGCCACAAAATAACTGTGGACGAAATAGAACCAGGAGCCGTCTTCAATGCCTTGCCACATCGCGTGCGACTGGCGTTGCGTTACCGTATTCCATCCCATTTGCGGGACTTTCAAACGCGTGCCGTCGGCCTGAACCAAGGCGGCGTCGGGGAACTTCAAAACCTTGCCGGCATACAGCCCGAGCCCGGCGCAGTCGTTTTCATCGCTGCGCTCAAACAGCATCTGCAAACCGATGCAAATGGCCAAGACGGGTTTGTTGTGCAATGCGTTCCAGAGTTCGGCCTTCAAGCCCGATTCCTGCAAGTTGCGCATGCAATCGCCCATGGCACCTTGTCCCGGGAAAACGATGCGATCGGCGGCCGCCACGAGTCGCGGATCGGACGTAACGCACACGTCGTCCGTCGGATCGACAACCGCCTGAACCGCTTGACTGACGCTGCGCAAATTGCCCGAGCCGTAGTCAATCACAACGATTTTGCTCATAACACACCCTTCGTGCTGGGTACGACGCCGGCCGTGCGTTCGTCTACCGTCAAGGCCATGCGCAAAGCACGACCGAACGCTTTGAACATCGTTTCGGCTTGATGGTGAGCGTTATACCCGCGCAAATTGTCGACATGCAACGTCATGCCGGCATGATTGACCAAGCCTTGGAAAAATTCGCGCACCAACTGGGTGTCCATTTGACCGATACGCTCGGCCGTGAACTGTGCTTCGAAAACCAAACCGGGACGACCGGAGAGGTCGAGAACGACGCGGGACAACGCTTCGTCCAACGGAACGTAGCTGTGGCCGTAACGGCACAAGCCGGCCTTGTTTCCCATCGCCTGAGCCAGAGCCTGTCCCAAGGCGATGCCCACGTCTTCCACGGTGTGGTGCGCGTCAATATGCAAATCGCCGTCGGCATGAACGGTCATGTCGATCAGACCGTGACGAGCGATCTGATCCAACATGTGGTCAAAAAAACCGATGCCGGTACGAATGTCACTCTTGCCGATACCGTCCAGATTGATTTCAACATCGATGGACGTTTCGTTGGTTTTGCGGTGAACTTGAGCGATACGCACGAAAGTTCCTCCTTGAATTCGTCAGACTGCGGGCCGATCGACCCGCAGCGTCGTAAAACTATGAATTACTCGTCGGTCAAACGATAACGAGCGCTCTGCGCGTGGGCCTGCAAGTTTTCACCCATGGCCAAGCAAGAGGCAATGCGCCCCAGACGCTGTACGCCTTCTGCCGAGACGTGAATCATGCTCGTACGCTTTTGGAAATCGTAAACGCCCAAAGGAGACGAGAAGCGAGCCGTTCGACTGGTCGGCAACACGTGATTCGGACCGGCGCAGTAGTCGCCCAACGCTTCGGACGAATAGCGCCCCAAGAAGATGGCGCCGGCATGGTGGATCAATTCGGCCCACTTTTCGGGCTCGTCCGTGCTCATTTCCAAGTGTTCGGGCGCGATGGTGTCGGCGATGCGGCAGGCTTCTTCCAAATCGCGCGTCACGATAATGGCACCGCGATTTTCCAACGACTTTTCGATGATCGCCTTGCGCGGCATGTTCGGCAACTGGCGTTCGATCGAGGCGGCAACCTCATTGGCAAAAGCCGCGTCGGGCGTGAGCAAAATCGCCTGAGCCAATTCGTCGTGTTCGGCCTGGCTGAACAAGTCCATGGCAATCCAATCGGGATTGGTCTTGCCGTCGCAAATCACCAGAATTTCAGAGGGACCGGCAATCATGTCGATGCCGACTCGACCGAATACCTTGCGCTTGGCGGCGGCGACGTAAGCGTTGCCGGGACCGACGATCTTGTCGACCGATTCAATGGTTTCCGTACCGTAAGCCAAGGCGGCGACGGCCTGAGCGCCACCGATCGTGAAGGCGCGCGTCACGCCGGCCAAACTGGCCGCAGCCAAAACCAACTGGTTGCGGGCACCGTCGGGCGTCGGAACAACCATTTCGATACGACCAACACCGGCAACCAAAGCCGGCATGGCGTTCATCAACACCGAGCTCGGGTAAGCGGCCTTGCCGCCCGGAACGTACAAACCGACCGACGCGACGGGCGTCACGCGCTGACCGAGTCGGTTGCCCATCGCATCGGTCATGGAGAAGCTGTGAGCCAATTCTTTTTCGTGGAAGACGCGAATACGTTCGGCTGCCTCTTCCAAAGCGGCGCGCTGATCGGCGGGCAACGTTTCCAACGCCTGCTTCATCTCTTCGGCCGTAACGATCAGCTCGTTCATGCTTTGGGCGGGCAAACGATCGAATCGAGCGGTGTATTCCAAAACGGCGGCGTCGCCGCGCTGCTTGACGTCCTCGACGATGGCTTCCGCACGACGCGTAATCTCCGGATCGACGCTTGCGTCAACCGCCACAAGATCCTTGAACGCGTCTTCAAATCCTGCGTCCACAGTCGACATACGACGAATCGCAACCATGTCATGTCCCCCTTAATCTCAAAAGTAAATGTCTTATATCCGTCCGGCGGTTTTATTCACGGCCTTTTGCCAGTACCGCGGCACGCATGTCATTGATAATCGGCAACAGTTCCGTACGCTTCAGTTTCATGGCGGCCTGATTGACGATCAGCCGCGACGAAATCGGCGCGATCTCCCGGATCTCTTCCATGTTGTTGGCCTTGAGCGTCGCTCCCGTCGACACCAAGTCGACGATGGCGTCGGCCAAACCCGCAATCGGCGCCAGCTCCATCGAACCGTACAACTTGATCAAATCGACGTGAACGCCTTCGCGAGCAAAATAGTCGCGCGACCACTTCAAATACTTCGTTGCAATGCGCAAACGAGAGCCTCGCTGAACGCGGGCATCCCAATCGAACCCGACCGGGGCGGCGACGCACATACGGCAACGGGCGATCTGCAAATCAACCGGAACGTACAATCCGTTGCCTCCGTGCTCGTAGAGCGTGTCCCAACCGGCCACACCCAAATCGGCCGCACCATACTGAACATAGGTCGGCACATCCGTCGCACGCAATACCACGATACGCAAATCGTCCCGATTGGTACCGATCATCAGTTTGCGAGACTTTTCAGGATCTTCCGCCGGGTAAATACCGGCCGCCGCCAAAAAAGGCAATAATTCCTGAAAAATTCTTCCTTTGGACAATGCCAACGTAATCACAAATCACTCCTTTTTAGACCTTGATGCGCTTGATGTCGGCGCCCAAAGCCGTCAACTTGTCTTCCATGTGCTCGTAACCGCGATCCAAGTGGTAGATGCGATCGATGATCGATTCTCCCTGAGCGGCCAACGCGGCGATAACGAGAGAAGCCGAGGCTCGCAAATCCGTCGCCATCACGTCGGCTCCCTCAAGTCGTTCGACGCCCTGCACGATGGCCGTGTGACCGTCGACGACGATGTTGGCGCCCATGCGCTGCAATTCGGGCACATGCATGTATCGGTTTTCGAAAATCGTTTCCACCGTACGCGAGGTGCCTTCGGCCACTACGTTCAATGCCATGAACTGCGCCTGCATGTCGGTCGGGAAACCGGGATGCGGAACCGTTCGAATGTCGACGGCCTTCGGGCGCGTGTCGATTCGAGCGCGGATCCAATCCTCACCCACGTCAATCGTGCCGCCCGCTTCGCGCAACTTGGCTATCACGGCATCCATCGTCTGAGGTGCCGCGTTCGTAACGAGAACGTCCCCGCGCGTGGCCAAAGCGGCGCAAAGGAAGGTTCCCGTCTCAATGCGATCGGCAACCACGGTATGCTCGACACCGTGCAACTTTTCGACGCCTTCGATCTCGATGCGAACCGTGCCGGCGCCGCGCACCTTGGCGCCCATGGCGTTGAGGCAGTCGGCCAAATCGACGATCTCGGGTTCGCGAGCCGCGTTTTCAATCACGGTCACACCGTCAGCCAATGCGGCCGCCATCATGATGTTTTCCGTCCCCGTGACCGTCACCATGTCGGTCACGATGTTGCATCCCTTCAGGCGCTTGGCGTTTGCCACCATATAGCCGTGCTCGATCTCGACCTGCGCGCCCATCTGCTTGAGCGCCTTAATATGCTGGTCGACGGGACGCGCCCCGATGGAGCAACCGCCCGGCAACGAAACGCGAGCCGAACCGAAACGGGCCAACAGCGGTCCCAACGTCAAAACGGAAGCGCGCATCGTCTTGACCAATTCGTACGGGGCCTCAGTACTGGTGACGCCGGAAGCGTCGATGCGGACGGTGTCGCGGGAAAGACGTTCGAACACGACGCCCATACCGTTGAGCAATTTGCCCATGGTGACCACATCGGCCAAATCCGGAACATTGTGCAAAATGACTTCTTCGGCCGTCAGCAACGCGGCCGCAATGATCGGCAACGCCGCATTTTTAGCTCCGGAAGCACGAACTTCACCTACCAGTCGCTTGCCGCCGACAATCTTTAATTTCTGCATGATTTCCTGAGTTCCCTTTTTTGCGAAAAAGGCGGCTTCGTTATCACGAAGCCGACCTTCGCGGTTTTATTATTGTAATGAAATGGCTTTGACGTTCAGTTCAAAAACTGAGAGCTTCTAACTACTTGAATCACTTTTTCTCAAATTGTCATTCAAATGTCAGAGCCGTTACGGATTTACTTCCACAACTCGACGAAATGATGGATCGGTCCGTGCCCTGCGCCGACCTCCAATTCGTCCGCGCTCGCAATCGCCCGCGTAATGTACTGCTTGGCCAAACGGCAGGATTCGCTCAACGAATCCGTCTTAGCCAAATAGGCGGCAATGGCCGAGGACAACGAACATCCCGTACCGTGTGTGTTTTTCGTTTGAACCCGTTCGGCATCCAAAACGACAAAGTCCTTCCCGTCAAAAATCACGTCCCTGGCGAGATCGCCTTCCAAGTGGCCTCCCTTCAGGTAGACCGTCGCGTTGGGGGCACACATCGCCAGCAAGTCGCGGGCCGCTTCGTACATCTCGTCTTGCGTGCGAATTTCTCTACCCAACAAAACCCCCGCTTCGGGCAAATTCGGCGTGATGACGTTGGCCAACGGCAGCAGTTCCTTTTTGAACGTCTCGACCGCCTCGTCGGCCAACAGTCGATCGCCGCTTTTAGCCACCATGACCGTATCCAAAACGATCCACTTGGGACAATGCTTCTTCAGTCCCTCGGCCACAGCATGAACGACGGGCGACTCGCCAACCATCCCCACCTTGACCGCATCGATGCGAACGTCGGCAAAGAGCGTGTCGAGCTGTTGGGTCACGAACTCGGGAGGCACCGGCAACACGCCGGTAACGGCACGTGTGTTTTGCGCCGTCAACGCGGCGATCACGCTCGTCGCAAAAGTCCCCAACGCGCTCATCACTTTCACGTCGGCCAAAATTCCGGCACCGCCCGAAGGATCGACGCCGGCGATGGTCAAGACATTCGGGATGCGTTTTGTTTGTTCCATAAGGCTCTCACCCATTTCATCATTTTTTCTGTGGCGCCCGTATAGCTGTTCGCAAAACGTCGGGCACATTCGGCGCGTTGAGACAAACGACCGTCATAGAACCAACACGTTGCCGTCTCAATCGCTTCCAAGGCCGTCTCGACCGACACGGCGGCTTGCATCTTCAGCGCATCGTCCACGACCTGCGCAAAATTGAACGTCGATCGACCGACGATGACAGGCGCTCCGGAAGCGGCCGGTTCGATCAAATTCTGGCAACCGAACGGTCCGAAACTTCCCCCCATGATGCACACGTCGGCCATGGCGGAGTTGAAGCTCATCTCGCCCATCGTATCGCCCAAAATCACGCGCGTTTGGGCTGAAACCGCGTCGAGCTTCGGCATCCGACTCTTACGCACAAACGGAACGTTGTTGCGTTCGAGCAATTCAGCCACTTCGTCAAACCGTTCGGGATGACGCGGCACCAACAGCACCAACACTTCCGCGGGCAGTCTCGCCAAGTGAGGAACGAACAACTTCTCTTCGTCTTGTCGCGTGCTGGCCAACAGCAAAACGGGACGGGCGATCCGCTCCTTGACATCTTTGGCCGTCGCCACCTGGGCCGCATCGGGATGAATGTCGAATTTGACGGAGCCGCAAACGTGCACGTTGTGCGCGCCAAGTGAAGCGAGACGCTCCGCATCGGCCGGGCTTTGGGCCAATACGGCCGCGAACGACTCGAACGCCGGTCGCATGACCGCGTCGGCACGCTCGGCCTTGGCTCGGCTCTTTTCCGATTCGCGCGCATTGGCCAAAATCATCGGAATGTCCCGGCGCTTGGCCTGATCCAGCAAATTCGGCCACACTTCGGTTTCCATCAAAATGCCGAGACAAGGACGCACATCGTCCAAAAATTTACCCATCAATTCGGGGGTGTCGTACGGCAAATAACACTGATCGACTCGCCCCGGATAGGCTTTGACCAACCGAGCCCCGGCTTCACGCCCCGTCGGCGTCATGCACGTCAAAAGAACGCGGCACTCGGGAAAGTCTCTCAAGCAGCTTTCGACAAGGGAGCGGGCGGCATTGGTTTCGCCCAAACTGACGGCATGCAACCACAACGTCGGTCGATCGCTGCGCGGATAGGCGCAACGCCCAAAACGTTCGTCCCAGTGCTCCTTGTAGGCCGGTTGCTTGCGGGCTCGTTTGAGCAAGTACAGTTTGGCCAAGGGTAAGGCCAAACGCGTCAACCATCGATACGACCAAGGAGTCAGTTTCACGCCGTCACCTCCTTGTATGCGTTCCATACGTCGTCCACGCTCGGAACGACCCCCTTGTCACCCACCGTCTTGCAGGGGCCTTCGGATACCAAACCGATCCATGCGGCGGGAGTCGACACGATAATGCCGACCGAAGGAACCGCCAACGCGGCGCCCAGATGCGCCAAACCGGTATCGACGCCAAACGCCGCCTTCGCGCCTTGCAACACCGTGGCGCACTGGGCCAAATTCAACTTGGGCAAGACCATCGCGTTCGGAATATACGAAGCGATGCGCGTCACGCACTCACGTTCCTTCTCGTTACCCCAGAACAACACGCTCTTGATCCCTTCGTTGATCAGGCGACAACCGATTTCCACCCAACGATCCTCGGGCCACAACTTGTCGTCGCGACTGGTGTTGACGGCAAACGCCGCATAGGCTCCTTCGATTTGGACGGGCATCGGCGCGACGGTCTTGAGTCCGAAACGCGGTTTTTTGTCGTCGATTTCATAGCCCAAACAATCGGCCGCCATCATTCGGTAACGGCGCACGGCCGTGAGACTTTCCGGCATGCGACGCGTCTCGTCGTACATGAAACTGGCCAAGGGCTCGCGAATCGTGTCGCGCGAATAACCGATCGAGTGCGATCGCGCCCAACGCGCGACCATGGCCGAACGAACCAGCCCTTGCAAATCGATCACGATGTCGTACTTTTCCTGACGCAAAGCCTGACGCAGCGCGCCGATTTCACTTCGCGTTTTTGCGCTGAACAACGACTTGCGCCAACGACGGAACGCCGTGAACACGCAACGATCGACAAACGGGGACAGCGTCGGAATATCACGGAACGACTCCTCCACAACCCAATCGATACGCGCATCCGGATAGGCCTTCTTGATGTCGTAAGCCACCGGCAACGCATGAACGATATCCCCCATAGAAGAGGATCGGATAATCAAAATTTTCTTTGTCATTGCATTCCTTCTTCGACACGGCGACTCAGCAACTTGCCGAGTTCGACGCCGGGCTGGTCGAACGGATTGATGTTCAAAAGCGTGCCCAACATGGTCGTTTTGTGTTCGTACATCGCCATCAGCGCGCCCAAGCGTTTCGGGGTCAACTCGTCGATCTCGAAAGTGGACACGGCGTTGCCGTACGGGTCATCCTCATGACGGGTGATCAGCGCCTCGGCCTGGGCTTTGGCGTTGGCCAAGAGAACCCGATGCAAGGCGTCGTGCTTGTGGCCCGAACTAGTGCAGTACAGCAAATCGATGGAGGAGTCGACCGTCCCTTCTCGCAACCACTGATAGAACGAGTGCTGCGACTCGTTGCCGTGTCCGCCCCAAACGCTTTGTCCCGTAAAGCCTTCCACTCGTTGGCCGTGCAACGTACGATTTTTGCCCAGGCTCTCCATCTCGAGTTGCTGCAACCACTGCACCATCACGCGCAAGCGCTCATCATACGGCAAGAAACAATGCGTCTTCATGTCGTTTTGATTGGCGTTCCAGTAACTGAGCAAGGCAAGGTTCAACGGCAAATTCTTTTCTTTCGGCGCGTTCATGGCGTGGCAGTCCATGGCGTGGGCACCGTCCAACAACTCGCGAAATACCTTTGAACCCAAAGCGATGGCGATCGGGAAACCGACCGCGCTCCAAACGGAAAAGCGACCTCCCACCCAATCCCAGATGGGGAAGTAATTTTCCCGAGGCAAACGCATTTGTCGCGGCGCGTCGGAATTGGCCGATACGAGAAGCATGTGATACGCACGGTCTTTGTTGACAATGCCTGCGCGTGCAAACCACTCGTCGACAGCCGCGGCATTCACGGCGGTTTCTCGCGTCGTAAAGCTCTTGGACGAAACGACAACCAACGTCTTGAACGGATTGAGTCCGCTCGTCACACGTTCAAAAATCGTACCGTCGACCGCCGACAGAAAATGCAAGCGAATCGGCATGTTCGGCTTTTGCAAGGCATAATAAACGGCACGCGGACCGACGTCCGAACCGCCGATCCCCACGTTGATCACGTCGGTAATCGAGTCGCCACGACAGCCAGTCCAAACCCCGGATCGAATGTCGTCGGTACGTGCGCACAGGCGTTCAAGCACGTCTTGAACCTGAGCGTGAAACGGCGCGTTTTCAGACGGGTTGCGCAACGACGTATGCAACGCCGCACGTCCTTCGCTGACATTGACGACGCTGCCTTGTTGCATTTCACGATTTTGTTCCAGAACGCCTTTTTCGTCGGCCAATGCCAATAATTCCCTGTATTGTTGCGCGTCGATGCGCTGGCGGGAAATGTCCAATCGAATACCGCAGGCTTCCATCTTTTCGACAGGCATGCTGTCGCGAAGCAACGGTCGCAGTTTGTCCTTCATTTGACGTCACCAATATTGAACATGAACACGGTGAACAAAGTCACCGAACGGTAAACAAGCTTTCTCTTAGTACAATGGCACAGTGTAACAATTTCAACGTTAGATTCGCTTATCGGCGCGAACGTTTCCGTTGACGTTTGCGTTGTCACAACAAATGCGTAACCAGAGCCCCATATACGTGCAAGCCGTCGGCTGCGTCTGTGCCGACGTTCTTTGCATCAATCAATTGCGCGACGCCTTGTTCCAAAACCAACCTTCGGGCATCAAGCCCAACGCTCGAGTGTTGCCCGATCGTCTCGTTCATTACGGAATGGTTGAACTTGCCGACGAAGACGCCGACTTGCCTCGCACGTTGAGACTGGTTCGTCACGCCTTACGTCAACTTGGCTCTCAGGCGGGCCCGCTCGATCGGTTCGAACCCCATCGAATCGGCATCGTTCTCGGCTCTTCGACGTCCGGCCTCAAGGAAACGGAAGCGGCCATGCAAACGCGCCATCTTCAAGGCTCTCTGCCCGATACGTTCGACATTCGAACGCTCAACTTGCACGAGCCCGCCCGATTCGTCGCGCAAGAGCTCGGCGTCACCGGCCCCGTTTACACGATCAGCAATGCGTGCGCCTCGGGCGCCATGGCCGTCATCTCCGCCGTTCGCCTGTTGCAATCGGGGTTGGTCGACGCCGTCGTCACGGGCGGCATCGACGGCGCCAGCCGTTTCACGACCGCGGGGTTCGACGCGTTGAGCGCCATGAGTCACGAGCCCTGTCTTCCGTTTTGCGCCGAACGCGCCGGCATCAATCTCGGCGAAGGCGGCGCCCTGTTGTTGCTCACGCGCGAGCCGTCCGACATTTGTGTCAGCGGTTGGGCCGAAACGAGCGACGCGCACCATATCTCCGCCCCTCATCCGGAAGGCAAAGGGGCCGTCGCCTGCATGCGAGAAGCGCTTCGTACCGCCCGCTTGACTCCCGATCAGATCGACTTCGTCAGTGCGCACGGAACGGGCACGCATCACAACGACGCGGCCGAATCGTCGGCGATTCACGCCGTGTTCGGCGAACAAACGCCCGTCGCCTCTTTGAAGCATTTGAGCGGGCACACGTTGGCCGGCGCCGGGGCGCTTCAAGGCGCCATCGCCTACGCTCTTTTGACAAACAACGACGAGGGCCTTTTGCCCGCCAACACGACCGACGGAACGCTTGATCCGAGTCTTGCGCCCATCAACCTGATTCGAGAACCCGTTCGCCTGCGCCGCCCCTTGAGGCACGTTCTGTGCAACGCGTTCGCTTTCGGCGGATCAAACGCCACGCTCGTTTTTTCACGTCATTCGTAAAACCCACTATGTATCACGTCGCATCCCTGCCAGCCGTTTCGGATCGTATCGAGAGTCTGCTCCCGCACGCCGACCCCATGTTGTTATTGGATCGCATCATTGGCGCCGATCAGGACGCATGTCTTACGGAAACAGTCATCGGTCGACGGCACGCGTTATTCTTAAGAGACGACCGTACGGTCAGCAACACTTTATTAATTGAATTGATGGCGCAAACCGTCGGCGTGACGGCCGGCATGCGACTCAAAGCCCAAGGCGAACATCCAAAAGTCGGCTTTTTACTCGGATCTCGCCATTTCGCGTGCGACTGCGACTGTCTGAACGAAGGCGATCTGATTCGCGTGCACGTCAAGTGTCTTTACTTTTCCGACGGCGAGTTGCCGAGTCAATTTCAATGTACCGCTTACCGCAACGATGAAACGGAACCGGTCGGAACGGCTAATTTGACGGTCTATCAACCTAAGGATTTATCTGCATGGAACAACTCAGCGTCTTGATTACGGGCTCTTCTCGAGGTATTGGACGCGCCGTCGCGCTTCGTTTGGCGCAAAGCGGCTATCGGATTGTCGTTCACGGCTCCCGTCCGAGCGACGATTTGAACGAAACCGTCCGACTGATCAACGAACTGGGCGCGAACTGTCGCTCGCTTTGCTTTGACGTCTCGGATCGTGAAGCCGCCCGCAACGCGTTGCTTGCCGACATTGAAACGCACGGGATGTATTACGGCATCGTTTGCAACGCCGGCATCAGCGCCGACTGCACTTTTGCCGGCATGAGCGAGGACGATTGGGATCGCGTCATTCGAACCGATCTGGACAGTTTTTTCAACGTTGTTCAACCTCTGGTCATGCCGTTGGTACGCCGCCGCAAACCCGGTCGCATCGTTGTCATGAGCTCCGTCTCCGGCGTCGTCGGCAATCGCGGACAAGTCAATTACTCAGCCGCCAAAGCCGGCTTGATCGGAGCGGCCAAAGCGTTGGCGACCGAGTTGGCCGGACGTCGCATCACCGTCAACGCGGTAGCTCCCGGACTGATTGAAACCGACATGATCACGCAGGAAGTGCTTGATCACGCTTTGCCCGCCATCCCCATGGGACGCACCGGGCGCCCCGAAGAAGTCGCCGGCCTCGTCAATTTCCTGATGAGCGAGGAAGCGTCCTACATCACCCGCCAGGTCATTCAGGTCAACGGAGGCTTGTCATGAAGCGACGCGTCGTCATTACGGGTTTCGGCGCCATCAGCCCTCTTGGGAACGATTGGCCCTCCGTCAAGGCCAAACTGTTGTCTCAAACCAATGCGGTGCAAGTCATCGAGCAATGGAAGGACATCGAAGGTTTGCGCACGCGATTGGGCTGTCCGGCCGCCGACTTCGACTTGCCTTCCGACAGATTCACTCGCAAGACCATGCGTTCGATGGGACGAGTCGCCCTTTTGGCCGTCCGAGCCACGGACATGGCATTGGCCGACGCCGACATCGACAAGAGCTTGTTGCGCGGAGGCGAATTGGGCATTGCCTACGGCTCCTCCACCGGCAGTCCGGATTCGTTTTCCGACATTGCCAACCTGATTTCGCATCACAGCACCCAGGGCATGAACGCCAACACGTACATTCGCATGATGAGCCATACCGCGCCGGTCAACATCGGCGTCTTTTTCGGCATCAAAGGGCGCATCATCACGACGAGCTCGGCTTGCACGTCCAGCTCGCAGGCCATCGGTTACGCGTTCGAAACCATTCAATCGGGCAAGCAAAAAGTCATGATTGCCGGCGGCTCCGAAGAATTGCATGTCAGCGGCTCGGCCACGTTCGACACGCTGTTCGCCACCAGCACGGAATACAACGATCGTCCCTCTCTGTCGCCGCGTCCTTACGACGCCGCTCGGGACGGATTGGTGATCGGCGAAGGCGCCGGTACGCTGATTCTCGAAGAGCTTGAACACGCCCTCGCGCGCGGAGCCAAAATTTATGCTGAAATCGTCGGTTTCGGCACGAACTCCGACGGAACCCACATTACCAATCCGCAATCGGAACAAATGGCGCAAGCCATGCGTTTGGCTTTAAAAGACGCCGACCTCGCGCCGGAAACGATCGGCTACGTCAATACGCACGGAACTGCAACCGATCGCGGCGACGAAGCTGAAAGTCATGCGACTTTTGCTGTTTTTGGAGGCGCTGTTCCCGTTTCGACGCTTAAAAGTTACATGGGGCACACTTTGGGGGCTTGCGGCGCTCTCGAAGCCTGGATGAGCATCCAAATGATGAACGAAGGATGGTTCTGTCCCACGATCAATTTGACGCAACGCGCTCCCGAATGCGCCGCGCTCGATTACATCGTGAACGAGCCCCGTCGAATCGAAACCGATTACGTCATGAGCAATAATTTCGCCTTCGGCGGCATCAACACCTCGCTGATCTTCCGCCGTTGGGCCAATTCTCAGGAATAAGGCAGCTTTATGAGTCATACCATGGACATCCTGACGGCGCTCAAACAAGCCCAGCGCATCGCGTTCGCTCCTTTCGTTTTTCAGGCTACCGTTTCGGCCCTGCGGTTGGGGCTGCTCAAAACGTTGCACGCGTCCGATCGACCGTTGCCCGTGTCGGCCGTGGCCGAACGCTCCGGCGTCAGCGAGTACGGCGTCAAAGTCCTACTCGAAACGCTGTTGGTAGCGGACGTCGTTTCCCATGACGAAGACGGCTATCGACTCACCAAAGTCGGCGAAGTCTTGTTGTTCAATCCCATGACGGAAGTGAATCTCAACTTCACCGCCGACGTTTGCTACAAAGGCCTTGCCTATCTAACCGACGCCGTTGTCACCGGAACGCCGTCCGGTCTTAAAGAGTTGGGGCCTTGGCCGACGATTTACCCCGCCCTGAGTCAGCTGCCGGAGCCAGCTCGCGACAGTTGGTTCAAATTCGACCACTACTACTCTGACCAAGTGTTCAATCGGTGCGCCGGCTGGATCGATCGACATCTCAAGCCCGCCCGCTTGTTTGACATCGGCGGCAACACGGGGCGCTTTGCCGGCACCTGTTTGCAACGCATGCCCTACGCGAACGTCACCATCGTCGACTTGCCCGAACAGTGTCAATTAGCCCGAGACAATCCCGACTTGGCCGCCGTTCGCGACCGTTTGCAAACGGCCAGCGTCAACTGGCTCGATCCCGACGCGCTGCCTCAGACCGACACCAAGGCCGACGTCATTTGGATGAGCCAGTTTCTGGACTGCTTCTCACCCGAACAGGCCGTCAGCATTCTTCGACGCGCCAAACAACTGCTCAAGCCCGAGGGCAAAATCGTCATCCTCGAATGCCTTTGGGACCGACAGGAGCATGAGGCCGCCCGTTTGAGCATCGTTTGCACCTCACTCTATTTCACGGCCATCGCCAACGGCAACTCACGCTTCTTTACGCATCCCGAATTGCTCGCGATCGTCAAAGAAGCCGGTCTTGTCGTCGAAGAAACGCAAGACGGGCTGGGCATCTCGCACACGTTGCTCGTTTGCCGTTCCGAATGAGTCGCGAGGTCGTCATGCATTTTTACGTCGAATCGTTCAGCGCACGAACCGCAACGACAGCACGAGCAGACTCCTGGATGCAATGGTCTCGAACGGGATTGTTGCCGCCCGATGAAACGCCGCCCGTTTGTGCCGTGCCCCCCTTGTTGCGACGACGTCTGACGCCTTTGGGTCGGTTGGCGTTGGGCGCGTTGGCCGAGTTGACGCCCAAACCCAACGAGCCGATGATTTTCGCCTCCAGTTGGGGCGACATTGCCCGCTCGTTTTCGCTCATGGAAACGTTGGCGCGTGATAACGAAATCAGCCCGACCCATTTTTCGGCGTCCGTTCACAACGGCATCGGGGCCGTCGCCAGCATCTGGCAGGGTAATACGACCGCCTACAAAGCGATCTGCGCCGAGGAGTTCACAACCGAGTCGGCTCTGTTGGAAGCGTGGCTCATGCTAGGCGCCGACCACGAGTCGGTCGTGCTCGTGCGGTATGAGGACGTCATGCCCGAAGCCTGGTATCACGACGGCCTGAAGGATACGCCGACAAGCGCTTTTGCCTGGGCCGTGCGACTAACGCGTGAGCAACCGCCTCAATCGCTTTGCCGCTTCGGTCTGACGGCCTCTCAATCGTCTTGCGACGCCGTGCGCGCCCCGAGCCGCTACCACCTTGAAGATTTGGCCTTCTTGCTCTCGGACGCACCCGAATTCGTCCATTCCGACGATCAACGCGCCTGGATCTGGAGGAAATGAACGTGCAACCGTCGTCCAAACTGAACTATGTCTGGCGCGTCGTCGCCACCGGATTTTGTTTTTTAACGTTCTCTTGCATGGGACTTGCTTTTCGTTTCTTGGCCTGTCCCTACGTCAGTTTGGCCGCCCGAACGCAACGAGAGCGCGAGCTCAAAGCTCGTCGGATCGTCAGACACAGTTTCGCCTGGTTCGTTCGGCTTATGCAACGAACGGGAATCTTGCAATGGCGCGTTCGCGGACGCGAGCGACTTCACGGCGGCGCCCAACTGGTTTGCCCTTCGCACCCGACCCTGATCGACGTCGTGTTGACCATGAGCATGATCGACAACGCGAACTGCATCGTCAAAGCCGATTTGAAGCGTTCGTTTGCCATGAGTTCCCCCATTGCGACCACCGGCTACATCGCGAACGACTCCGGATCGGAGTTGATCGAAGCGTGCGCACAAAGCCTCAAAGCCGGCGACACGCTGATCATCTTTCCCGAAGGCACCCGAACCCGCCCGGGCAAGGAGCCCAAACTGCATCACGGCGCCGCGGCGACGGCGCTGTTGGCCGCCATGCCGATCACGCCAGTCGTCATTACATGCACGCCGCCAAGTTTGATGAAGGGAATTCCATGGTACCGCATCCCACCTAGTAAAATGTCGTTTGAGATTGACGTGCTCGAGCCGATCGATATCGAGCCTTTTTTACAAATCGAACGTCAACACGGGCGCCCCATCGCGGTTCGGCGACTAACCGAATCGCTCAAATCCGCCCTGTTCAAAAATAACCATTGAGAATCAAAATGACCGATCAAGCATTGCAGCAAGAACTCAAAGAACTCATCATCGAGGCTTTGAATTTGGAAGACGTTACGCCCGAGGACATTGAGGCCGATGCTCCTTTGTTCGGCGACGGTTTGGGACTGGACTCCATCGACGCGTTGGAACTGGGGCTGGCATTGAAGAAGCAATACGGCATCACCATGTCGGCCGAAAGCGAAGACAACAAAAAGCACTTTGCCAGTCTGAACGCCTTGGCCCAGTACGTAGCCGCCAATCGCCAATAACCACGCAGGGAGTGTCGTCATGGTTACCGAACAACAAATTTTCGAGAAAATCAAAAGCATCCTGAGCAATACGTTCGAAGTGCCCGAGGAAAAAATCACGCTTGAAGCCAAACTCTACGACGATCTGGAAATCGACTCGATCGACGCCGTCGACATGTTGGTCGAGCTCGCCCCGTTCTTGGGCAATAAGAAAATTTCGCCGGCCGCTTTCAAGCAAGTACGTACCGTCGGCGACGTTGTAAAGGCCATTCACGCCCTGTTGCAAGCCGAGTAAAGCCGTGTTGCAAAAGGCTCTGCTGTCAATCGTTTTTGCGTTGTATCCGCTGCTCGTTTATGTCGGGCTTCGATCCGGATGCTTGCATTGGGTTGCCGCGGGCCTTTGTGTTTTTGCCCTCTGGCGCGCGTTCGTTCAACGCACACGCCTGGCAACGGCATCGGCTGCATGCGCCGTCGCTTTGGCCGCGGTCGCGCTGTATTTCAACGATGCCGTTGCGCTCAAGCTGTACCCCTTCGTCATGAACGTCGCGTGGCTTTTCGGTTTTCTCATCTCGCTGCAAAGCGTGCCGGCCATCGAACGTTTCGCCCGCCTAAAGGTGTCGGATTTACCTCCGTCGGCCGTTGCGCACTGCCGCCAGATGACACAACTGTGGTGTGTCTTTTTCGTTCTCAACGGTTTGATTGCTTTGGACTCCGCTCTGTTTCGTTCCGAACAGTGGTGGACGCTTTATAACGGCGCCATTGCCTACGGCCTGATCGGTTTGATGTTTCTTTTCGAATGGTGCGTTCGTCGATATCGACAGGCGCACGACTGCGACACAAAATGACCCATTCGCTTTTTGTCTATACCTCCGAGCTGTTGACCCGCCCCGAACTGGACGAGCGCACGTGCGTTCTCTTGCCGGGACAAGTCAAAACGTGGGGGCAATTCGTGCGAGACGTCAACGGTTGGAAGTTGGCGTTTCAAGCCGGCGGCTTTCAACGCGTCGCTCTATACGGCGAAAACGTTTACGACTCGGCGGCCCAACTGTTCGGCGCTTGGGCAGCCAAAGTCACGGCCGTTTTGCCTTCGGACACCTCGCCGGGCACCTGTCGTCGCTTGATCGAACAGGGCGTCGTCGAGGCCGCTGCCGGCCGATTCCATCCCGACGTCTTCACCCTGCCCATCGTGACGCCCCTGCCCACGCAGGAGCCTTGTCGCGATCGTTTCGATGAGAATTTGCCGTTGGTCGAACTGTTCACATCCGGTTCGACCGGGGAACCCAGCCGCATCGTCAAACGACTGCGTCAACTGTTCGTCGAAGTGCAGAGCATCGAAACCCGACGTCACGGCGCAAACGCCGTGTCCGACAGCGACACTTGCATCATTTCAACGGTCAGCCAGCAACATATCTACGGACTGCTGTTTTTCCTGTTGTGGTCGTTTTCTTCCGCACGCATCGTTTGGGGAGAACGTATCGAATACCCCGAACAACTGATCGAACGCTTGAGTCTGGCGCCCAACTGGATTTGGATCGCCAGCCCCGCTCACCTCAAACGCCTGCCGACCCATCTGGATTGGGAGGGCGCGCGCTCAAAAATCTCGACGATCTACTCGTCCGGCGGTCCGCTCTTTGAAGAAGGACTGCTCCACGTACACCAATTGCTCGGAAAAACACCCGTGGAATTATTGGGCAGCTCGGAGTCGGGCGGCATCGCATGGCGTCAACGCGCAGTCGATGCCGATGCGCGTATCTCGGGCACAGCTTGGCAGGCCTTGCCCGCCGTTCAATGGCGTTGCGAAAACGGTCTGTTGGTCATTCGCAGCCCTCAATTGACCTCGGACAATTGGGAAACCACAAGTGACAAAATCGTTCCGCTTGACGAGCATGCGTTCGAACACGTCGGCCGAGCCGATCGTATCGTCAAAATTGAAGAAAAGCGCGTCTCGCTCTCGCAAATCGAAAACCTGTTGACCGCCGATCCCTTGATTGAAACGGCCAAAGCCTTTCAACTCAAGGATCCCAAACGTTCTTTGGCCGTCGTTGCGTGTCCTAGCCGCGAAGGCGTGCGGCTGATGCGAACCCACGGAAAATCCACGCTGGTCAAGACGTTGAAAAACCTGTTGGGTCAACACGTCGAGCGCGTTTGCCTGCCCCGTTACTGGCGCTTCACTTGGGCGTTGCCGGAAAACTCCATGGGCAAGACGACGGTCGACGCCGCCGAACGTTTGTTCGAACCGACGGCCGTTCAAGCCGTGGCTCAAGAACGCGATGCCACTCACGCGACGCTGTTGATCACGGTGGCTCGCTCATGCCCTTATTTCGAGGGGCATTTCCCGAACTTCCCGATCTTGCCCGGCGTCACGCAACTGGACTGGGCCGATCGCCTGGCGCGTCAACTCTTTCCCGGACGGGGACGACTGGCCGGCGTCAAAACCCTGAAATTCATGCAACCCGTTTTCCCAAATTCCACCGTTGTTTTAGACTTGACCTTGCGCGACGACGGTTCGGTTGATTTCGCGTACGCATCCACTTCCGATGAACCTCACGCCAAGGGTCGATTGCTCTATGTCTGATTTCCGTCCGTGCTTTCTGATTCCCGTGTACAACCACGAGCACGCCGTGGGCCAGGTCGTCGAACAACTGCTGCCCTACGCCTTGCCGATCGTCTTGGTCGACGACGGCTCTTGCGATTCCTGCGCCGAGGTGTTGGATCGACTTCAGGCGGCACATCCGTCGGTCACCTTGATTCGTCATCATCGCAACGGCGGCAAGGGGCAGGCTTGCATGACGGGATTTTTCGCCGCGGACAATCTCGAATGCACGCACGCCTTTCAACTCGATGCCGACGGTCAACATGATCTCTCGGCGGTTCCGGCCTTTCTCGACGCCGCTCGCAACCGCCGTGACGCGTTGATTTGCGGTTACCCGATTTATGACGAAAGCGTCCCCGCTTCGCGTCAACAGGGACGCAAAGTCAGCAATTGGTGGGTGGCGTTCAACGCCCGTTCAAACGCCTTCAAAGACGCGATGTGCGGCTTTCGCGTCTACCCGATCGAACCTTTGTTGCGCATTGTGAAGACGACGCGCTTGTCCAAGCGCATGGAATTCGACTGCGAAATTTTGGTGCATTGGGCTTGGCAGGACCTTCCCGTTGAAAATCATCCGGTCAAAGTGACCTACCCGACGGACGGCGTCTCGCACTTCCGCATGATTCGAGACAACGTGCAAATCAGTTGCATGTACGCCAAATTGTGTTGCCAAATGCTCGCCAAACGTTCGATGCTGAGCGCCCGCCGTCATCATCATGTCTGATCGTCATTGGTCCAACCTTCAAGAAACCACCTCCGTCTTCGGGATCAAGTTGTTGTACTGGATCTTCCGATTGGGCGGACGCACGACGTTCATGTTGACCTTGTGGCCCGTGATTATCGGCTACTGGTTGGCCGTTCCCCGCGTACGACACGCTTCCGCCGATTATTTCGATCGCCTACATAAAAGTGGTCATTTTCCGTCAAAACCCAGGATCTTTCATCAATTTCGTCATATTTTTCATTTTGCCGATACGATTCTCGATAAAATCCTAGCCGTTTCCGGTCATTTCTCCGCACGTGATTTGGAGGTTGACGGACTTCAGGAACTGCTTGCCGATCCGAGCGGCGGCATCCTGATCACGAGTCATACGGGATGTCTCGAATTGTGCAGCATGTTGCGCGAGCGCTTTAGCTCCCGCAAAGTGCGCATACTCGTTCACACGAAGCACGCGCAACAATTCAAACGCATCATCGCCCGCATCAATCCGACCTTCCATCTCGATCACATTGAAGTCACCGAGCTCACTCCCGCCGTTGCCATCGCTTTGGAAGAGTGCGTCCGCGAAGGCGACTTCATCGTGATCGTCGGCGACCGCACGCCTATCGCCTCCCAAGCCGTCTGTCAGGCTGAATTTTTGGGGCAAAGCGCCTCGTTCCCCATTGGAGCGTTCCTCCTGGGCTTGTTGTTGAACTGTCGGATTTGGAGCATGATTTGCACGCGTAACCCTTCAAAGCGTACTCGATACGCGTTGTACTTCCGCCCTTTGTGGTCGCCGCACCCCATCCCTCGCTCGCAACGCCAACATCTATTTCGAAACTTGGCTCAAAGCTATGCGATCGAGCTGGAACGTCGACTGTCTCAAAGCCCGTACGACTGGTTCAACTTCTTCGATTTCTGGCAAGCAGAGCAGCCCGCCCGCGACGCCCAAAAGGTAGAACATCAAGGGTAAAATAGCTCCCATCGATCGGCTACGCCATCCCTCTATTCATCGACCGTTTATGCAAAAAGAACTTCTCGCCTCCAAGCGCCTGCTCGTTGTGGGGGACTCCATGCTCGACCGCTACTGGTTCGGCGATGCCAACCGCATCTCGCCCGAAGCGCCCGTTCCCGTTGTTCGAGTCGTACGTACTCAAGACCGCTTGGGCGGCGCGGCCAACGTTGCGTTGAACATCAAGAATCTCGGAGCGCAGGCCTCGCTCATGAGCGTTGTCGGTCACGATGAAGCGGGCGCCACGATTCGTCACCTGTTGACGCAAGCCGGCATCACGCCAAAACTGCATGTGGATCCGAGTCTGAAAACCACGGTCAAATTGCGTTTGCTCGCACGTCAACAGCAGATCGTTCGCGTGGACTTTGAAGAAGCGCCCCAACACGAAGTGCTGGCCTCGTTATTGACGCAGTTCGAACAGGTCGTCGGCAATTACGACGCCTTGCTGCTGTCGGACTACGGCAAAGGCGGGCTCAGTCACATCACCCGCATGATCGAAGTGGCTCGCGCCCGCAACATCCCGGTTTTGATCGATCCCAAGGGCAGCGATTACGATCGCTACAAGGGAGCTACGGTCATCACGCCCAACCGCTCCGAACTGGAGTTGGTCGTCGGACCTTGGAAAAACGAAGACGATCTGAACCGAAAAGCGCAGAAACTGCGCGAGCAGCTGGAACTCAAAGCTTTGCTTTTGACTCGTAGCGAAGAAGGCATGACGCTCTTTACCGAAGACAGCATCGTCACCATTCCCGCTCAAGCGCGCGAAGTTTTCGACGTGTCGGGGGCTGGCGACACCGTCATTGCCGTTTTGGCTTCCATGATCGCGGCCGGCGTCCCCATGCAAGAAGCTGTCCAAACAGCCAACCGTGCCGGCGGCATCGTCGTTGGCAAACTCGGAACGGCTTCGGTCAGTTACGCCGAGTTGTTCGAGTGAGACCGTCCGCTTACGGAGACTTTCGAATGGACAAGGGCGCCTTTCTCGATCGCGACGGGGTGATCAACCATGATCACGCGTACGTACACCGCATCGAAGATTTCGACTGGGTCGACGGCATTTTGGACGCGGCACGACGGTTGCACGCGGCCGGCTATCGTTTGATCATCGTCACCAATCAATCCGGCATCGGTCGAGGCTATTACAGCGAAGCCGATTTCGAACGCCTCAACGCGGCGATTCGCGCTCAATTCGTCGAAGCCGGCGCGCCATTGTCCGGCATTTATTTTTGTCCCCATCATCCGGAAAAAGCGTTGGAGCCTTACCGCATCCGTTGCGACTGCAGAAAACCCGAGCCGGGCATGATTTTGCAGGCCGCCAAGGATCTGAATATCGATCTGACGCAAAGCGTCATGTTCGGCGACAAACAAAGTGACATGAAAGCCGCCCTGCGTGCCGGCATTCCGACGCGCGTTTTGGTCGGCACCGACGGTTCGGCTCGTCCGGATCCCGTCCCCGAATGCACGCATACCGCGCGTACCGTTTTCGAGAGCCTCGATCAACTGTCAGCGCTTTGACACGCGATTGAAAAAAAAGGCAAATGCCTATGCATTTGCCTTTTTTTACTCTTTACCGTACCGAGCAAAGACAATGAGCCATGCTTTGTCCCGGGATTTTCAGGAAATAACTCAACCGTTCCGCTTCTCGGATCGGTTCGCGCATCGGCTCGGGCAACCACGTTGAAATAACGGGAATGCGCGACATCAACTTCAAGAACCAACCGGCGTCGTGGTCCTCAAACCAATAAATCGGCGCTTTGTCGTCGAGTTTTGCCAAACGACGCGCTTCCGCCATCGCTTCGTCCAGACCGCCCAACGCATCGACCAATCCGTATTGCGCCGCTTGACGTCCCGTATAGACCCGCCCCTGTGCCAAAGGACGCACCGTCGCTTCGGACAGCTTACGCGAGTCGGCCACCAGTCGAATGAAATCCCGGTACGTCCGTTCGATCGTCAATTCCATCATGCGGGCATAGCGAGGATCCATTTCTTGCGTCAATGATTCGGCGCCGGCCAACCAAGTCGTTGACACGCCGCCCGTACCGACGGAGAACTTGTCCAGAGTCCTTTCAAACGTGGGCAACATGCCGAAAACGCCGATGGATCCCGTCACCGTCATCGGATCGGCATAAATGCGATCGGCCGCCAAACTCAACCAATAGCCGCCGCTGGCCGCATAATCGCCCATACTGACGACCACGGGCATGCCGGACTTCTTCACCAGTTCGAGCTCGCGACGGATCATTTCGCTAGCGACGGCGCTGCCTCCGGGACTATCGACGCGAACCAACAGCGCGCCAACGTTCGGATCTTGTTTGGCTTGACGGATCCAACGGATCGCCGTGCGAGCGCCGACATGCTCGGAGCCGCTCTTGCCGTCGCGGATGTCGCCCTCAAGCGTCACGACGGCCACGCCTTTGCCTCCGGGCATCTGTTCCGAGCCCTTGACCATCACGTAATCGACGTAATCGATCTTGCGCAAACGATCGACGCCGAGACGTCCGCCTTGTCGTTCAAGCAACAAGTCGTTGACTTCGTCGTCGGTTCGCAACGCGTCGACCAGATTGTTGCTCAACGCCAAAGCACCGGCGTCGCCCCCGGCCTCCTGCAACCTTTCAGGCAATTGTTCGATCAAGCGATCGATCGCTCCGGGCATCAACCCGCGGGCCGTTTGAATGGAGTCCGTCCATTGAACCCAAGCGTCCTTCATCCAGAACAAGTCGGCTTGGCGCGACTCTTCGGTCGGTCCGGTTCGAACGAATACTTCAGGGAACGTTTTGTAGTCGCCGGCCTTGAATACATGCACGTTGACGCCCACGTCTTTAAGCGTTTGTCCCCAATACAACCGATTGCTCGACAACCCCTTGAGCGCGACCTGCCCCATCGGATGCAGGAAGACTTCCGTTGCATGCGCCGCAATGGAATACTGCTGCTGGGTAAACGAACTGGACCAAACCGTAATGCTCTTTCCCGACTGTTTGAACGCCATCATCGCCGAGCCGATTTCTCTCAATGCGGCCAAACCGACGCGATTCAAATCATCCACTCGCATATAAACGCCGTCGATGGACGGATCGTCCGCCGCCCACTTCAGAGACAAAACGACGTCGCTCAACAACGTTTCGCCGGCAGGTTCCCCCATGGCGGCTGTCAAAGCGGCTTCACGACCGGCCAAATGACTTTGCTCGACGACATTGCCCGTCAGGTTCATGTACAACAGGCTCTTGGGCTCCACTTGCATCTGGGGAGACCAAAGCCACACTCCGACGCCGATGCCGAGCAAGATCAACAAAACGATGTTCGCCAACGCGACTCGGGTGAAATTCAAGATGGTCCAAGCGGCTTGGACCGTGTTTTTAATCAACGTCCACATACGCCTTCGCTCTTATCGGTTTCGAGTAACCAACGCATTCAATTCGGCAATATCCTCGATCACCACATCGACGAAACTCGGGCGGTAAAAACGCTCCATGCGCGCACGATGGTAACCGATACACCAAACGGTCTTCATGCCCAACGCCTTGGCCGCTTTCAAGTTGGCCAAACTGTCTTCAACCAACACCACGTGCTCGGGCTTGACCTGCGCCTGAGCCGCCACAACGCTCAACAGCGTTTTGTCGGGCTTGCAACGCCACTTGCCCAAACACTGCATTTGGTTCGACGTCTTGACCGTTTCAAACACCCCTTGCAAATGCAGCGTCTTCAAAATCGTTTCCGCGTAATCTTTGGGGCCGTTTGTCAACAACACCTTTTTGCCGGGCAAACGGGTGATGGTGCGACGCATAAGCGTCTTGGGCAAGCGGGTTTTCACGCCGCAAGCCACGTCAAAACGATGGGTTTCGGTCAGAAATTCCTCGGGGCTGATGTGATGATGCCGCTGCAGACCTTTGAAGGTGGCGCCGTACTTGGACCAATAATCGTATTGAAGCGCACGAGCTTGTTCCGTCGTCACGTTCAATCGTCGCGCAATGAACGATTGCATGAGCGCATGAATCTTTTCGAACATGTAGGCGGAAGCGTTGTAGAGCGTGTTGTCCATGTCGAACAACCACAAACGAGGCGTGCCGAGACTGGCTCGTGCACGAAGAGCCGAGGCAAACGGTGAGACTTTTTTACGTCGCGCAGGAAGCATTGTGTCACCTGTAAAGAGTTGCGGGCAACGCAATGAAGACGGTAACCAGCGTTGCCGTTACTTGACGCAGATAACAAAAAACCACCTCGAGGGTGGTTTATCAGTGGTGGCCAGGGACGGAATCGAACCGCCGACACGCGGATTTTCAATCCGCTGCTCTACCAACTGAGCTACCTGGCCACTGGAGAAGTCGAACTATAATGATGTTTTTCCTCTTTTGCAAGTGTTTTGAAGAAATTTTGTCCGTTTTTTTACCGAAAAAATCGACGCAACCAACGAAAAAAGACTTATAGCATTGTTTTCAATGGAAAAAATCATTGGCAAAAGCAACTGCGTCCGCTCCATGTTTTTTTCTTGTTTCAAAACGCAGTGCATCAAGGTGACGATACCTTCGACAACATCGGGAATTTTCGACTATTCGCACGAAGATACCGCCTGTTAAGATTGTCACAATGTTACTTTTTTTATAATTCGGCATCTTCAATCATGGCTTATTGTGCGCCTCGTTTTCGCAACGCCTCGGCCACAGCACCACGTACGTACCCATGCAACTGCTTTGTTTAGGCCTCAATCACACGACCGCTCCGCTTTCCGTGCGCGAACGCGTCGCTTTCGGTCCCGACGAAATGGCTCCGACCATCGCTCTGCTCAAAGAGCGTCTCGGCAGCCCTGAACTCGGCGGTCTGACCGAAGCGATGATTTTGTCGACCTGCAATCGAACCGAGTTCTATTGCGCCGTTGCAAATGCGTCCTCGGCGTTTGACGGCCTGTGTCGCATTATTGAAGAGCTCAAGGGTGTCGGCCACTCTCAATTCGAACCCCACACGTACAAATACGTCCAGAGCGAAGCCGCACGTCATATTTATCGCGTCGTCTCCGGCATCGACTCCATGGTGTTGGGCGAAACCCAAATCGTCGGGCAATTTAAAAAAGCAGTTGAAAGCTCGATGGAAGTCGGCGGGTTGGGCCTGATGCTCAATCACGTCTTTCAACAAGCGTTCACCGTCGCCAAAGAAGTGCGTTCGTCCACTGCGATCGGTTCAAGCTCCGTCAGTTTGGCGGCCGCTGCCGTTCGTTTGGCCATGCGTTTGTTCGGAACGCTTCAATCCGAAAACGTCTTGTTTGTCGGCGCCGGTGAAATGATCGAGTTGTGCGCGGCTCACTTCGGCGCACAAAATCCCAAATCCGTCACGGTGGCCAACCGCTCCGTCGAACGAGGTCAAGCGTTGGCCGCCCGCTATAACGGCCGCGCCATGCGTCTGCAGGACTTGCCCAACGAAATCGCCAAATTCGACATCGTTGTTTCCTGCACCGCTTCCGCTCTTCCGATTATCGGTTTGGGCATGATCGAACGCGCCATCAAAGCGCGTCATCATCGTCCGATGTGCATTGTCGACTTGGCCGTGCCGCGCGACGTGGAAGCCGAAGTGGCGCGTTTGGATGACGTCTACGTCTACTCCATGGACGAGCTCGGCGCCGTAGTTCAATCGGGCCGTGAAAGCCGTCAGGCCGCCGTCATCGAAGCCGAATCCATCATCAATCAAAACGTTCGCGAATTTGAACGATGGCTTGCCATGCGTGCGGCCGTTCCCGCCATTACGCGCATGCGCGCACGCGCCCACCATCTGTGCGATCAACAGTTGACCCTGGCACGCAACATGCTGGCCGCGGGCAGCTCGCCGGACGAAGCGTTGGATTTCCTGGCTCATTCATTGACGCACAAACTCATTCACGATCCGACCATTTTGTTGCGCAATGCCGAGGGTCTGACTCAAGACGAACGCGAACACATGACCAGCATCGTCGGTCGTTTTTTCCAAAGCCGTCCGTTCTGATCTCCTCGATTCTCCCTCTGAAAAGAACCGTTTTGCTATCAAAACGGTTCTTTTTGCGTTAAGATTTTTCAACTGTCCCGGACGCCGCGATCAGCGCGTTCACAATCCATTCTCCGTATACGCCATGATGAAAGAGAGCATGCGCGCCAAGCTGTTGGGCTTGTGTCGTCGTCTTGAAGAAATCGATGCCATGCTTGCGGCTCCCGATGCCGCGGACGATATGAACCGTTTTCGCGATCTGTCGCGCGAACGCGCCGAAATCGAGCCCGTAACGCTCAAAATGCGCGCCTATGAAACCGTTGAAGACGATATTGCCGCCGCTCAAGAGTTGAGTTCGGATCCTGAAATGGCGGAGTTCGCGCAAGAAGAAATCAAAGCCGGCAAAGTTGCCTTGCAAGAGTTAGAAAAGGATTTGGAAATCCTTTTGTTGCCGCGCGATCCCAACGACAACCGCAACATCTTTTTGGAAATTCGCGCCGGCACCGGCGGGGACGAATCCGCTTTGTTCGCCGGCGACTTATTGCGCATGTACATGCGTTATGCCGAACGTCAAGGTTGGAACGTTGAAATCGTCAGCAAAAACGAAAGCGATCTTGGCGGTTATCGCGAAGTGATTTGTCGTTTGATCGGAGAAGGAGCCTACTCGCGCCTGAAGTTTGAATCGGGCGGCCATCGCGTTCAACGCGTTCCCGAAACGGAAGCGGCCGGCCGCATCCACACGTCGGCCTGTACAGTCGCCGTTTTGCCCGAACTCGACGAGATCGAAGCGATCCAAATCAATCCGGCCGATCTGCGCATCGACGTCTACCGAGCCTCCGGCGCCGGCGGTCAACACGTGCAAAAAACCGATTCGGCCGTCCGCATCACGCACTTGCCCTCCGGTATGGTCGTGGAGTGTCAGGACGAACGAAGCCAGCGTCAAAACAAAGAGCGCGCCTTGCAAGTTCTCGCATCGCGTTTGCATGCGGCCGAAGTGGCCAAACAGCAAGCGCAGGAAGCCAGCACGCGAAAGAGCCTTGTCGGAAGCGGCGATCGAAGCGAACGCATTCGTACCTACAATTTCCCGCAAGGGCGTGTCACGGATCACCGCATCAACCTGACCCTCTACCGACTCGACGCCATCATGGACGGCGACTTGACGGAAATCATTTCCGCTCTGACGACCGAACATCAAGCCGAGCTTTTGGCTCAAATGGGCGAGGGTTAAACATATGACGACGATCAGCGAGTTGTTGCGTCAGGGCTTTGCGCGTATCGACCGATACGACGCTCGTTTACTGCTGTGCCATGTTCTTGAGTGCTCTAAAGAAAGTCTGATCACCAAGCAAGATTGCGTCGTCGATCCGGAAAGAGTCGATCGCTATTTGCACGTGATTCAGCAAGCGGCCGACGGCTATCCTGTACCCTACATTCTTGGGTATCACGGCTTTTGGAATCGGAACTTTCATGTCACGCCCGACGTTTTGATCCCTCGTCCGGACACGGAAACGCTCGTGGAAAACGTCTTGAACATTCTTGTCGATGCATCGGCGCCCCGCATACTGGAAATGGGGGTCGGCAGCGGATGCATCGCCGTCACGCTGGCACTTGAAAAACCCGACGCACGCGTCGTCGCAACTGACATCAGCGAAAAAGCGCTGACGGTGGCGAAAGGCAACGCCCGGCGGCTAGGCGCCGACAACGTGACCTTCCTTTGCGGTTCTTGGTACGAGCCCGTAGAAGGCGTTTTCGACATCATCGTCTCGAACCCGCCGTACATCGAACCAGACGATGAGCATCTGCCCGCCTTGCGTTACGAGCCGATCGGAGCGTTGACCGACGGCGTCGACGGCCTTTCGGACATTCGCACGATCGCCCGAGGGGCCGCCGAACACTTGAGACCGGGAGGCTATTTGACCCTCGAACACGGCTATGACCAAGGAGCGGCCGTTCGTTCGATTTTCGAGTGCAATGCGTTTCGGGATGTTCACACCGTCAAAGATCTCGGCCAAAACGATCGCATCACGATCGGACGCCGTTAAACGATCGAATTCGGTACTATCTTGTCATTGACATTCAAACCTGTCGGAGCCATATCATGGACATGTTGACCATCGCCAAACAACGATTTACGTCCAAGCACTACGACGTCTCTCGTCGAATTTCCGAGCAAGACATGCAGGCGTTGCGTGAAACCTTGCGTTTGACGCCCTCGAGCGTCAACTCTCAACCTTGGCACTTCTTTGAAGTGTCTACGCCCGAAGGCAAAGATGCCCTCTTGCCCGCCGTCCTGGACTTCAACAAAGAACGCGTCCAAAAAGCCAGCCATGTTGTCATCTGCGCCATCCGCAAGGATTTGAACGCCACCTTCCTCGATCGTCTGTTGGCTCAAGAAGTCGCGGACGGACGTTTCTCGCCTGAAGAAGCCCGAAACGGCTCCGACAGCGGTCGCCGTCACTTCGTCGACTTGCATGTCAATCAGCTCAAAGACGCCCTCAACTGGGAAACACACCAGGCCTATATCGCCATGGGCTTTTTGCTGTACGCCGCCGCGGGCATGGGTATCAACGCCACCCCGATCGAAGGACTCGACATGGAAGCCATGGATCGAATCCTCAAGCTCGATGAACAAGGCCTCAAGACCGTCTATTGCGTCAGCTTGGGTTACGGCGATCCGAGCGACGCCAATGCGGTTCGCCCGAAGTCCCGCTTGCCTCTGCAAGAGGTCTACACCATTTTGAACGACTGATTCAAACGGTTTCACACCATGCAGTTACACGATTTGGTCAAACAACTCGACGCCTTGTTACAGCCGCAAAACTACCGCGACTACGCGCCCAACGGACTTCAGGTTCAAGGGCGCAAAGAGATTCGCCGAATCGTCACCGGCGTGACGGCCTGCCTCGATCTCATTGAGCAAGCCAAACAGCGAGAGGCGGACGCGATCCTCGTTCATCACGGTTGGTTTTGGAAACGCGAAGACCCGCGCATTATCGGCATTCGCCACCGACGCATCGCCGAGTTGATCAACGCGGACATGAGCTTGATCGCCTACCACCTGCCGTTGGACGATCATCCCGAACTCGGCAACAACGCCTTGTTGGGCAAGATGCTGAACATCGAGACCGACGCTCGGTTCGGAGACGACGATCTGGCATGGATCGGCTCGACGCCCGCGACAATGACGTGCGATCAATTGACCGACGTGTTGAGTCGGGCATTGCGACGTCCTCCGTTAGTCGTCGGTCCCCGCGACAAGACGTTGCGTCGCATTGCATGGTGTTCGGGCGCCGCTCAGGACATGCTTGAGGCGGCCGTGGACGCCGGCGCGGATTGTTTTATTTCCGGCGAAATCAGCGAACGCACCACGCACATCGCCAGAGAAGCCGGCATCACCTATTTTGCCTGCGGCCACCACGCCACCGAGCGAGCCGGCATTGAAGCGCTGGGACGTTGGATTGCCGAACGCAACGAAGGCGTTCAAGTTGAGTTCGTCGACATCGACAACCCCGTTTAATCATTGATATATCAATAAAAAATGCCGACTTTCATTCTTCGAAAGTCGGCATTTTTTCAGTGTTCGCTACTTATTTTTCCTGTTGCTTGAGCAAATCGCGAATTTCTCTCAACAACAAAACTTCTTCGCTGGGAGGAGGCGGGGCCGGCGGTGCTGCCTTGGCTTTTTCTTCCGCTTCTTTCTTTTCGCGTTCCATGGACGCTTCCAGTTTCGTGCGTGCGGAGCTGACGATCTTGACCAACCAGAAAATGACGAACGCCAACAAAACAAACTGAACGACTGCCGTCAAAAACGCGCCGTAACCAAAGACCGTGGCACCGGCCTTTACCAATTCGGCGTACGTCTGCGGCCCCGTATAGCCTTCAGGCATCTGCAATACGACAAACAGGTTGGTGAAATCCGGCTTTCCGACAAAAAAGCCGAGCAAAGGATTGATGACGTCTTTGACCAGACTGTTGACAATCGCCGAAAAGGCGGCGCCAATAATCACGGCCACAGCCAAATCCAGGACATTGCCGCGAGAAATGAAGGCGCGGAATTCTTGTATGAAACCTGTTACTTTCTTCTGCATGACGAACCTCCTTGATTTATATTGATTTTGTCTTTTTTCTCATTGAATTCAATGAGTTAAAATATATTTTTGGCGAAAAAAAGACCCTTTGGGTTAAAATACCTCCCCCTGCGATAGAAATTATCGCACCATCGTCTTGCAATGGCTGTTGTTTTTACGTTTGAGGTTACTTTCCCATGATGGTTTTATACTCCGGTTCTACCTGCCCCTTCTCTCATCGTTGCCGTTTCGTGCTGTATGAAAAGGGCTGTGATTTTGAAATCAACGATATCGACCTCTACAACAAGCCCGCCGAGATCGACGCCATGAATCCTTACGGCGAAGTTCCGATTTTGATCGAACGCGATCTGACCCTTTATCAGTCCACGATCATTAACGAATACATCGACGAGCGATTCCCGCATCCGCAGCTCATGCCGGCCGATCCGATCATGCGCGCTCGCGCCCGTTTGTTCATTTACACGTTCGAACGCGAACTCTTCAGCTTCGTCCGTGTTTTGGAAAACCGCAACGAAACGGAAAAGCGCAAGAGCATCGCCCGTCATCAAATCGCCGAACAATTGACCCAATTGGCTCCCATTTTTGACAAGAACGATTACTTGATGGGCAACGACTTTACGATGCTCGACATCACGATCGCTCCCTTGTTGTGGCGTTTGGGTTATTACGGCATCGATCTGCCCAAGACGGCCGCTCCCTTGCTCAAGTACGCCGAACGCGTCTTCTCCCGTCCTTCGTTCATTGATTCGATGACTCCGTCCGAAAAGGTCATGCGTCGTTAATCATTACAAAAAAAGCGGCCGAACAGGCCGCTTTTTTCCCGATTGGAGTTTTTTATGCAGCAAAGCACGTTGGTTCTGCCTCTTTCTCGCCCTGAATTCAAGCCGTATATCGTTCAGGCATTGCTTGATTGGTGTGAAAACGAAGGCTTTACGCCGTATATGGTTGCCGTGGTCGACGACTTCACTCAAGTTCCTCGCGAATACGTTAATCGTGACGACGATTCCATCGTTTTATGCGTATCGCGCGAAGCAACCCATCAGTTCCAAATCGAGCCCGAAGAAATTCGCTTCCATGCTCGTTTCGGAGAAACGTCCCATGAAATCATCATTCCGATGAATCGTGTCGCGGCTCTCTTTCCGAAAGAAAATCCCGACCTGATGAGCTACTTCCCCGTCACACCGACAACGCCCGGACAGCAGCAAAACAAGGCTGCCGAAACGAATGACGACGAAGACATCCCCGTCTTCACTAAAGTATGAAAATTCAGGTAGAATCCTAAATCCGCCTCAATAGCTCAGTTGGTAGAGCAATCGCCTTGTAAGCGATAGGTCGTCTGTTCGAGTCAGTCTTGGGGCACCAAATTCAAACCCGCACTAGTTGGTTTTTCCATTCTTCACGGTGCTGATTCTTCTTCCGTTACCTGCCCGAGTGCACTTCGGCATCGACTTGTCGAACGTTACGCTTCAGACTGCGCGCACTGTTTTCCCGTGCTCTTTTGCATTCCGCAGTCAAAAACCTCGCGAACCAAAGCGGCCTCTCGAGTCACCAACGAATAGAAGCTGTGCCCGCCGGAAAAATTCGACACGTCAAAACCGTGTGCTGTGAGAATGCGGCTGGCGATATAACTGCGGATTCCCGTGTGGCACATCACAAAAACCGGTTGGGCCCGATCGAGTTCGTCGACACGATCACGCAGTTCGTCCAACGGGATATTGACAAATCCGGGGGCGTGTCCGTTGGCATACTCTTTCGGCGTTCGCGTATCGACAAGTTGAGCGCCTTGGCGCGACAAAGAGTCTATGTCGTGCCAGTGGAATTGTTTGACCAACCCGTCAAAAATATTCTCGGCCATAAATCCCGCCATGTTGACGGGATCCTTTGCCGACGAGTAGGGCGGCGCGTACGCCAAATCGAGTTCGGCCAGATCGGCGGAGGTCATGCCGGCGCACAATGCCGTCGCAAAAACGTCGATTCGCTTGTCAACGCCGTCATAACCGACGATTTGAGCCCCCTTCAATTGGCGCGTATGACGATCGAACAGCACCTTCACCGTCATAGCGCGGCCGCCCGGATAGTAGCCCGCATGGTTGGCCGGACACAAAACAATTTTTTCGTAATCCAACCCCGCCGCATTCGCGCTTTTTTCATTGAACCCCGTCATGGCGACTGTCAAATCAAAGAGTTTCAATACGCTGCTGCCCAAGGATCCTCGGTAACGGCGCGCGGCTCCCATGATGTTGTCGGCCGCCATGCGTCCCATTTTGTTCGCGGGACCGGCAAGCGAAATCAACGTTTTCTCGCCCGACACACGGTGACAAACCTGCACCGCATCCCCGACGGCCCAAATGGATGCGTCGCTTGTTTGGAGTTCTTCATTGACAACAATGGCGCCCTTATGCCCCAGAGCGAGGCCGGCCTCTCGGGCAAGAGTCGTTTCCGGCTCAACACCAACAGCCAAAATAACCAAATCGGCACGAATCGCTCCGCGATCGGTATGCGCCGTGACATCGTCATCGCTCGTCTCAAAACGTCGAACCTGCGTGTTTAATTCGAGTTTCACGCCGTTGGCGCGCAGGTGCTCGTGCAAAGCGGAGGCCATGTCGGCGTCCAGCGTCGGCAATACATGATCGATGAGTTGCACCAAAGTGACCTTCAAACCTCGCCGCGTTAGATTTTCCGCCATCTCCAGCCCCACGAACCCGCCGCCGACCACCAACGCGCGTCGTGCCTGAGTTTGGAGGATGTGACGATCAATCGCGAACGTATCTTCAACCGTCCGCAACGTAAAAATCTTTTGGGACTGAACGCCTTCGATGTGGGGAACTACGGGACGGGCGCCCGGCGACAAAACAAGCTTGTCGTACGAATCGGTAAAAGATTCTCCGGTCTTAAGATTCTTGACCGTTACCGATTTTGCTTCGCGATTGATGCTAGTGACTTCATGAGCCACTTTGACATTGACTCGAAATCGAGAAAAGAATTTCTCGGGCGTTTGCAAAGTCAGCGCGGCCTCTTCCGTTATCACGTCGCCGAGATAATACGGCAGCCCGCAATTGGCGTAGGACATGAAACCCGTTCGCTCGTAGATCGTAATCTCCGCCGTTTCATTCAAACGACGCAAACGAGCGGCAGCAGAGGCACCGCCGGCAACGCCACCTACAATAATGACTTTCAAAGACATGTCTTTTCCTTGCTGCCGATACTTCGGACACAAAACGGAGAATTCCGAGCAACACAACGAACTTGTTCTTTTGTTGGATCCCCGCGTGTCACGCTCCAAGAGCGTTCACCCGCGATCCTTCTCATTGTAATACCGAATTCGGGCAAGGCCGTTCGTATCGGAGCCCCTTACCCCACTTACAAAAAATCCACGCAATGCGTGGATTTTTTGGGTCAGCTAGATTTATTCCTCCGACGTACTAATGGGGCGATCCGCATCACTGCACCATTCGGACCAACTGCCGATATAAACCCCCACGGGATCAAAACCGGCCATCTTCATGGCAAGATGATTGGAACAGGCGGTCACACCCGAACCGCACGTATTCATGATGGGCTTGCCGTTACTGCCAGAGAAAACGGCCTCAAATTCGGCGCGCAACGTTTCAGGCGACTTGAAGACGCCGTCGGCATCCATGTTCTGGCTGCTCGGTCGACTCTTTGCTCCCGGAATATGTCCGGCAACGGGATCCAACGGTTCGTTTTGACCAAGGTAACGACCATGACCGCGTGCATCGACCAACGTATACGTCTTCGTCTGAAGATTTTCGAGAACGTCCTCAACCGTGAAAACACGATCCAAAGCGGCCTTCGGCGTCATGTTTCCCATAACCACCGCATCGACCGCGTCGCTCATCGGACCTTGCACGGCCTGCCAAGCCTTCAAACCGCCGTTCAAAACACGCACGTTCTCAAAACCGGCGCAACGGAACGTAAACCACAATCGGCACGCAAAGTTGCAAGAACCTTCGTCGTAAATCACGACATCACTGTCGTCATTGACTCCCAATCGGCGCATTCTGTCACAGAAACGTTCCATCGTAGGGAAAGGATTGCGACCGTTCGTACCGGTACAAGGACCCGATACGTCTTCACGCATGTCGGCATGTCGCGCGCCCGCGATGTGCCCAGCCTCAAATGCCTGACGACCGGCCAAAGGATCGGTCAAGCTGGCTCTCACATCCAAGAGAACCAACTTCTCATCACCCAAACGCTCTTTTAACTCATTGGCGGAAATCAAAAACTTCGTCATCTCAGTCTCCTGACAGATTGATCTCTCCATCATACGCCAAGACGAACACATTCCCTTTGCATGTAACGTTTTGTTTATGTTTCTTCTGTCGCGCATCACCGACAGAACAACGTTTCATCGTCCATGGCTTGGAGCGCTCCCCAAATCCTCTGTGTTGCGTTTCTGATACTTTTATCCTAACAACCCAGCCGCAGCGATCACCACAATAACGATCGGGACCAAGATTCGGATGCAGAAACGTATCGTTGACACCTGCCACCCGGGCATGGCCTCCGTCATGGACAGTTGCTTGAGCATGCGAGGCCAAGCAATATAGCCGCCGACAATGGCAATCGCCATCGCGCCGATCGGCATGCCGATATTGCTGGTGAGGTAATCCAGGACGTCAAAGAACGTTTTGCCTGCAATCGTCCAATCACTCAACAAACCGAAACTCAGCGCACAAGGCACGCCCAAAACAATCAAGCTCAACGTAACGACCATCAACGCCGTGCGACGGGAACTGCGGAATTCGTCGACAAAGGACTGAACGCACATTTCCATGATGCTGATGGCGCTGGTCAGCGCCGCAACAACCAAACACAGATAAAAAACGATGGCGAAAAGTTGGCCGAACGGCAAGTTGGCAAACACGACGGGCATCGTCACGAAGGTCAAGCCAGGACCGGCCCCCGGCGTCAAGCCGAACGCAAACACCGCGGGCATGATCATAAGTCCGCCCAACAGCGCCGCCATGACGGCAAGGAACGAAATCCAAGCGACCGATCGCGGCAGGTTGACTTTTTCCCCGAGATACGAACCGTAGTTCATCATTGAACCCGAGCCCAATGACAAGGAAAAGAAACTGAAACCCAATGCATTGAGAAGTGAAGACGCCGTAAATGCTTCAGGATTGAATTCGAACATAAAACGCACGCCGTCCATGGCGCCGTCCAAAGACAGTCCTCGAACAATCAAGAACAACATCATGAGAAACAGCAAGGGCATCAAGATCTTCGAGATGCGTTCGATCCCTTTTTGAACCCCGAACATCAGCACGCCGGCGGTCAATCCCAAAAAGCCGAGCTGCATGCCGACGGACATCGCTCCGTCGGAAACAAAACCGCCAAAATAGTGGTCCAGTTTCGTCGTATCGCTGATGAGACCTTTGCCGCTAACTGCATCGATCAGGTAATTC
>JAGBZO010000010.1 GCA_017628205.1 Duodenibacillus sp.
ATGACCAAAATACCGGGAATCACGAACGGATGATTGAAGACCAACTGGCCGATACGTGTGGTGCCCGTATAGTCCATTTCGACGGCGGCGATCACGGTCGGATAGGTCGGCAAAATGAAGATGGCCGAAACGGCGGAGAACGACGCCACCAGCATATAGGAATCGCCGGGGTTGGCGGCGGTAATGCCCAAGGCGGCGACGACGGCCGGTGTAATGGCTTTGGCCGTTGCGGCATGCGAGTAAAGCAACATGGACGCAAAGAAGAAGACGAGGGCCAAGAGCGCCGGAGCCGACGTCACGGTGTGCGAGGCAAACGACTTGATTTCACCGATGTGACCGGAAACGAACGTGTTGCCGAGCCAGGCGACGCCAAGAACGCAAACGCAGGCAATCATACCGCTCTTAAAAACGGACGACGTGCTGATCTGATTGGTTTTGAGTTTGCATGTGACCGTAATGAGCATGGCGACCGACAGCATCAATGCCATGATCGCGTCGCCGCGAGGCACGATCACCGGTTTGATCAGACCGATGGCCGGCGAAATGGCCGAAGCGTAGAGAACCACGAAAATCACGCCGGTGAGGAAAATGGCGACCGAGCGTTTGGCATAGGGTTGCAACTCTTTGGCGGCGCTGCCTTTGGAGGGTTTCAAGATGCCCTTGGCCAAACGATCCAGATAGACGGGATCGGTCGAGAGATCCATCTTGCAGCAGATCGTCATGATTAACGAGGTGATCATCACGGCAGCGAACGTGGTGGTCAACCAAATGCACAACAAGGTCGGATAGCTCCATCCGAAGTTTTCCAAGACGCCCGACCTATAAATGACGGCGGCTGACACCGGCGAGGCCGTAATGGCAATCGTCGAAGAAACGATCGCGATCGAGAGCGGGACGACGGGGCGGATGTTTTGTTCTTTAGCCACTTCGACGATGACGGGCATCATCGAGTAAGACGTATGACTCGTACCGGCAAAAATCGTTAACGCGTAAGTAACGATGGGGGCGAGAAAGTTGATGTGTTTGGGGTTGCGTCTCAGAATGCCTTCGGCGATTTTCACCAAATAGTCCAAGCCGCCGGCCAGTTGCATGGTCGAAATGGCGGCGATCACGGAAGCAATGATCAAAATGACGTCCCACGGGATATTGCCCGGTTTCATCCCCAGCCCCAAGCCGAGAATCAAAACCCCCGCGCCACCGGCAAAACCGATGCCGATGCCGCCGAGACGAATCCCATAAAAAATGGCTCCCAAGACCACGACGATTTGAAGTATGAATTGAACATCCATGACTGTTCTCCAACGAAAACATACGTGAGACAGCAATCGGTATCGGGACTTGTTGTTCGGCGGCCCTACGGTCGTCCTCCCGAGACGGTTGTGCCAATTCCGTATCAGTAAAGACACTAGGGATTTTACTATCGGCGTGAAAACCTTGGTATGCCAATGGGTTTGTTTTTACAGCGGAGCGTTTGGACGTCGTGTTTTAGGTGACAGACCGCCTGCAATCGAGAGGAACGGGAGTTGTCGACGTCTTCGTTTCGTAACGGACCGACGCAACGCGAATCGCAATCTCGCTTGTGACGGCGTGTCGGATGTCGCTGTTTTCACCGGCGGCGCAAGACGTCGGCGCTTTAGTCGCGCTGCAAAGTCATTTCACGATATAAAGCCGCGTCCAATCGGTCGATCCAGCCGTTGTAGTCGTCGCGAATGCAAACGACGAAAGGATCGTCGGGACAGTGTTGCTTTTCAAGACCGAAGTCGCTGACGTGAACGATCTTGTAAGTGCGAGAACCGTATTCGACGCGCACGATGGCATGTACGTTTTGATATCGGCGATTCCACTGTTGGGGATAGCATAGGGTGACGCTGCCGGGGCGTGCTTCCAAGACTTGCCAGCCCAAAGGTCCCGCAGCACGCGAAATCGAGCTCATCATGAGACTGTCGTTCGGCGTTCCGGTAAGGGGGATGCGGGAAGGTTCGTCGATTAACATCGGTTCGATCGAAGAACAACCGGTGAGCGTCAGTGCGCCGAAGGATGCGAGCAGTGCCAGTGTCTTGATGTGCATGCTTAGTCTCCTGAAATCGTCAAACGCCCTCGCGGTGCGTGTCTTGATCGTTTATTGTACGTGCCTTACCTTGCTAACGAGGTGAGCGGAAAGAATCTAGACAAATGTCTGTCAAGGATTAGCCACACGATCATCTTCAACCAAGATGGAGTGAAAGACGGTTTATGCTCCCAATGCAACGGCCTCCTTTGGTGTTGGCCCTGAAAAGGAGGTAGAGTATGCAGCGAACATCGTCTTTCTTTTGTTGAAGACCTTCCCGATGAAAAGAACTTGGTCACCTTCCTTTGTCGCGCGACTGTTAACCGCATCCGAACGATGGTGTTTGACGTACGCCGACAATCGTCTGATGCTCACGCCCGGTGCGTGTGGGGTAGAAGGTGTTGTCAAAGACTTGACTGTGACGAGGGGAGTACTTTGGGCGCGATTGAACGTTGTCGATACACGAGGCAACGCGTGCCTTCTCAAAGGACTGAGTAACGGAGAGGCTGCCGATCTACTGGAATGGCTTCGTTCGGTATACGAAACCCCGGCGCAAAAACAGTGGCTGCGGTCTGTTTGTCTCTGGGTGCGTCGGGTTCGAGTGCGGGTTCGGGAATCCATTAAACACCATGGGTGGATCGAGCGTGAACTCATTGAGACGTTAGCCGCGGAGCAACCGAGTCCTTTAATCAACATTCAAACGCGAACGGCGTTTGTCGGGTTGGATACGCTTGACTCCCCGAGCCTTCCTATCGATTTGCCCGATCCGCTGACATCGGAATCCGACTTGGCAAGTCAAACCCCGACGTCATACATACCTCTTTTAAAGGCTACGCAACGTTTTCCGGATGCCTTGAACTGGGAGGCGTTTGTCGGTTCACTCAATTGCGGTCAGTTGCAAGCGCTTTGCCTTTGGACACAACCGCTGGAGACGCTTTTTCATGAGGAAAACAAGCGGTGCATGCAAAAAGCGTTCCTAGAATCGGAACGATTTTTCGACACGGTGGAGAAGTGTCCTTTGACTCGGGAACAACGAGAAGCTGTCATCACCTGCGACAATCGGATGTTGTTGGTGGCGGCGGCGGGCTCGGGCAAAACGTCCGTCATCGTTGCCAAGACCGGTTATGTCTTGACGCAAGGATTTTTTGATCCTGAAAAGCTCCTCATATTGGCGTTTAATACCGATGCGGCCGAGGAGGTGGCCGCCCGGCTCGTGCAACGATTGAAACCGTTTGTGCCTAACGTCGATCGCGTCAAATTCAAAACTTTTCATGCTCTGGCACTGGAAACCATTGGATTGGCAACCGGTAAAAAGCCCTCGGCACCGTCCTGGATTGTCGAAGATCGCAAGGCGATCGACAAGCTGGTCGAAATCATCAACAGTCTGTGTGAAACGAGCTCGGAATTTCGTAAAAATTGGAATCTGTTTTGTCACGTTCTCGCCGATGAGTTGCCGTCGTTGGAGGAGGATTCGGACAATCCCGACGTCTGCGACAGCACAACCGGGCGTGTCGGTTTTTCCACTGCCAAAGGCGACTTGGTGAAAAGCCGCTCCGAAGCCGTATTAGCCGATTGGTTGCATTGTCATGGGATTGAGTATCGGTACGAAGAACCGTATCCGATCGACACGCGCGATTCGATGCATTCCCAATACCGTCCGGATTTTTACCTGCCTGCCGCCAACGCCTACCTTGAGTTATATGCGGTGGATCAAAACGGTCGTTCGCCCTTTGGCGATGCCTATCTCGAGAGCATGAAGTGGAAAGAAGCGCTGCATCGACAACATAAAACGACCCTGTTGTCCGTTACGGTTCACGCGATTAGAACCGGTGAAGCGTTCGAGTATCTGACGCGGGAGTTGCCCAAACGCGGTGTGCGACTCGGTTCGGCACTTGAAAAAGCGCTGTCGTCACGGAATTTAACGAAGAAAGAAGCGGTCATTCTGCGTACGTTCCGTACGTTCTTAACGCATATGAAGAACAATCGATTGACCGCGCAGGACGTTCAAGTTCGACTGCAAGAGGTGGAGGTCTCGTCGTTCAAGCTACGTCACCGAATTTTTCTCAGCCTCTTTGATGCCGTACGAACGCGCTGGGACGCTGAACTCAAGGCGGAGGGAGGAGTTGATTTCGAGGACATGCTCAATCAAGCGGCCAACATATTGCAGGCAGGCCGTTGGAAGTCTCCCTACGAGATGGTGCTGGTCGATGAGTTTCAGGACGCCAGTCAAGCCCGTGCCCGTCTTGTCAACGAACTGGTACGTGAGAAGGGGCGATTTCTTTTTGCCGTCGGAGACGACTGGCAGAGCATCAATCGTTTTGCCGGTGCCGACGTAGGCGTCATGCAATCGTTCGAGACGTTGTTTGGCAAAGGAACCGTTTTAAAGTTGGAAACAACGTTTCGTTGTCCTCAAACGCTCTGCGATATTGCCGGCGGGTTTGTCAGCAAGAATCCTGCGCAATTGAATAAACGCGTCCGCTCACAAGCCCAAAATACGGCTCTACCGGTGGTTCTCTTGGCGGTCAAACGGGAAGATGGAATCGCTTCGGCCGTAGCTTCTTACATCGCGTCCTTGCCACTCGGGAGTCATGGAAAAAGACGCGTCCTGATCTTGGGACGGTATCGATTTGAAAGACAAATCCTTTCGGTTCTCTCGGTCGATTCTATGACGGAGGTACGGTTCTCAACAGTCCATGCGGCCAAGGGGTTGGAGGCCGATTACATTGTCATCCCACGATTAATTGCGGGAACAATGGGTTTTCCTTGTCGGATTCACGAAGATCCCGTGCTTCGTTTGGCCATGCCAACGGCCGATACGTATGAATTGTCCGAAGAGCGTCGGCTTTTTTACGTTGCGTTGACGCGAGCGAAAAAACAGGTTTGTTTGGTCACCGTCGAGGGCAATACCTCCGTTTTTGTGACCGAACTGATCGACGAATTCGGTATCAAGGTACGGACGTCGTCGGGCCAAATGGCTGAATCGGTATGCCCGCGTTGTGGCAAAGGCTTTCTCGTACCGCGAAAAGGCCCTTACGGCAGTTTTTGGGGATGCTCGTGCTACCCGAACTGTCACTTCACGCGTCCACTCTGATGGAACGGAATTCGCCACGCGCGAAATGGCCAACAACTCGTAGCTGATATACTCAACGCACCCAACCAATCCGAGAGGAGTCCGATCGTGAAACTGATGCCCGTGATGACGACATCGTTTTTGATGGCGGTCGGTCTGTCAAATGCGCCGGCCGAGCCGCTCGATTGGCGTTTTCGCTCGGATGGAACGATAAGTTATCTGGACCAAGGGCTCGAACATTATTTTGGCGAAAACGGCAAGCCCGTCGATTACGTCAAGGCCGAACATTATTTTGCCAAGGCGTGCGAAGTCAACATGGCGGCCGGTTGTTGGCATCTTGGGTACATGCTCAAACAAGGCGAGGGGATGACGAAAGATCCGAAGCGCGCTACGCGCCTGTTCGATCGAAGTTGCTCCATGGGCTATGCCCCCGCCTGCAACGATTTGGGCGTGCAATTTGAGCACGGTCACGGGGTGAAAGCGGATCGGGCACGAGCCGCCGTCCTTTATGAAACGGCGTGTGAAGGCAAGGATGGAAACGGCTGCGTGAACTTGGGCTTGCTGTTGACAACCACGGCCCGAACCGCTAGCGAGACGGCACGCGTTCGGCAGCTCTTTGAAACGGCATGCGTCTTGGAAAACGGTCGCGGATGCGACCGTACGGCACAATTGTATTTCCATGGAGTAGGCGTCGAAAAAGACCGCTTGAAAGCGGCCGAGTTGTGGGAGCGCGGTTGTGCGTTCAACGAAAAAGAGGCGTGTTATCGCTTGGCTTTGGTGAGCTATCGTGGTTGGGGGATTGAGAAGGACCGAGCCGGCGCCGTCGAACATTTCGACAAAGCTTGCCGTTTGGGACACGCCGCGGCGTGTGGCGATCTGGCCGCACTCTATCGTAACGGCGACGGCGTAAAGAAAAACAAACGTGTTGCGCGTCGGTATGCCGAAACAGCCTGTGCGTTAGGCCACAGCCGGGCTTGTGCGGACTACGGTCTATCCGAAAAAAACACGCGTTGATACGCACGGACGGCGCCCTGAGTAAACGGCGATTTTTGCTCCGTTTCGTAGCCGATATGACGACAAAAGCATCGCGAAACCCTCCGACTTTTGAACCAAAGCGCAGGGGATAAAGCCCGCTTTGATAAAATTTATTTATTGGAATGCAGACAATGTCGACACGCCAAACGCGGCATTGAATCGAGGATCTCATGTTTAACACGCTTACGAAAGAACTGGGCGACGTCATCGGTTTGGATCAGTTGGGGCCGGATGAAACGGGGGCGTTGACGCTGAGCGTCGACGGCATGACGTTCACGTTGCAATACTATGAGAGCGGAGAAGAGATCTACATCATTCATCGCATCGGTCCGTTGCCCGAAGACGATGCGTCCCTCTTGGCCTTGCAGGGGTATTTGCTCGAGAGCAATTGCTTTTTCCGACACGTGGGGCCGGGGACCCTGGGGATTGAGGGTCGAGACGTCTTTTATACCGTACGCGTTGCCTGTCGCGATCGATCCGGCCAACGACTCTCCGGTGCCGAACTCGAGGTCCTGTTGCGCGGCGTGGTCGATACGTGCAGACTGTTGCGTGAAGGATCCGACGAGGTGATCAATCGAGTCCTCACACAGTCTGATCCGATCGACGCGGATTATCTGTCCATGCTTAAGGTATAAGCTTCAATTGAATCACAAAAAGGAATCGCCATGCCGCCGGTTGAAATGATCGACTTAGTGAAAACCGCCCGCGCCTTTGAAGAAGTGGGCGACGCCCCCGTCGTTCAAAAGACGGAGGTCGGGAAAATGGGTTCGGCCGACGTCACTGTCGTCGCCGACGCACGCGCCAAGGCCGACGCCGACATGGCACGTAATGTCATCGAACACATTCGTCAAACCAAGGGGATGGAGGCGAAAAACGTCACGGAAGCCGAACGACTCTTCGGCGCTTTGCTCACGTCGGGAAAGCCGCTGAGCGGCCGCGAGGTGGCGGCCGTCATTACGACGACGATTCGCAGCGTGCAGGTCGAATGCGATCCCGAAACCGCCGCCCAAACCTTGGAAGAATTTGCCCGAACGGTCCAAGACATTCCTTTGCATTATCTCAAGGAAGAACATTTGCCGCCGCGCCTGGCCCAGGTCAATCCGGCGCAAGTGCAAGCCTTCGTTGAGGAGCGCATCGTTGAAAATCAGCCTCCCGTCGATACTCGACAGCCTGTATTGCGGGCGACGCCGACTATCGATGCGGCTCGCCAAGATCTCGAGCAGTTTCGTACCGAACTGGGCGGATCGCCTCATTTCCCCGACGGCAACCCGACATACAGTCTTAAAACCAAGAAGTTTTTCGGTATTCCTCTGGAAGCCTGTCAGGCGTGGTGTCAGAAACAGATCGACAACAGCACGATTTTGAAAGGCTTTTGGAAAGCGGTCGGTCGCGCTTTCGGGTTGTCCGACGTTCAACAGACGCAGTTTGAAACCGCCGCCCTGTTTATCGAAAGTATGCGTTTGTTGTCGGCCAATCGCGATCGCATTGCCGAGGCCTTCCGTCGCAGTACGGCCGAAGGTCAGGCGCTGATGGGCGAGACGGCTCGACTGGCTTGTCACCCGAGCTTGAACGGCGGAGCCGAAGGGATGATTCGCAATATCGACAGCAGCCTCGAGATGTTTGAAACGCAGTACGCCAATGCCAAGAGCCGAGGCGAACTGTTGGATTTCTTCCAAGCATTGCAGGGCGTTTGCTTTGAAAACCGCATGACAATGCTCACCGAGTATGCCATGGCGCACGTCGATCTGAATCCGGTAAACGAAGAGGTGCAAAACCAAGGCGGTTTGAATCTTAAGCGTGAGATGGTCGACCATCTGTCGACCGATACGATGGCAACCGCACTTATGAAGGAAATCGGGGCGATTATCAACACGAACCCCGACGTGAAAATGACATGGGACGTCATTTCCACCCACCTGAAGGACTACTGCGTCGGCATGTTGCGTCCCGCCACTGACAATGAGGGCAACGTCTTGCTTGATGAAAACGGCCAACTGGTCGTTCGTGCCATTACGCCGGAAGACGTCGACAATTTGCGTGAGTACATGAATTTGATGCTTTGCTTCGAATGATCGACGTTTGAATCGGTGCCTTCTGAAAATACGACGTTTTCAGGATGCGCTCTCCGTTTCTGTCACAGATACGGAGAGCGTTTTTTCATACATACCTGAAACTGAGGAGCAAGACGAGACGACTCAATGGCCGCGTGCGTGAACGAGTCCGTAGTGCTCGAATTGACGCGAATCGGCGCAGACCACATAGAAACGCTTCTCGATGTCATGCAACAGCTCGATACGGGCTATGCGTTGCCGATCGTCAAGGTGGATGCAAATGGCCGCGTCAATGTTGCCGTTCGGCGTGGTATGTAAAAGACAGGGGATCGAAGCGGGCAAACGGCACCCTGTCTCGTCATGCGTCAAGTGGGCGTAATGAAGCGCGCCGTTACCGAAAAGCCGAGCCGTTTCGCCAAGCGCACGACGAGCATCGATCGGTTGCGCATCGGACGGGAATCCGGCCCCGTGCAACACGACGCAGGGCGCCATATGGGCGGCCGTTCGCATCGGACGACGAGTCGTCAGGCCGTCTTTAATCAGGCGTAGCAGATGCACGCGATCCAAGAGCGGGCCGTCCAGATAGGGTTCAAGAGCGACGTCGCCGACAAGAAGCCCCGTCACGTCGATCGTATTGCCGATGCGTACGCGTTCTTGCTGTTCACAAGAGAGTTCGTCCCAAAGGTGTACGACGCTCAGAGCTCCCATGCGCGTCAAGATTTCAACGCAACAGGTAGGGCCCGTCATGGCGCTTGACTCCAGCAGTTGCACGTCGCGAACGAGACCAAGCACTTGAACGTGACCTGCCGTTCTAGCGTCGAGCCGATCAATCTCACGCAAGGGGCGGATTGGGGCGGGAGCTTGCCAGGCCATGGCAACCTCTTCGTCGTTTTCGATGTACTCGACGGTATCGGCGAGCAACGTCACTTGCATCGTGATGACGTCGTCCGAGAGCAAACTCGGCAATACGTCCGCGTGATGCAACTCCACCGGAACACAACGGACGTCGGACTCAAGCGGACTCACCCAAACGGGCGTACGCAAGGCCGACGCCGTCGTGCCGTAATGCGGTGCGGCCGCAATGCGTACCGTCCAAACGGTATCGCTCGCATGCCCGACGCTTTGGGTGTGATTGAGAAACACCTCGTCTTGCGACTCGGGACGCACGCGAGAGTATTCCCACTGTCCTTCACGCACGTAGTCGTACTCTTTGGCATAGCCTCGAATCGTAGCGTCGGGGTGGGCAAAACGTGCGTCGGCGTCGGTTAAGGTCGGTTTGGAAATGCGGGTAACGGTTGCGGTCATGGTTCTCTCCGTCTCGTTTGGCGTGTCTTCAATGTCAGTCGTCGACTGAACCGTTTGTTTCATGAGGCAGTGTAAAAAGAGGGTGCGTCAAATTCTGACGCAGGAAAATCCTATGAAATCAGATGCTTGAAAGAAAATGAGCCCCATTGACAGGATGCGATCCAAGAGACGAATGAAAGGTTGGGGTCAATTGAATTTTTGATTCGAAAAAAAACACGTTACGTTCGGCGTTTGCAGTCGAATCGGGGCGCTTGGGGCGTCACGCGATGGATCGAGGCACAGAAGTCGTTTTTTGTTGACTTATGACGTAATACCTTCTTGTCCACGTCAAAGTTTGTCGTTGCAACCGCATAGAATCCCTCACACTTTACGTAGGAGTGCGTTCATGAACACCTTTTATCGCAATGACACGAATCGTGAGGTGCGATTTTTGTTCGGCTCTCTTTTGTGTCGCCTGTGGCTTGATCGTCGGGCCATTGACGACGCCAACGAACGGGACGACGTCTGCGGCGTTGAGGCAAGCGACGCTTACCAAGGTTTCGTTCGGTTGTTTGAAGAAAGGCGTTGGGAAAGGAGCGTGGACGCTGTGTTCGGCTTGCAGTGGAAGCCGTTTCTGATCTGTGACGCCACTGTTGTGCATCATGTTTTCGAGAGCCGTTGGTACGGCGGCTGGCCGCGCTTTGATCGACCGGGAGATGCCGGACGATTGGATTTCAATCCGTTAATGGTTGAGTGCGTGGACAACGCCCGCTGTGAAGCCGATGTGGTGGACATCCTTGTCCAAGGATGGGGGTTTGCGCCCCTTTATGCCCACGTTTTATTGGAAATGATGCGATGGTCCGTCAACAACCCGCAACCTGTCGAATGCGGCTGTGTTCCCTTGCCGACGCCGTTGCCGGAGATGAGCCGTTTTTGGAGCGAAGCGCAACGTCGATCCGGCCAAACGGTTCTATGCGAGTTGAGCGACAAGATCAAGCGGTGCGTCGTCTGCGGACACTCGACGTTTGCGATCGATGATACGACAACCCCCAGGCGATACCGTTGCGCGCATTGCGATGCGCCGTACGGAATGAAAAAGAAGAAAACGTCCGTGGACCCTCGTAACGCAACGAAGGCGTAAACGCCTCGACACGGACGACCCCATCTATGCAGGAGAGAGGTGACGGACGCCCCCGAGTCCGAAGCCGCATACCATGACAAACAACAAAAACCTTATTGGAACCCGCCGTCGACGGCGTTTGACGAACCGACAATTAAAAAAGCGTTGTTTGGGTCCCTGGCGTGCCGTCGGCATCGATTTGTCATTCGATTTGATCGCGCCGATCGACGGGCTCGATTACGCCGGCGGAGAAAAGAACACCGATCACACGCCTCACGATCATTTGATCGATTGGATGATCGAGCTGAGCGAAAGTCGCGACTCGTACGTCACTTTCGGCGTAAGCGACATCGAGCCCGTCGTCCAAACCCACGAACTTGTTTGGCAGGGCAAAGGACATTCCCTCTCGAAGATCGAGAGGTTGCTCGATTGCCTGCAAGCGCTGAGCGAACATCCCAAAGTCGGGGAAGTGCGTTGGCACTTTGTCGATTTGTCGATTGAGGACGAAGAGGCAAGCCGCCTTACCTTTTGCCAAATCGCGGGGGATCGAACGCTCGACAAAGCGATGTGGCTCAAAGCGGCCCGGCGATGGTTTGAGGTCTAAAAACGAAAAGCGGCGCGAGAGGGCCTCGCGCCGTTTGCATGACCGCAGTTCGTTTATTTGGCCTGATTGCGAATTTTTTCGATCGAGGCTTGAGAAGGATCTTTCGTACAAACGAAAACGATCTCGACGCGCGCCTTGCGGAAGACCTGCTCGTCCACCGGGCGTTTGCTCGGATAAAAGCCGTCTTGTCCGACATATTTGCGGATTAAACGATAGTGGCCTTCGCCGCGGCGCTGACAGAATTGTTGAGCGTTTCTGCCCAACCAATTTTCCAGTCGATGAACATAGCCGCCACCCGTACGGGCCTGACGGCAGGAACGGTATTCCTGCAGGCCGTCCGTGTTTTTGTTAACGATCACTTCCGTGGTGTCTTCAAAACACCGTTGGTTGTCCGTATCGGTTGAGTCGGGGGCATGATAGGCCGTAGTGCAACCGCCCAGAGCCAGTGCCGAACCGATGAATAGAATCCATTTGCGCATCTCGTTTCCTCCATTGCGGTGCGTTTATCTTACGCCTTCCTCGCGATAAATCGAGAACGTCGCCGCTTGGCCCCGTTGCCGTTTGTGGTCGCATAGGAACGCGACGGCAAGGCGCGGGACACGAACGGCGTCTTTCGATTTTTGTGATAGGATCTGAAACCTGTCTTTTTTAGAACGTTTTCGATGAAATCCTTCGAGCGCAACGCGTCGTCCCCCGTCAACCGAGGCAAGCCCCGGCGCGTCGTCGTGCTCGCCGTCTTGTTGGCGGCCATCGCCTGCCTGCCGCTGTTTTCCGAAAAGGATCCTCCCGAGGCGCCCGCCGTAACGGCGCTCGCACCGACCGATACCGCCGTCTCGGCGAGGCCGACGTCGGCTGCGCAAGAGGAGAAAACCGTCGTCCCACTCGTTTCATCCGCCAATCGACAAGAACCGACGCTCGAGCCCTCGCCATCCGCGCAGCCGTCGGCAACGGTACCGAACGCATCGAGTCCGGCACCCGCCGAGGCGCTGAGCCGCGCCCCCTTGATGGATCGGAGAGAACGCGAAGCCGCGGATCGGCGTGTGCTTGAAAAACTGGCTCGGACGAAAACGCTCGTTCCCCGCTATCAAATGCCAGTCACGCTTTTGGCACCCGAGGTGCGCAAGCGCTTGAGTCAAGAGCGTGCGTTTCGCGATGCCGTTCTCGACGTTGCCTTGGCGTTCAATCATTCGGTTGAAATCAAAGCCTCCGAACGGCTGGAGCTCGGGCTTTATCGTGAGGAGGCGATGCGCGCCGACACCGAGCTGCCGATCTTTTACAAGCGATTGAGCGTGCCTAGGCACGAGACCTTGTCGCGGGAACGGATCGAAGCGATCAAAGCAAACGAACATCACGGCATCTGCGGCGTGTTCGGTGAGTTGTTCGAGCTGGGGTATCTCGTCGTTTACGAGGTGTACTTCAAAAATCCCTATCGTCCGCCGATGTACTTCAAAATGGATCGCACGAGTTGTCGAAAAGAAGAGGAAAATCGACTCGAGCTGCCCGCACTCGATTCGCTCGAAGCCACCTTGCACGGTCCCTCGAGCGGGTTTTGAGACGCAAAGGTTCATTGCAAAAGACGTTGAGACGCCCACGGCGTTTCAACGTCTTTTTTCTTCGTTACCATCCGTAGAAAGTTTTGACCGTTTCCCAGGCAACGCGTTGCAAATGCAAGGCATCCGCGTCGTCGAGCGGTTTTTCACACCACCCGCGCGCCTTCATGCCTTCGGGATTGCGTTTGAACAGGGCGGCGAAGGTCGTCGCCGCGTACAGATAAGACCCCTCAGCCGTCGGATGACGTCGATCGGACATGTGTAGCTTCAAATCCGGGCGTTCTTTCAGACTCTTGGCAAAAGCCAGGCCGACCGGAATGACGGCCATGTCGTTGGCCTTGGCAACGGCCATCGTGCTGCCGTGCAACACCCCCAATTTGTCCATGCGGTGCGAGCGTGGCCACATGCCGATCAAGACGGGCTCGGCTCCTGCCGAACGCGCGGCACGGGCGTGTTTGGCAACGGCTTGGGCAAAGGCTTCGCGACGCTTGGGAGAAATCGCCCCAACGCTTTGCGCTTGCAACAACACGACGTCGAACATCGGGGTGCGGCGGGCAAAGCGATCCAACGGTTTGTCATTTTTCAGATACTCCCGCACGTTGTGTTGATCCAGGCCGACTCCGCCGATGGTGATCATGCGGGCCTTCCAAGGCACGCCCGCTTCTCGAGTCAATTGCGCGATGTAGTTGTTGACGCCGCAGTTGTAGTAACTGTGCGAATTGCCGACGATCAGCCCGGTCTGAGGTGTGACGCCGATCGCTCGTGCCGCGGGAGGTATGACGTCAGCCGATGTCGCGCCGGCGGCATACAGTCCCGTCAGGCCCGTGACGGCCAGGGCGATGAGGGTTGATCGCATGGTGTTCTCCTGATAGTGCTAATCGACAGGTCCTTGAGCAAGGGCAGTTTATACCCCTCGATACCGTCTGTCTTCGGCCTAACGGACTATTTTTCTTTGACCACATCGAAATCGGGGATTCGCTCATGTATGCATTGATCGACGGCAATACGTTTTACGCCTCGTGCGAGCGGGTGTTTCAACCCGAACTCAACGGCAAACCCGTGGTTGTTCTGAGCAACAACGACGGGTGCATCGTGACGTTGACCAAAGAGGCCAAGATCTTGGGGTTGAGGCGCGGTACGCCGATTTTCAAGGTGCGCGACCTGATAGAAGCCAACGACGTACGGGTCTTTTCCAGCAATTACGAACTGTACGGCGACATGTCGGCGCGCATGATGAAGACGATCGCTTCGTTGGTGCCTGCGATCGAACCCTATTCGATCGACGAATGCTTTGCGGACGTGGCAGGGATGCCAAACCTCACGCAACTCGGTTTGGCCATCAGACAACGGGTGGCGCAATGGACGGGCATACCGACGTGTGTCGGCATTGCGCCGACCAAAACGCTGGCGAAATTTTGCAACCATTTGGCCAAACGTTATCCGAAACTCGAGGGCGTACTCAATTGGAACGACTTGACGCCCGAGCGTCGGATGAAAGCGCTGGCAAGCGAACCAGTATCCGAAGTCTGGGGTATCGGCTCGCGTTTAACCGAACGACTCAATCGGCTGGGCGTTCGTACGGCGGCTGACTTGGCGAGATGTTCGCTCGAGCGTCTGGCAGCACACTTTCCCGTGACGCTGCTGAAAACGGTACGGGAATTGCAAGGCGTTGAGTCGATCGATTTCGTTCCCGAGCCCGAGGTGCGGCAGCAAATCGTGCGAAGCCGCAGTTTCGCGGCGGACGTGAGCGATCGGGACGCCGTTCGTGCAGCCGTGATCGAACACGCGCACGAAGCGGCGGCGGTCTTGCGCCGCGAAGGGCTTGTGGCGCATACGCTCTCGGTCTTTCTGTACTCCAACCCTTTCAAGCCGGAAGCGGGCGTACATTTCGGCCAAGACGCCGTCGCGTTCGGTTGCGCTATCAACGACACGACCTCGATCGTGCGCGAGGCGGCCCGGCTGGTCAAACGGATTCACAAGGCGGGCGTCGGCTATAAAAAGGCGGGGGTGATGCTCGGGGGAATCGAACCGACCGAGCAAGCCACGCGCGATCTCTTCGCCTCGATCGAGTGCGAACGCAACGATCGCCTGTCGGCAACCTTGGATCGCATCAACGCGCGATGGGGCAAAGGCGCCGTATGCGCCGGTATCGTGCGGCTGTCCGATCAATCTTGGCGCATGAAACGCGATCGTTTGAGTCGGGCTTACACCACACGGTTGTCGGATTTGTTGCAAGTAGGAGAATTGAAACGGGAAAAAGCAGTCGCTCGATCGCCGAAAGACCCAGTAAAGCAATAGGCGACAAACCCAATAAAATCAGACACAAAGAGGGATCTGAAGGCGTTGTGAATGTGGCTAAAAGTTGACAAGACGGAGATGAAAAAAGCACAAAACAAGTTCGAACGGTCGTTACGCTAGAAAAAAGCGTCGGACACGGAGATAATGGCAGAAAATGGGGGGAAGTCCGTAAAAAAGAACCCCTATTAAAAAAGAGAAAGAAGGAGAGTCATTATGTTGTCGATTAAAAAGACGTTGACGGCCTTGGCTGTTTGCAGCGCTTTGGTATTGGGCGGTTGTGCGACGACCGAAACCGAACAACAAACGACCCAAGAGGCGGTCGGCGTTTACGAACAGTTCGTGCGCTCGGCCCCGAGCTTTGAACCGCACAGCGTCGGTCATCCCGAAATCGACCGCCTGTTTGCCGCCGTCGCCGCTTACGCGCAAGCGCAGTACAACGCGATGAAACTCTTGAATGAATCCAACGTTGAAGGCCGTCAGTTGCATGAAACGCTGGAAGCGGCCGCCAAGGCCAAGGGCGTTCCCTTTGACGCCAATTTCATTCGTTCCGCCAATCTCGCCCCGGCCGATGTAGCTCATTTGCGCGCCTTCTACACGGACGTCGAGCGCATCTCTCGCCAGCAGGTCGCTCAGAGCGAAGCCGGTCAGGAAGTCGTTGCCGGCGTTTTCAAGCTGTACAAGCAGCGCAAAAAAATCTTCCGCGGTATGAGCACGATGGAAAAGATCGTCGTGGGCGCGGCCTTCATGGGAGCGTTGAACCAGGCCGGCTACGGGAACCGTTGCAACGAGTACTTCCAGCAGAGCTTGGCCATGTTTGAAAACGCTCGAAACGCGACAGGTCAACGATAACAGAGTAAACTTTTAAAGAGGTGTATTGAATTTTCTACTATCGAATGCCTCCCTTGGGAGGCGTTCGACATAAAAGGAGCGAATATTTATGCAACGTCGTACTTTGTTTGCCGGCATGCTCGGCGCCGGTTTTTTAGCAGGTTGCGCCAACCCCTACGTGCGTTCCGTTGAGGAAAACGAAGAGCGCAAGGCGGCCATGAGTCCGAAGTTGGGTACCTTTACGGCTGAAGACGCCGAAGCCAACGACATCGAATTGCCGGCCAATTACAGTGCGGAAAACTACAAGCAAATGAAGTTGGCCGTGAGCTTCCGTACGCTCGACGTCAAGAGCGTCGATAAGTTCGCCATCGAACGCTCGCAGACGCTCTCGGCCATGTTCGAATCGGAAATGACCAAACTCGGTCGTTTCAAGATCCTGTCTCGTTCCGACTTGGGTCAGCTCGCTTTGGCCGATGAAAAACGTTTCCAGGACACGAGCAACATCGATTCGACCACGCGCATGCGTCTGAAGCAATTCGGCGCCGACTACGTTCTCACGGCCGGCATCACGCTCAAGACTGAAAACTACAACCGCGTCAAGCACGCCGAATTGATGGTCGAAGTCTTGGTGACCTATCAGTTGATCAACGTTTCGACGGGTGAAATCGAAGACGCCGACTCGGCCAAGGGTTTGGCCTTGCGTCAGTACTTCATGACGCCGTCGGGTCGCTACATCGGCGGCTTCAACATCAACGATCCGCGTCAGGGCGACAGCGTGGTGAACGAAGCGGCCGTACGCGCCTTGATTTCGTTGGCCAACAAGCTCGGCAACAAGTTCCCGGTCGGCGGTCGCGTGATCGGCGGCTTCGGTGACATGTTGCAGGTTGACGGCGGTCGCAACGCCGGTATCGTCGACAGTCAGGTCGGCGTGCTGTACTCCAACGTTTACGGCGTGGACGTCGGTTTGGCTTACGTCAATCTCGTCCCCGGCAAGACCAGTACTCAGGGCAAGATCATCAAGTGGACCAATAACAGCGACGCCAAGCGTCTTGTTCAGCAGTACAAGAAGGATCCCGCCGCTTTCGCGCGCGAATTCGAAACGTACGTGGTCACCAAGTCCATGCCCATGCCCAAGGATTGGCAAAAGTACATGTAACGGCACGTTCCCGACGTAAAGGACGAGGTCTATGAAACAACTTTCGCGGCACGTACGTGCCATGCTCGCGACTTGGGCCGCCCTGGGCGTCATGACGGCCGTGGCCGCGCCGGTCGAGGATAGGGCGAGTGCCGCCATGCAAGCCGGCGCGCTTTTCGAAGCCTGGCGAGCATTGAACCTGCAAGGCACGACTCTGGTCGAAGACAAGGGCGTGTACTTCGCGCAAGTGACTTTGCAACGTCAGGGCCGCTTGCCGCAAGAGTTGCGCCGGCAGGCCCTGATCGAACTGAATCGACTGTGGGCCTCGCACCTGAGTGCCGACTGCACGACGCTCACCGACGACATGCATAAAAAAGCGGTCGCCTTGGGGCATTGGCAGTTGGACGTGAAGGGCAACGTGCTTTACGCCGCCGAAAAGGGCGATGATTTCGTCATGGCGTTCGCCGCAAAGGCGGACGCCGTCGACGCCAAACGCGAAGAGGCGTGTCGGGCTATGAAAAATCCGGCCGCATTCAAAGCGATCGCCAAGGATCTTCTGACGCATCCCGAACGTTATCGCACGTGGTTGCGTGCGAACGGCGCGCGCGAGTTGGCCCTCTTGGCCGATTTGAAGAGCTACGAAGGGTCGCTCGACAACGTCACGACTCCCGTCAATCCGATGCCGTCGCTCGTGAAGATCCTCGTCAAACAACACGAAGTGCGGGCCGAGTTGGCCGAAATCGATCCGATGAACGGTTGCGTCACGCCCGAACTCGTTCTGGTGTTATTGGATCAATCCGACAAACCCGATCTCGTCAAGTTGTTGATCGACAACGAGATCGACACCTTCGACGTGCAGCCCTCGGGAGCCGTGTCGCATTACGGCATTCTCAATCAGGTCAATCGCGTCAACGGCTTTGCCCGTTTCGACACGCGATTGAATGCGGGCGAGCCCGTCATGATGCCCCGCATCAAGCAACTTTTTGCCGCCGGCAAAGACATCGAATTGGCCACGTATTTGCTCGAGCGTGCGGTGGAAGAATCCCCCCGCAATCCTGTCGTTTGGGAACACCTGACGGCGGCCTACGATTTTGCCGGTAAAACCGAACAGGCACGCATCGCGCGTCGTGCATGGTTCATGACCGAAACGCGCGACGTCGGCACCGTGGTGCGTGAAATCCTGTCGCTCGACTCGCGTTCGGGCGCCAAGGCACTGACCGCTTTCATCAACAAATACATTCAATAGGAAGTCGATTATGTTTAAGCCCCATCTCGTCGCCTTGGCGATCCTCTCCGCGTTTGCCGTAGCGCCCGTCGGCGCAGCCCAATTCGGTCAAGCACCGGCCGCCGAAACCGCCGCCGTCGCCGTTCAAGAACAGGCCGATACCGCGCAAGAAGCGCAAGAAAACGCCCAAGTGATCAACTCGGCACAGGCCGCGGCACAAAAAGCGCCGACGATCGATGAAGTGCGCGACGCCGACACGTTGGCTTCGGACTTCATCAAAAGTTTGATCGACGACGGCACGCTCGAAGCCGGTTTGGGGTGGAACGACGAACGCGAAACGTACGTCGTCAAGTCGGTCGCTCAATACGAAGTCAAGGATTTGACCGATCCCAACTTCATTCGCATTCGCTCCATGAAGGCCATTGAAGCGGGCTTGAACGCCAAGCGCGACATCATTCAATTCATCCGCACTGAATTGAGCGTTGAAAACTTGTTGACCTTGCCCGAAACCGGTTTGACGACCGAATTCGATCAACAAAAGGCCAAGATCCAGCGTCTCATCGAGGCCAAGAGCAAGGAATACGCCAAGTTGCTCAAGGAAATCGATGCGGAAAAGGCTGCCACGTTTGCCGGCATCGATCTCAACATGGTGTTGCGCCAAGGCATGAGCGTCGCTCTACAGCGTATCGGGAGCGTGATCAATCTGGAAAAGCTAGACGCTGACAAGCGCGCTCGCATTGAAAAATTGAATGCCGATTTGACCGCCATGCAAACCCAGATCGACAGCCTCAAGGCCGAAGCCGAACGTTTGCGCAACGCCGTGTTGCAAGAATCGACTTCGAGCACCGAAACCTTCGCAGCCATGCCGTTGAGCGGCGTTTTCACCATGGCTCAATTCGAAAGCTACAAGGACGGCGTCTATCAAGTCTCGCTCGTGAGCACCTGGTCGCCCAAGCAAGAAGCCTTCGTGCGCGATCTCTTTGCCAAGAATGAAACCCGCGCCCCGATGAAAGGCGCTATGACCATGGGCCAGTACATCAACAACACCGACTGGTCCAACGCCGTGGGTACCCGCAAGTTCTTGGATAAGCGTGGCGTACTCTCGATCGTCGCCATCGGCTCATGGCCCATTGCCGGCAACGGCTCCGCCGCGCGTCGCACGGCCGAAGGTATGGCCGTGAGCATGGCCCAGAACCAGTTGGCCGTCGCATTGCACGGTGACGTCAAGAGTCAAGAAATGGCTCGCGTCAAGACTCAGGAAATCAAGGGTGAAATGGGCAAGAATGAAACCCAGGTCGTTGAAAACTTCGCCGAACAGTTGAGTGAAACGGTCAAGAACATGCCGTTGCAGGGCGTACAGCGCCGTTTGCTCAGCCCGATGACACACGGTTTGTCGGGACAAAAGATGATGGTCGCCGTTTTGTCGGTCAGCGTCAACGACGCCAAGGTCGCCGCCATGATGGAAAAATCGAGCTATGACTCGGCCAAAGCAATTGAATCCTCAGCCGCTCGTTCCAAGGGCATGAAGCAGGGCTATGAAGACGGTTTGAACGCCGTGCGACGTGACAAGACCCAATTTGAACAGGGCCGTGCCGACGCCATGGGCGTAAAGAAGCAGGTTCAGCAGAAGGTCGACGCCGTACGTCAGCAGACCGGTGCCAAGCCGGCAGCCCCGAGCAACAAGTCCGTTCAGGGTGGCGGTTCTTCCCGCGATGCCTTCTTCTACTAATGTGTGAAGGACGGAGGGTGTGATGTCCGACAAACTGCGACTCACTGCGGTAGCGATTGTGCTAGGGTTGCTCTCCGGCTCGGTCGCTGCCGTCGACGTGGACGCCATGCTCGACAAGAACGAAGCGTTGGTGATCTTTGAAGAAGAGGGGCGCGGCATGTGCGTCGGCAGCCTCGCTGCGAGCGAAACGAAAGGGCGAGCCGCTAATGCCCAAGAGTCGGCTCGTGTGAAGGCCGAAGAGCAACTGGCCGCTTACATCAAGGGCCGCAGCGTCTCTTCCACTACGGACGTAAGCGTTCGCAACGAAGCCGGCAAGGTCAGCGAATCGTATATGTCGACGATTTCGACCGAGCTGTCCGCCAACTTGCGTTCGATCGAAGTCAAGCAGGTGGGACAAGACGGGGATCGAACTTTCGTGTTGGTGCAGTTGTGCCAGAAGAACCCGTCGTTCGATCGCACCGATGCGGTCATGCTTGACGACAACACCGTGCGCGCCTACGGCTTTGCCGCCATCGAAGACGGTGTCGAAAAAGCCTATCAGCGCGCGACCAACGAAGCGCTTCGCAACGCCGTATCGCAGTACAACGGGGTCAACACCGCCGCGCAATCCACGCTCGAAGACGGCGAGCGTTTGCGCAGCAAGGTGGCCTCGCGCACAAGCGGCGTAATCGAAAGCTTCCGTGTCGTCAAGCAAGAAAAGGTCGATGCCGGCACGGTGCGCGTCGAAGTCGTCGCGCGTATCGGCAAGAAGTCGCAAAGCAAGGCCGAATTGCATCAAGCCGTTCGCGAAGGCTTGGGGCGTCCCTCGATTTTCATCGATTCGGACAACGCCGAAGCCACGCGTCAGTTTGAGGCGATGTTGCGCAAGAACGCCTTCGACATCACCCGTCAAAAGGATCAAGCGCGCTTCGTCTTGAAGATCACGAGTCAATTCGAAGACTTCAAGTCGAGTATGGGCGGCATGCCGGCGCGTCGCACGACGCTCAATCTCTCGCTCAAGGATCGCCTGTCGGCCGACAACGCGATCATTCTCACGAACGATCCCATGAGCACCATGGAAGCGAGCGACGTGAAGGCCTTGCGCGAGCGTCATTCCATGGAATATGCGGTGGCGGATCTCGAGCGTCCGTTGATCGAAGGACTAAAAAACGAGTTCTCCGAGCAGTTTAACAACGGGGCCAAAATTCTCGTCACCTTCGATAACTTCGCTCGTTTGCGCGAGGTCGAAGCCTTCGTCGAACTGTTGGAAAGTCTACCGCAGGTGAAATCCGCCAAGATGCGTCCCTTACAAGGCGGTAAGGCGTACGTCGACGTCTTGTGTACGGGAGATCCTCATGAGTTGCAGATGCAAGTGGTCAAGCGCGCCGGCAAGTTCCGCTTGAACGGGTTAAAACTCAAGAACCAAAAGGGCACGGGATTCGATTTCACGTTCTGACGGCGTGTAGGTGCCAAGGGATCGACGATGAGTCGATCCCTTTTTTAACGCGCAAAAAAGGCGACGGCTTTGAAACCGTCGCCTTGCGTCGAATCCGGATTGGACGTTATTCCTTACCGGTCCAGCAATAGGTGCAGATCTTTTCCCGATCGATGCCGATGGCTTCGATCAAGCCGTCGATCGACTGGAAGCCCAACGAATCGAAGCCGAGCTTTTCGCAAATGCGCTTGACCAAGCACTGGCCGCGACACGTACGAATATCCGAGTATTCGTTCAAGTGCTTGTGGCCTTCGTCACCTTCAAGCTCCTGGACGATACGACGGGCAATGAGCTCCATATCGTTGTTGCTGCGAGAGAAGTTCAAGTACTTGCAACCGAACATGATCGGCGGGCAAGCCGAGCGCATGTGCACTTCCTTGGCACCGGAGTTGTAGAGGAAATCCACCGTTTCCTGCAACTGCGTGCCGCGAACGATCGAGTCATCCACCAACAGCAACTTCTTGTCCTTGATGAGTTCGGGCAGAGGAATCTGCTTCATCTTGGCCACTTGGTTGCGTACGGCCTGATTGGTCGGCGTAAAGGAACGCGACCACGTCGGCGTGTATTTGATGAAGGGACGAGCGAACGCCTTCTTGCTCTGGTTCGCGTAGCCGATACCATGCGGGATACCCGAATCGGGGACGCCGGCAATGTAGTCGACGTCGGGCAGGGTGCCGGCTTGCGCTTCGTCGCGCGCCATGATTTCGCCGTTGCGATAGCGCATCATTTCGACGTTGCGACCCTGATAGTTCGAGTTGGGGTAGCCGTAATACGACCACATGAATGCGCAGATCTTGAGCTGTTCGGGCTTGGATTCGCTCAGCGTTTCGATCGCCTCGGGCGTGACGCGCAGAATTTCCTGCGGTCCGAGCTCGTAATGATCGACGTAGCCCAACTTCTGATACACGAACGATTCGAAGGACACGCAGTAGCCGTCGTCGCACTTGCCGACGAGGATCGGCAGGCGGCCGAACTTGTCGCGGGTGACGATCAGTTCATTTTGCGTCATGATCATGATCGTGATCGAGCCCTCGACGAGATCCTGTACGTGACGAATCCCCTCAACGAACGAATCCTTTTCATTGATCATGGCGGCCACGAGTTCGGTGGAACTGACGCGACCGCTGCCGCTGGTCATGAATTGGCTGTTGTTGAGGCTGAAGTAACGTTGAATCAGCGCTTCGGCATTGCGAATCAAGCCCACCGTGGTGATGGCGAAAATCCCCAGGTGCGACCGGACGATCAGCGGTTGCGGATCGTCGTCACTGATACAGCCTATGCCCAAATTACCCGTTAGCGTGGGTAAATCGTTTTCAAACTTGGTGCGAAACGGCGTGTTGGTAATGTTGTGAATCTGACGGGTAAAGCCCTTGTCTTTCCCGTACGTGCACATGCCGCCGTAACGCGTACCCAAGTGGGAGTGATAGTCCACCCCGAAGAAAACGTCAAGCGAACAGTCTCGCTTGGTCGCCGCTCCGAAAAAACCGCCCATGACGCCTCTTATGCGAAGAAGAGCTTGGACAAGGTCATCGGATCGATGTATTCGCCGTCCTTGTAGACGCGCATGTTACCCGAGGCGATTTCGTCGATCAGGATGACGTTGCCGTCGGCATCGTAACCGTATTCGAACTTGATGTCGTAAAGGACGAGACCCTTTTCCTTGAGATCGTCGGCAACGATCTGGGTGATCTTCTGGGTCATTTCCTTGATGGTGTCGTACTGTTCGGCGCTCAATACGCCCAAAGCGACGAGAGCGTCCTTCGTGACGAGGGGATCGCCCAAGGCGTCGTTCTTGAAAGTCGTTTCAACGTAAGCGGGCAAATCGGCGCCGAGTTCGATGTAGTCGGCGTAACGGCGGTGGAAGCTGCCCACGGCCTTGTGACGGCAGATCACTTCCATGCCCTTGCCGAAGGGCTTGCAGGGCAACACTTCCATCGTGGTCTTTTCGAGGTCGGCGCTGACGTAGTGCGTCTTGATACCGGCGGCGTTGATCTTTTCGAAGAAATAGATCGACATGCGCAGGTTGACGTCGCCGACACCTTCGATGGTCAAGCCAACGCTGTTTTCACCCGGATCGAAAACGCCGTCCTTGCCGGTGCAGTCGTCCTTGAACTCGAGCATGTAGTTGCCGTTGTCCATAGCGAAAACGTTCTTGGTCTTGCCCGTATATACGAGTTGCATTGCTGTCTCCTAAAAGGATAAATGTGGATATGTCAAAAATTCTTCTCAAATACGCTTTGACTCGTTTTGGAACGCACAAACGGCACGCGCCCTCGACGGATTTGACGCATGCCTCTGTCTCGTTTTAACCAACGAGTCCGTTGGGTGGAAGTTTAACGCCGTCAAAGCGTTGGGGAAATACCCCCGAGAAAAAAAAGATGGAAAAAAATTGCCCGAAGTCAAGAAAAAAAGCGCTGTCCAACGGCTTGATCGGGATAAAACCCGACGAAAAAAGGGATTGACTTTTGCCTTTGCCTTCAGGGGAAAAACGAAAATCCCCCTTGGCACGGCGGTGTCAAGGGGGAGGGTAGGGGTAATCTTAGGGGTTGACGGTAAGGCGTTCGACGTCGACCTTGTTCTCGCCGACGAGTTCCGAATCGACTTCGCCTTCAATGCGAACGCGCGTGTCGGGTGTCACTTTCTGGCCTTTGAAATCGTCCTCGTCGATGTCGACCGTGAGGGTGCCGGTCTTGTCCTTGAAACGATAGTCGTCGCCCTTGACGTGTTCGACGATAAAGCCTTCAAGCACGACGCGTTGATCGTCCTTGCCGTTTTCGAGCACGCTCTTGACGCTCGTGTGCGTCGTGGTTGTCGCGGCGGGAGCCGAGGGATTGACAAACTGGGCGGCGGCGACGCCGGACAAAGAAAGGGCGGCGGCAAACAATACGAACTTGCGCATGGCGATGTGTCCTTCAGATGAATGATTTTCAATGCAATGGGATTCTAATGCGATAAGGGACCGCCCGAGTGTATGCGTGTGTTTCGGGGTGTTACGGGGGCGAGCCGAGGCGACGTGTTGTAAAAACGATCCCACGCCCGTCCCCTTCATGGAAAAGCTCGGGCAACGTGACGCGAAAAGCCAAATGACGTCATCACCGATATCAAAAAGCAAAACGGGCTAATAAATTGATAAATCGATTGATTTTTGATAATCGCGGCATTGGGGACCTTAGGTAAAAGTGCTCTTGGTAAAACCCAGATGAGGGAAAGTGACGGGGCGGTTTTTGCTTCAAGCGCTTGCGTTAGACCTATAATTTCGGTAGGTAATGAGAAGGAGAAGCACTATGCAAAAACGCAGTCTCTTACTGATCGGCTTGACCGTTTTCGGTTTCATTCAAGCGGCACAAGCCGCTCCTTCGGCCACGCCCCTGGCCGACCGCCACGTTGCCAAAGGTATAACGTGCGCCATCTGTCACGGTACGGACAAGCCCGAGCCGTTTGCCGAAGTGCCCAACACCACCTGCTTCCAATGCCACGGCTCCTTGGATTCGCTCAAAGCCAAGTTCAAGCACATGGGCAAGCAAAATCCCCATGACAACCATCTGGGCGACGTTGCCTGCAACATTTGCCACAAGGGCCACGAACCGTCTTCCGTGTATTGCGAGAAGTGCCACAAAAACTTCAAGCTCAACATTCGATGAGTTTTGTTGTGATTCCCATCCTTGTTTAAGGAGAATATTATGACCGCTATGAATCGTCGTCATTTCCTGTCCGCCGGCGCAGCCCTTACGGCTGGCGCATTGGCCGCTCCGGCCATGGCCGTTCCTCTGAACGCTCCCGCCAAATGGGACGCCGAGTATGACATCGTGATCGTCGGTGCCGGCGGCGCCGGGTTGGCCGGCGCTTGCGAAGCCGTTCAGCGCGGCCTGAAGGTCGCCGTTTTGGAAAAAGAACCGATTGTGGGCGGCTCCTCCACGATTTGCGGCGGTCAGTGGGCCGTCGGCGGTTCGGCCGAACAAGAAAAACGCGGCATCAAGGACAGTGAAGATCAATTCGTTAAAGACATGCTCACGACGGGCAAGAATGAAAACGATCCCGACTTGGTACGCGCTTTCGTTCAGGAATCCAAACGCATGTACGAATGGGTGACCAAGGAACTCGGCGTCAAGCCCTTCACGGTCACGTTGGCCGCCGGCATGAGCGTGCCGCGCGCCCACACCTTCAATCCGTCCGAAATTATTCAGGCTCTGCGCAAATACAGCGAATCCAAGGGTGCCAAGATCCTGCTCAACACCAAGGCCGAACGCCTGCTGTGGGATCCGAACAAGCAGGAAATCGCCGGCGTGCAGATCGTTCGCAAAGGCAAGAAGGTCAACATCCGCGCGGCCAAGGGCGTTTTGTTGGCGGCCGGCGGCTTCTCTCGCAACCCGAAGATGCTCAAGAAGTACGCTCCTTTGCTTGAAAAGGCTGGCGTTATCGCCGGTTTGGGCACGCAGGGCGACGGTATCTTGATGGCTCAGGCTTACGGCGCCGACATGATCGACACGCCGTACGTCAAGGCCTCCTACGGCTTCTCTTTGACGGCTTCGACCATTCAGGACATGTCCTTGATCTACTACAAGGGCGCCATCATGGTCAACAACACCGGCAAGCGCTTCGTGGACGAATCGATTTCCTACAAGGTTTTGGCCGACATCGCCTTTGCTCAGCCCGAAGGCAAGAGCTGGTTGGTCTTTGACGACTCGATCCGTCAGCGCGCCATGAAGGAAGACCCGAAGCAAGACGGCATCATGTGGAAGTCCATCGACTCGGGTAAGGTTCCTGACTTCGTCTTCCAGGGCAAGACCATTGAAGAAGCCGCCCAGAAGGCCGGTCTCGATCCCAAGGCCGTGGCCGACACCGTCAAGCGCTACAACGGCTTTGTCGACGCCGGCAAGGATGACGAATTCGGTCGCAAGGGCCTGTCCTCCGGTTACGGCAAGCTCGTCAAGATCGAAAAGGGTCCGTTCTACGTCTTCCCGTCCGTCGGCGCCATGATCGGCACGTATTGCGGTCTGCGCATCAAACCCGACGGCCAGGTTCTCGACGTCTTCGGCGAGCCGATCAAGCGCTTGTTCGCGGCAGGCGAAATGACCGGCGGCGTGCACGGTGCCGCTTACATGACGGGTACCGCTTTCGGTAAGGCGCTCTCCTTCGGTCGCTTGGCCGCCCGCGCCATCGCCAAGAGCTGACAGCGTTAAAACGCATCGTCTGATGCGTTGAGTCGATCACACGCCGTGAAGTTCGTTTCGGACTTCACGGCGTTTTCATTGGAGCGTGTTTCGGCCGACGTCCGTCAGGGAAGGCGTCCGATGCAATCGAACGCCAAATCCCAGAAGCGATCGACCGCCAGTTGCGTTGCGACGAACGTGGTGGCGCCTGCAGCACGATCGGGGCGGCGATCGGCGACCGTCATGCCGCGCGTTGCGCCTCCGTGCAACTCGACCGTCACAGGAGCCGGCTCGCACGCGACGAGCGAGGGATCGGCAACGAGCGCGACCGCACAGGCGTCGTGCACGGGAGGCCCGTCCATGCGGCGCAAACGGCGATAGGTGTCGGCAAAGTTCGTCAAAATTTCGCGGGTCATGCGACCGGCCGCCGAGTCGAGATCGTTAAAGCGTCGGCGAATCGGCTCGTAGGCGCGCGCTTGGTGCGTGAGATCCAAACCGACCATGGTGACCTTCCAGCCCGCGTCAAAAACGATGTGGGCGGCTTCGGGGTCGGTAAAGACGTTGAATTCGGCCACGGGCGAAGCGTTGCCCATAGCATAAGCGCCGCCCATCAAAACGACTTCCTTGACGCGCTCGACGATCCGAGGTTCGAGGCGCACGGCCAAGGCGATGTTGGTGAGCGGTCCCGTGGGCACCAACGTGACCGTTCCCGCGGGCTCTTGCATGACGGTGTCGATAATGACGTTGACGGCGTGACGCGAATCAAGCAACGCAAAGTCGGGAGCGGGCAACGCAACGCCGTCGAGTCCCGTTGCGCCGTGAATAAAGGAGGCGTCGCGCAAGGGCTCGACCAGGGGACGATCCGCGCCCCGCGCAATCGGAATGTGCGTCTTTCCCAACGCCTGCGCAATCGACAGGGCGTTGGCGGTCACTTTGTCAAGCGATTGGTTGCCGCCCACCGTCGTGACGGCCAACAGTTCGAGCTCGGGGTGGGCGTAAGCAAGCATCAACGCAATCGCGTCGTCGTATCCGGGATCGCAGTCAAGCAAGAGTTTGGTGGTCATGGTGGAATTCTCCGTTCAAGGCGTCGACTTCGTCGCGGGTGGGGATGCTCGGGGCGGCACCGGCTCTGGTGACGGCAATGGAAGCGGCCAGACACCCGCGCTCGACGCAGTCGCCTACGGTGCGTCCCTCAAGACGCGCCGCCACGAAATACCCGGTAAACGTGTCACCCGCCGCCGTCGTGTCGATCGCCGCAACCGATCGGGCGTTTACGCGAGCGACGGCCTGGCAAGGCGACGCAAAAAGAGCGCCCTTGTCGCCCAACGTCATGACGATCGTCACGTCGGGCCATCGGGCGTGCAGTTGCTCCAAGACGGCTTCGTCGCTCAACTGCTCCTTGCTCGCCAGCAGCTCCCTTGCTTCGTGTTCGTTCACAAGCAGGCAATCGAAGCGATCGAGCGGCAGCGTAAAAAGCGTCGGCGTCATGGGAGAGGGATTGAAGACGATCTTGAGATCCAGCGCGAGAGCGCGCTCGACGATTGTCTCGAGCGCATTGATTTCATTTTGCAGGATCACCGTGGAGCCGGGTGCGACGCCCTCAAACGCCGCCTCGATGTCGTCGGAGCCGATCGTGGCGTTGGTGCCGGGATAAACGACGATGGCGTTGCTCCCGTTATCGCTCACTTGAATGACGGCGTGTCCCGAAGGACGGGCGGGATTCATGCGAACGCAAGACGTGTCGACGCCCGCTTCACGCAACGCGTCGACCAAAGGGACGCCGTCGGCTCCGACGACGCCGGCATGACGCACCTTGCAACCGGCACGAGCCAAAGCGACGCTTTGATTGAGACCTTTGCCGCCGACATGCACGGTGCGATCCGACGCGGCCAGCGTCTGTCCGGCCGAAACGACGGCGGGCACGCGATACACAAGATCAAGATTGAGTGAGCCGAAACACAAAACGTCGCTCATGAAATCCTCCGAAAGAGACGTCGCGAGAGACACTCTAACATAAGGCGGGCGGCCGATCGCTCAGGCAGCGGTGTTTCGGGCGCGCGTCATGAAACCGGCGCCGCCACGGTAAAGGACCACAAGGCGATCAAAATCAACTGTCCCGAGACGATGCGCAGGAACATCGTGAGCGGATAGACGGTCGAGTAGGCGATGGCCGACGAATTGTTGTCCGTCACGCTGCCCGCATAGGCCAGTGCCGGCGGGTTCGTCGTCGTGCCCGCCAACAGCCCCATGATCGAGTGGTAATTCATGTTGTAAACGTGACGCGCCACGTAACCGACGATCAGCAACGGCACGATCGTGATGACGAGTCCGAGCCCCATGTACAAGGGGCCGTTGCCGTGCACGACGGCTTCGACAAAGGGCGTGCCCGCCGCCAATCCCACGCTCGCCAAGAAAAGCGCCATTCCAAGTTCGCGCAGCATCAGATTGACGGAGCTCGTCGTGTAAGTCACGAGATGCAACTGCGAGCCGTAACGACCGAGCAAAATGGCGACGATCAAAGGCCCGCCAGCCAGCCCCAACTTGACGGGAACCGGCATGCCCGGGATGGCCAAAGGAAGGCTCCCGAACACGATCCCCAACGCGATGCCGATGAAGATCATAATGAGATTGGGCATTTCAAGGCGCTTGACCTGATTGCCGAGACGCCGTTCCAAACGCTTGAGCTGGCTTTCCGGGCCGACGGTGTGCACCGTATCGCCCACTTGCAAGTGCAGGTTCGAATACGGAAAGAGTTCCATGCCGGCACGGTAGACGCGGGTGATGTTGGCACCTTCGTAATGACTTAAATGCAAATCGGCGATCGTCATGCCGTTGACGTCATGACGCGAAATCAAAATGCGGCGGCTCATGAGGCGCGACGAGTCGGTCGTCGTCAAGTCGACGTCGTCGCGTTCGGCGCCGAAAAAGGCGACGATGGCTTCTTTATGTTCTTCTTGCGTCACGATGCGCAAAACGTCGCCCTGGCACACCGACGTATCGCCCGAAACGGACGTGATTTCACCGTTGCGCATCAAACGAGAGCCGACGAAGGCTCGCCCGATAAAGTTGCGAATGTCCCCGAGGGTACGGCCCTCGAGCGCTCGATTCGCCACTTCGACGTGAAAATAAATCGGCGCGTGGCTGTGGGCTTTTTCGTCTTCGTCCCAGTGGCGATCTTCCTCCGCCAAATCGATGTCGAACCAACGACGCAGGAAAACGGCCGTTCCAATGATGGAGACGACGGCCAGCGGATAGGCGCAGGCGTAAGCCACGGCAATATTCTCACCCGTGTAATTCAATTGCGCGAGCGCTTCTTGCGTGGCCCCGAGCCCGGGCGTATTGGTGACGGCGCCGTAGTGGATCCCCAAAAACTGGGGTAAAGACAACGTGTCGGAAAAAATGAAATACAAAATCACCGTGACGAGCAAGCTCAAGCCCACGCCCGTGATCGCGAGTTTGTTCAGGAGCACGCCGCCGCTTTTAAAGGAGGAGAAAAAGCTCGGTCCGACCTGCAGCCCGATAAAAAAGACAAAGAGGATGAGACCGAACTCGCGGATGAACTGCAGGACCTGCGGGTTGACGTCGAACCCCGCGTAATTGACGGCGAGCCCCACAAAGAGCACGCAGGTCAACCCCAACGACACGCCGGCCACCTTGATGTGTCCGATGGCAACGCCCGCCGCAATGACGAACGAATACACTAACAAGACGTGAGCGATCGAATTGGAATCGAATAACAGGGGAGTGAGCCAGTCCATGAAAAAAGCCTAACAAGCGGTGCGTCAATCGTACCGAGAAGTTTAGACCCGTTGTCGTCAAATCACGTCGACTTGCGCGTCGTTGGATGTCATGCCCGACTCAAGAAGCGGTACAAACGCAACAAGGATCCCGCTTGGATCACCGGAGATTCACCCGAATAAGGGTATTTACGAAGCGGTTAATACGACACCCCGACAATTGAAAAAACCGCAGTTCGTGGGCGCGAGAAATGGTCACGAGTTAGAATAAATCAAACCGACATATGCCATTTGTCATAAGCTCGTCTTTGAATGCTTCATTGCTTCGCCGGGCGTGGCGATGCCTGCAGATAACGGACAAATGATTGCTAATGAGACTCATTCTCGTTAAAATGACATTATTCGGTTCCTATGATCGGAATCGTCTTACGTAAAAGGAGAAAAGAATGAACAACACGACCAAATACGGCCTGATCTTTTTGGGCGGCATTGCCTTGGGCGCATTGGGTGCCGTCGCACTGATGCGCGCCAAACCCGGTGCCAAGGATTTGGCCACCGATCTCATCAGCGGCGGACTGGATCTGCGCGACAAGCTGATGAAGGGCATCGAAGGCGTCAAGGAAGACATTGCCGACGTCGTTGCCGAAGCCCAGCACAAGTCTCAGGAACGCAAGCAGGCTCAGGAACAAGCCGAAGTCGTCGTTCCGGCCGAACCCGTTGCGGCTGCCCCCGAAGCCAAACCTTCCGTTTAATCGTTTGGAAGCGTCTCGAGTCGTCTCGGACGCGAAAGGTTGCTTATGCAGTTTGCACTCGTGCATGAAATCGGTTTGCGTCAGCGTTGGAAAACGCGTCAGACCGTTTCCAAAGCGTCCGCCCGCGTGTTGGAAGCCGAAATGAGCGCCATCGACGGCGTCGATTCCGTTTCGGCCAATCCCGTTACCGGCTCGGTTGTCGTCATCATGACCTCGGCCGCCGCCAAAGCGCGCGTTCTGGCGTATTTTGCAGGACTGGTCGCCGCGCCGCCCATTTTGCGCGTTGGTACGACCGGCGCCGTGACGTCGGTCAAGCCCGAACCGACGCGTCAAGAAGAAAAGCCCGACCTTTATACGCGTGCGTTTCAGAGCGCCCCGTTGGCCGCGATTTTCGACAAGGTGCGTTCGTTCGGCAGTGCCGGTTCGCGCAAAATCCGTGACGCGGTGCAAGAATCCTCCGAACTCGATTTCGCACCTCTCGTTCACTGGGTCGCCATTCGTCCCATTCAACCGATGTTGGTTAACACGCTCAACACCTTGTTGGGCGCCGTTCCCTACGTCGTCAAAGGCATCAAATCCCTGTTTCAAGGCAAGCTCAACGTCGACGTCTTGGACGCGGCCGCCATCGGCCTTTCGATTCTGCGTCGCGATTTCAAAACCGCGAGCGTGGTGATGTTGATGCTCGGTTTGGGCGAAATGCTCGAACGCTACACCCGCAAAAAGACGCTCGAAGGCTTGACGGAACAGTTGGCCATTCGCGTTGACAAGGTTTGGGTGCGTCAGGGTGAAAACCTGCTCGAAATGCCGCTCAAAGACATCGGTCCCGACGATCGCGTGGTCGTGCGCGCGGGCGGCGTCATTCCCGTCGACGGTACGGTCGTCGGCGGCGATGCGGCCGTCAACCAGGCCACGATGACGGGCGAACCGCTTGCCGTGCATCGCACGATCGGCTCGTCCGTCTTTGCCGGCACCGTTGTAGAGGACGGCGAAATCGACATTGCGCCTACTTCGATCGGCGACGGCACGCGCTTGAATCAAATCGTCAAATTCATCGAAACGAGCGAACAGAGCAAAGCGGGCATTCAGGGCAAGGCCGAAAAGATCGCCGACGCCGTGGTGCCGTTCAACTTCGGTTTGGCCGCGCTCGTGTTCCTCGTCACGCGCGACTGGATGCGCGCCGCCTCCGTTTTGATGGTCGACTATTCCTGCGCCTTGCGTTTGGCCACGCCGTTGGCCATTCTCACCAGCATGAAGCAAGGCACGGAGCGCGGCATCGTGGTCAAGGGCGGCCGCTACCTCGAAGCGCTTGCCGAAGTCGACACCGTCGTCTTTGACAAGACGGGTACGCTGACCCATGCCTGTCCCCGTTTGACGGACGTGGTGGCTTTGGACGGCTCTTCGAGCGACGAGCTGCTTCGTTTGGCCGCCTGTCTTGAAGAACACTTCCCGCATCCGGTCTCGCGCGCCATCGTCGAACGCGCCCGCGAACTCGGGCTCGATCACGGCGACGAACCGCACGACGCCTCCGTTCAGTACATCGTCGCGCACGGCATTTGCTCGAGCGTGGACGGTGAGAATGTTATTCTCGGCGGACGCCATTTCGTTGAAGACGACGAGGGCGTCGACATGACGCCGGGCCTGTTGGCCGCACAACGCCTGGCCGAGCAGGGCAAGTCGATCCTTTACATGGCTCGCGGCGGACGTCTCGTCGGCGTACTCGGCATCGAAGATCCCGTCCGTGAAGAGGCCGCCCGTGTCATTCGCGCCTTGCGCGAACGCGGTGTCAAGCGCGTCGTGATGCTGACCGGGGACGACGAGAAGACGGCAAGCGTCGTTGCCAACGCTTTGGACATCGACGACTATCGCTCGCAAGTCTTGCCCACCGACAAGGCCGCCTACGTGCACGAACTCAAGCGCCAAGGCGCCCGCGTTTTGATGGTCGGCGACGGTATCAACGACAGTCCCGCTTTGTCGGCCTCCGACGTTGCGGTGACGTTGAGCGACGGCAGCGCCATCGCTCAGGAAGTGGCCGACGTCGTGCTGACCAACAACGTGCTCAGCGATTTGCCCGAAGCCATCGATTTGGCCCGCGCCACCATGCGTCGCATTCGTCAGAACTTCGGTTTGTCCGTCGGTTTGAACTCCGCGTTCATGGCGGGCGGTTTGACCGGTCTGATGACGCCGGCCGTCGGCGCTCTGTTGCACAATGCGACGACCATCGGCGTTTGCTTAAACGCCATGCGTTCCCCCACGTCGCAGGCGGCAAGCCCCGAACAATGGCTCTATGAAGTGTTGCAATCGCTCGAGCACGCCAAAGACACGTTGGGCGTGGAACGACTCGAGTACCAGGAGATTTAACATGCAAGACATGATTCGTTCGTTTGTTCCGGGGCGCTTGCGCGCCCGCCATCCGGGCTTGCTCGGCATGGACGCCGAGACCGTGGCGCAAACGACGGAAACCATTTTGGCTTTGGAAGGCATTACCGACGTCGCCATCAACCCCCGCGTCGGTTCGATCAAAATCGAATGGGATCCCAACGTCCTGTCCGAAGAGGATTTGGTCGGTTATCTGGCCATGTACGAAGCCATGTTGAACGTCGGAAGCGACGAGCAGCAAGAGTCATCCCCCGTCCAAGCGAACGCCGCCGACGCCAAAACGTGCGCCTGCATCGACTCGTTGTTGGAAAAGGGCGCCCGCTTGATCGCTCCGGGACAGAAAAACGCCAAGCGCGCCAAGCGCATGGCGCAAAACCGCCTGATGCTTGCCCTCTTGGGGGGCTCGGTGGCGTCGTTGGCCTCGGGCTGTTACCGCGTGCATGCGGTGTTGGGCTGGTCGTTCGTCGGCTTGCTGGCGCTGCACCTCTACCAGCATCGCAACGTCCTCTGATCGGGAGTCGGCTATGGCGAAATCGTGGACGCAACGCATCTTGCGCGCTTTGTTGATTGCCATCGTCGTCATGTCGGCGGCAACGACGCTCTTTTTTGCTGCCGCCGTCTGTTTGGGCATGATCGTCGTGTTGGTGTCGCTGTTGGCGGTCGCCTGGGCGGCCAACCCCGCGGCGTTTCGTCGTACGGCCGCCGCACTGCGCGATCAGTTGAGCGCTTGGATCGATCAGTTGACGCAACTCGTTTCGCACTTCATGACATGCGTGCGTACCGGGATCGATACGGCAATGAACGCCCGCGATGCGGCCGAGCCGCAACAAAAGGATCCGTCCCGATCGGACGATACGCCGGCCAAACCCTAACGCCGGGAGTCAAACGAATAAGCCCGCTTTCAAGAGCGGGCTTATTTTGCACTTGGACGACGATCAAGCGGCTTCATACCATTGACGCAAACGTCGGCTGAGCGGCATAAAGGCACTGATGCCGGTGAGCAGCGCAACACTTACCAGAATAATGGTAGCCGTCGTGTAAGGCATGCCATAAAGACGGCGCATTTCTACGAGAACCCAGGTCGTGCGCAACCATTCGGCGGCAAACGTCAAGAGCGCAACGCATTGAACCCACGGGATCGCGCGGTGGCGAATCAACAAGCCGGACAAAAGCATTGCCGGCAGTGCGATGAAGGCGTACAAGCCATGGAAATAACAGTGAGCCGCAAACAGCACGTGGGCAAGGGCGGGAAGAATCAAACGCCACATCATTACATCTCCTTCGTAAAGCGGACGATCTGAGTCTACTGATCGAGGCTTAGCCTTTCCTTAGGCCATTTCTCAATTTATTGGTTGGATTATTTTTATTGGCCTGATTGGAAGGCAAAAAACACGCCGCAAGAGCGACGTGCAAAAGAAAAGGTCTCAGACGCGTATCACGAGCAAGGGAATGTCGGTGTGCGAGACGAGGTGATTGGCGGTCGAGCCGGTAAAGGGCGCCTTAAAGCGACCGTCGCCGTGAGAACCCAAAATCAACAGATCGAGTTTTTCTTCTGCGGCAAAGTCGGCGATGGCTTCGCCGGGCGTCCCCGTCAACGGCACGGTGCGCGGCACCACGTTGTAGTCGTCAAAAAGACTGCGCACGCCCTTGGTGGCGCAGGCAAACTCCTTCATGCGCTGTTTCTTGATTTCGTTTTCTTCCAGTTGCGGCATACCCATCGGCATGATCACCTTGCGGATTTCGGGCGAAACGTGAATCAGGTAAAACAGGCACTTGCCGAACATCTTGCGGTTGGACAACGCGTAGGCGGAAGCCGCGATGCCTTGCTCGGAGCCGTCAAGCGCAATGCCGATCCGAATGGGCGAATGCTCGATGCGAGGCGAGGTGCGCAACACGAGAATGGGGACTTTGGTGCCCGACAGCACTTCGCGCGTGACCGAACCGAGGAAAAGCCCCGAAAGGTCGGACTTGCCTTGCGACCCCATCACGATCAGGTCGGCGTCAAACGATTCTGCCTCGTGACAAATGTGGTGTCCTGGCGAGCCGATCGAGTAGACGGTCTGGACGTCGTAACCGACGGCGCTCAGGCGTTCGTACGCCGACGTGAGCAAAGGCTGTGCCTCGTCTTCGTAATACGTGTGAACCTGATCCGTGTCGGTGACCAGAATCGCGCGTTGCGGCACGGCGGGTACGACGACGATGACGCGTACTTGAGGTTTCTCGCCCAAATTGCTCGCAATCGAGGCAAGAAAACTCACGGCCATATCACTGTAACGACTCCCGTCGATGGGGAGAAGAATTTTCATACGAAAAACCCTTTCAATCCAAGAACCGAAAGCAAAACGCCTCAGTTGCGGATTCGGTGGTAAATGGTCGCGACGATCGGACCGGAAATGTTATGCCAGAAACTGAAGATGGCGCTCGGTACGGCGGCCAACGGCATGGCGGCGAAATGTGCCGCTGCCAGCGCAACGCCCAAGCCCGAGTTTTGCATCCCCACTTCGATGGACAGACACTTGCATTTGGCGGGCGGCAGCTTGAACAAGCGACCGAGCAGGAAGCCGAGCAACAGGCCGAACGCGTTGTGCAACACGACAACCGAGAAAATCAACAGACCGGTACTGGCCAAACGCGGCTGACTCACGGCCACGACCGCCGACACGATCATGACGATCCCCGTGACGGAGACAAGCGGCAGGGCCGTCGTCGCCACTTCAAGACGCTTGCCGAGCAAGGCGTGCAGGCCCACGCCCAAGGCGATCGGCAACAGAACGATCTGACAGATGGACCAGAACATGGCAAGCGGATCGATGTCGATCCACTGGTTGGCGAACAACCAAATCAAAAACGGGGTGACGAGGGGAGCGAGCAGGGTCGTGCAACTCGTGATGGTGACGGACAGGGCGACGTCGCCGCGCGCCAAATAGGTAATGACGTTGCTGGCGGTGCCGCCGGGGCAACAACCGACCAGGATCACGCCGACGGCGATTTCAGGCGGCAGATTCATGCCGAAGCATAACCCGTAAGCAACGACGGGCATGATGACGAACTGACCGACAATGCCGATCAATACGTCGCGGGGGCGGGTGAAAACGGCTTTGAAGTCGCGGGGCATCAAGGTAAGCCCCATGCCGAACATGATCAGGCCCAACAAGGGCGTGATCCAGGCGACCATGGGCTTGAAGACGGGCGGATAGAGGTAAGCCAAGACGGCAAAAAGCAATACCCAGAAAGCGAAGGTTTTGCTGACAAACTGACTCAGTGCGGACAAAGCTTTCATCGACAACCTCATGAATCAAAACATATCGCCCGATTGGTACTTGGCCCTCATTATAGGTCTCGGTCCGATTAGGGGAAACCCAATCTGACCATCCTTTGCGTTCACTTGAACGGGGTAGGCCAAAGTGATTAGAGCGGAGAAAAGGATTCGATTTAAAGCTGAAAATCCTTGCTGAGGATGCGCGAAAAGCGAATGAAAAAGGGGATTTCCGAGACAGCGGAAATCCCCCGTAAACACAGGCGTTCGACCTTAATCCATGCGCTTGAAAATCAAGGTGCCGTTCGTGCCGCCAAAGCCGAAAGAGTTCTTCATGGCATAGCGGATCGTCATGGGACGGGCGCCTTCGGCACAGTAGTCCAAATCACAAGCTTCGTCCGGCGTCTTGATGTTGATGGTCGGAGGCGAAATCTGATTGTGAACGGCCAGAATCGTAAAGATGGACTCGATGCCGCCCGCACCGCCCAAAAGATGACCGGTCATCGACTTGGTCGAGTTAACGACCATTTTCTTGGCGTGTTCGCCGAAGGCGGCCTTGATGGCGCGCGTTTCATTGGCGTCGCCCGCCGGGGTCGAGGTGCCGTGAGCGTTGAGATAATCGATGTCTTCGGGACGAATGCCGGCGCGCTCGAGCGCGTCTTGCATGCAGTACATGGGGCCTTCCATACTGGGCATCGTCAGATGGTGCGCGTCGCCCGTCAAAGCGTAACCGACGAGTTCGGCGTAGATGGTCGCGCCGCGCGCCACGGCGTGTTCGTATTCTTCAAGCACGACGACACCCGCGCCTTCGCCCATCACAAAGCCATCGCGGTCTTTGTCAAAGGGGCGCGAAGCGGTTGCCGGATCGTCGTTGCGATGACTCAAGGCGTGCATGCTGTCGAACCCGGCCACGCCGCTCGGAACGATGGCGCCTTCGGAGCCGCCCGCCACCATCACGTCGGCGTCGCCGCGACGGATCATCCAGGCGGCCTCGCCGATCGAGTGCAGCCCGGTCGAGCAGGCCGTCACGTGGCTGATGTTGGGGCCTTGCAAGCCGAAGCGAATGGAGATGAGACCCGAGCACATGTTGATGATGGCGCTCGGAACGAAGAAGGGCGATACGCGACGGGGGCCGCGTTCCATGCAGGTCACCACGTTGTCGGCGATGTTGCCCAAACCGCCCACGGCCGAACCGACGGCGATGCCGATACGGCGGCGGTTTTCTTTTTCAAGATCCAGACCCGAGTCGTCGATGGCCTGCTGTGCGGCGGCGATAGCATACACGATGTCCAAATCGAAACGACGCACTTCCTTGGCGTCCATATACTGCAGCGGATCGAAATCCTTGAGTTCCCCGGCGATTTGGCAACCGAAAGCCGAAGCGTCGAAACGGGTGATCGGTCCGATCCCCGAGCGGCCTTCCAAGGCTGCGTTCCAAGAGCTCTTAACGTCGTTGCCGATCGGCGTAACCATGCCGAGCCCGGTGACTACTACACGTCGCATCATGCGTTTTCCTTCGTCAAAATTCGTTCAGTGAGATGTTTTCAATCGGGTTTTTACCGATCAAAAACGCGGTGTACGTTACTTTACACGGAAAAAACAGGGGAAATTTTGATCGAGTTTGGTGGAAAACACTCTCCGTCAAACGGATGAGATTCCAAAAAAATGCGATTTGGGTAAAATGAGCTAGTTAGTTTCCCCAAAAGCAGTAGGAGAAAAAATGGGTCTGTTAACCGGTAAGAAGTTGTTGATCACGGGTATCAATTCGCCTCGTTCGATTGCGTACGGCGTCGCCGCCGCATGCTATCGCGAAGGCGCCGAATTGGTCTTGTCTTACAACAACGAACGTTTCAAGGAACGTCTGCACAAGTACGCCAAGGAGTTTGGCGATTGTCCGGTCATCACCTTGGACGTCGCCGAAGACGCCAGCCTCGAGGCCGCGGCCGAAACCCTCAAGAGCATTTGGCCCGACGGTTTCGACGGTTTCGTGCATTCTATCGCTTGGGCTCCTCGCGAAGCGATCGAAGGTTCCTTCCTCGAAGGCTTGAGCCGCGAAGGTTATTTGCAGGCCATCAACATTTCGGCCTATTCGTTTGCCGGCATGGCCAAGGCCTTCTTACCGCTCATGCAAGGCCACAAGGCCAGCTTGGTTTGCATGTCGTACCTTGGCGCCGAACGCGTTTGCCCGAATTACAACACCATGGGCGTTGCAAAGGCCGCTTTGGAAGCGACCACGCGTTATATGGCGTCCGACCTCGGTCCCAAGGGGATTCGCGTCAACGCCTTGTCGAGCGGTCCGATCCGTACGCTGGCCGCCAGCGGCATCAAGGACTTCGTCAACCTCATGACGATGGCTCGCGACGCCAGCCCCTTACGCACGAACGTCACGCTCGAAGACGTCGGCAACACCACCGCTTTCTTATTGTCCGATTACGCCGCCGGCATCACGGCCGAAACGCTCTATGTCGACGCCGGCTTCCATTCCATTGCCGCTGCGATTCCCGAAGCGACGCAAGCCTAAATCCACATGAATCGTCCCGACGAGGACGACAAAGGCGATGCCGGAGAAGTCCGCGTATCGCCTTTTTTATTTGTCGGGAAGAAAGAAGAAATAGTATTTTCAATCAATTGAGTTTTGCAAATACTATTCTTGGTTAAAGCTTGAAGCCATACGATTGATTTGGATCGGGTCGGCGCCCAATCGAACGGCGACATCCTTCCAACGATAAAGCGTCTTTTGCATGCCGATCACCATCTGTTTGGCGTCGGATTTGCGCAGGCCGAAATACGAAGCCAACAAAATGGCCGTCTCGGTGTCGGCGACGGTGTCGTTCCCGTTCAGAGCGATCGGCAACAAACGGGTGCGAATCAATGTAGGCGAGACGCGCGGAGCCGAGAGGGGGGCAAGGTTCCAGCCGCCGTTGGCACGGTAAAACCAGATGTTTTCCGGTCGATTGTGCACGTTGCCGGTCAAACAATCAAAGACCATGCGCCCGAACAACTCTTTCAAATCGCGCTTCGGTCGAACGCCTTCGGCATTGATGACGTCGGCCACGTCCAAATAGCTTAACGGCGTATGACGCTCGGGATCCCGGCGACACAAGGTACGGGCCGAGAGGCAAAAGAGACGCTTGTCACCCGAACGATCAAATCGCGGTTCCAAATGCACCCCATCCGTACCGATCGGCTCATAGCAAGAGGGCAAAACGGTCAAATCGCATGCGGCGGCTAAGGTCTGGGTCACCTGAGTCCACAACGGGACGTTGTAGTCGTCGGTACGGTTTCGGACACGAAGGACATAGGTAGCCCGATCGGCACCATACGTCACGAGAGCCTTGGGGCGACGGCCGGGCAAGGGAAACACGCCCGCCGTCAACGTCGCCAACTCCGCTTCGCTGGCTTTTTGCAGTGCGTTCGGCAATCCCTCGAGCAAACGAACGAAATTCAAGGCGTTTTTTCTCTGCTTCAGATCGAAAGAAAAAA
>JAGBZO010000011.1 GCA_017628205.1 Duodenibacillus sp.
AAAATCCATCTTTTGATGGATTTTTCGGATGGTTACGGGCATGTCCATGATAATGCCCCCATCGACTTCGAGTAACTCTTTGAGCCACTCATTGCCGAGTTCTTTTCGTCCAATATTCATCGCGGCTTGGATATCCGCATTGATCAAGCGACCGGTTCCACAACGATAGAGTCCTCGATGGATTCGTTTTCCACTGAAGTGAACGGTCTTTTTGTCTCCGTAAGTTGGAATCTCATCAAAGTCCAAAGCGCTGGCTTTCGAGCTGTAGCTTTCTTCCCGAACAACAACTTCGATTCCTAGGCTTTCCGCTTTATATCGAATCTGCTCAATCAAAACCGAATGCGGAATATTCACGAACGTTTGATTATTTCGCTTTCCGAGATTCGCTTCTTGCTTCCAATCTTTGTTATGCCCAATGACGATTCGTCCTAAATCGTGAGCCAAGCAATAGTTCACAATTAGACGACTCGTTTTGTGCAAACAGTCAGAGATACGACGCTCACGCTTGAAGCTCTTGACAGCAAAATGCTTGAATTTCCCATGGCTGCGGAGATTTGCCATGAGTTTGTTGTAGTGTTGATTGATGCTTTTGATAACACCGCCCTTGACAAGGATCGGACGAATGCCGGGCCTGGTCGTTACGAGGGTTGCGAGGTTATTGACGCCTAAATCAATCAAACACGCATGATTCTTATCCAATGCGTATTGAGTAGTTGGATTTTTCTCCTTGTAGGTCAACTCAACAATAAAACTATTTCCATTCGGAACGATTCGAACATCACCCACGATCGTCTTATCAATCTTGGCGTTGAATTCTTGATTGTCACAACAACGAACGGGTAAAGGGCCAAATCCGATTTCGTCTCCACCGGTCAAAATCAGCTTGTGATCAACGATTTGATATCCATTACGACCTACGTAGAAGGTACGGTAACGTTTGCGATAACCCGGAAGATTCGGACGACCTTTGAATTTGGATGGATCCTTCAAAAAAGCAGCCATGGCTTTACCAAAAGATTTGAACTCTTTGGCAATCACTTGTCCTTGGCGCTGAGCCGAAGCTGCCGACGGCATTCGGCGATAATCGACGGTATACGTTTCTCGAAGTTCGGAATCGAGTTCTTTGCGAGTTGGAGCGGGAAGTTTTGCGAAGGTCCGTTGTCGGAGAATGTAGACAGCACAATTACCTAATCGACGCGCCCAAGAACACAATCGATGACATGCCTTCCAATGGGAATGTGCTTTTCCGATAACGATACGTTCGACCCGCTCAGACATCTCTAGTTAACCAAGTTTCAAACCCGTTCACACAGTGTTTTCAACCTAAAAATCCATCTCATCCTTGTCGTTGCGTACCGAAGAAAAGTCATCAACGCATCGATTATGAATACTCTTAGACAAACCGTAACCGAAGTTTGTGATTCATTTTCTGTTCGAGTTATCGAGTTTTCCGGAGAAATGGATCATGTGCATTTATTGCTGGAAAGTTTACCAACGATAAGGATTTCTGACCTTGTTCGCACAATCAAAAGCGTCACAAGTTGTCGCATTCGAACGCACCATTGGAATGAAATCAAATCGAAACTCTGGGGTAAACGATTCTGGACTCGAAGTTATTGTGTTTTATCGGTTGGCGATGGAGCAAACACGGAAACAATCAAGAAATATATCCAAAATCAGCGTTCGCCGAGCTAACGCTCGGCCCGCTAACCATCCTCCTGCTCACGCAGGAGGAATTCCGCGGATTTAGTTAAACGGCTTGTTAGGCAAAGTCGGTTCTTTCTAAGGCACGTCCTCACGGACGTGCTTTTTTAATTGAAAATAATTCTCGTTTCCATCGATTTTGAATATAATCCAACTTAATGTTAATGGTTCTCATTTTCTTCTTTAAGAACCCAAAACGGCTTCTTTGTATCGTTTATACCAACACAAGGCCCCCAAAACATGTTGCTCAAAGATTTACCTGTCGGATCCACCGGAAAGATTCTGAACATACATAACTCGCACCCCGAATATCGTCGCCGTTTGGTGATGTTGGGCGCCACCCCCGGCGCTCGTTTCGAAGTCCTGCGAGTCGCTCCTCTAGGCGACCCCGTCGAAATTCGCGTTCGTTCCACCTGCATCGCATTGCGCCTGGACGAAGCGTCCGTTCTTGAAGTCGAAACCGACCGTTGCGCTTAACCCTTTGTGCCAAAACGATTATTATGTCCAAACGTATCATTTGCATTATCGGCAACCCCAACTGTGGGAAAACGACTCTTTTCAATGCCATGACCGGATCGCGTCAACGTGTCGGCAATTGGCCGGGCGTGACCGTCGATAAAAAAACCGGCTTTTACACGTACCGCAACGACACCTTCGAACTGGTTGACCTGCCGGGCATCTACTCGATCACCCCGTCCTCGGCGGCCGGCGAAGACGAACGCGTCGCCCGCGATTACATTCTGTCGAACGAAGCCGAAGCCGTCATCAACATCGTCGACGCCTCCAATCTCGAACGCAATCTCTACCTCACGGGACAGCTCATCGAAATGCAAGTCCCGATGATTGTCGTCGTCAATATGCTCGACGTGGCCGCACAACAACACATGAAAATCGACCTCGACGCGCTGCGTCGTCGTCTGGGTTGCCCCGTCATCGGTTTGATCGCGTCCAAATCCGACGGCATCGCCGCGCTCAAAAACACGATCTGCGACTTCGTCGCCAACCCCTCGACCCCCGAATTGCCGTATCGATTCGATCCCAAGATCGCCGAAGCGGCCTCCCGTATCGGCGACTACTTGTGTTCGCAAGGCGTCGCTCGCGGTCACTGGTACGGCACTCAGTTTATGGAGCAAGCACCCGGCGTCAAACAGGACTTCGCCCACCTCGATCTGACGCACGTCGACGCGATCGTTGAGACGACCGACCGCGCGTTCGATCAAAACACGGACTTGTTGATTGCCAACACTCGCTACGACTGGGCCTACAACGTCGCCGAAGACGCGATCGAACGAACGGCACTCAACAAAGAGACGATGACCGAACGCATCGACAAAATCGTCTTGAACCGTTGGCTGGGCTTTCCGATCTTTTTGGCCATCATGTACTTGCTCTTTTTGTTCACGCAAAATCTTGGCGGTGCCTTCATCGACTTCTTCGACATTTTGGTCGGCGGCATCATGGTGGACGGACTGGGGCAATTGCTTGGCGACATCGGTGCTCCGCAATGGTTGACCGTCTTTTTGGCCAACGGGATCGGCGGCGGCTTGCAAACCGTTTCGACCTTCATCCCGGTCGTCTTCTTCCTCTTTCTCTTTTTGGCTTTACTCGAAGAGTCCGGCTACATGGCGCGCGGCGCTTTCGTCATGGATCGCCTGATGCGCTCTTTGGGTTTGCCCGGCAAGGCCTTTGTTCCGATGCTCGTCGGCTTCGGTTGTACGGTTCCGGCCATCATGGCCACCCGCACCATGGATCGCGCCAGCGACCGTATCATCACCGTCTTGATGGCGCCGTTCATGAGCTGTGGCGCCCGCTTGCCCGTGTATGTTCTCTTTGCCGCGGCGTTTTTCCCGCAAAACGGCCAAAATCTGGTCTTCGGCTTGTATTTGATCGGTATTTTGGCTGCCGTCTTCACGGGCTTTTTGCTCAAGCGCTCGGCTTTGACCGAAGCGGCTTCGGCCTGCGTGATGGAAATTCCGCTCTATCACGTCCCGACCGTCAAGAGCGTGCTTTACCGCACCTGGGATCGCCTCAAGAGCTTCGTGATGCGCGCCGGTCGCGTCATCATCGTCATCGTTGCCGGTCTGGCCTTCTTGAACTCCTTGGGGACCGACGGCTCCTTCGGCAATGAAGACACCGACAAATCCGCTTTGAGCGCCATCGGCCGCACTATCGTTCCGGCCTTCGAACCCATGGGCGTTCGCGCCGAAAACTGGCCCGCCGCCGTCGGTATCTTCACCGGTATCTTTGCCAAAGAAGCCGTCGTCGGCACGCTCGATTCGCTGTATGAATCCATGAATGCCAAGAACAACGCCGCCGAAGGTGAAGCTCAAGCCGAAACGAACGAAGGCTTCTCCTTATCCGCCGTCGTCACCGAAGCCGCCGCAACGGTAAGCGACAACTTGGCCGGCTTGGGCGGCGCTTTGCTCGATCCTTTGGGTTTGACGGTCAATGACATGTCGGACACCGAAGCCGCTGCCCAAGAGCAAGGCGTGCACTCCAACACCATCGCTCTGATTCAGGCCATGTTCGGTTCGAGCGCCGCCGCGTTTGCCTATTTGCTCCTGATTCTGCTCTATATGCCCTGCGTGGCCGCCATGGGGACGATCTATCGCGAACTCGGACGCACATGGACGATCTTTGCCGGCGTCTGGACCAGCGTGTTGGCCTACTCCGTCGCCACCGTCTTCTATCAGGTGGCAACCTTCACGGTCAACCCCGTCTACAGCTTGACTTGGATCACTTTGTGCTCGACGGCCGTTGTCGGCATGTACTTGTGGATGAAGCGCATGTCCGTCAAGAATGTCGGTCCCAAACGCATCCGCATCGTTTCCGTCAACGCTTAAACGACAGTGAATCGAGCCGAACCGTCGACGTTAACGGCTCGCCAGGCAAAATGAAAGCGTCGGTCTAGTCTCCTTACTTGACCGACGCCTTTTTCTTGTCGCGTTATGTCGTCAGGCCTTTAACGCGCCAACCGCACGCTCGATGCGCTCGAGCGCCTCTGTCAAAACGGAACGCGGACACGCCACGTTCAAGCGCAAAAACCGATCCCCCTCTTCACCGAACGACGAGCCCGAATTCATCCCGACCTTGGCTACCGAGACCATGAAATCATCGAGCTCCTCCTGCGTCTCGACAGGCAGACCGCGACAGTCGAGCCACAACAGGTAGGTCGCTTGCGGCATGTAGGCCGTGACGCCCTCGATCCGTTCGTTGATAAAACGAACCGCATACCTAAGATTACCCTCGACATACGCTCGAACCGCTTCCACGTAATCGTCGCACTGCGTGAAAGCGACGGTATACGCCAACACGCCGGGACCATTGCGCCCCGCGTCAACGCGTGCCGACGCACGGCGGTATCTGCGCATCAGTTCCGGGTTGTGAATGACGACCGAAGCGGCTCTCAGACCGGCAATATTGAACGTTTTGCTCGGATTCAATCCCACGACCGACAAGGAGCGCGCTTTTTCTCCCAGTGTCGGGAGCGAGATGTGAACGGCGCCGCCATAAACGAAATCGGCATGCACTTCGTCCGAAAAAATGACGACGCCGTGTTCGTGACATAGATCGACCATCCGCTCCAGTTCCTCAGCCGTAAACACCCGTCCGGTCGGGTTCTGCGGATTGCACAATAAAAACAGCGTGGTTTTCGGATCGGCGCATTTGGCCTCGAAGTCGAGCCAATCGATCGACCAATTGCCGTCGCCCTCGTTGATCAAGGGATTGGTCACGCTGTGCCGACCGTTGTTGACGGCAACCGACTTAAAAGGCGGATAAACGGGCGTTTGAATCAGGACGTTCTCACCCGGTTGCGTAAAGGCCAGCACGGCAAGTGACAAAGCCGTCGTTAGCGACGGTACGAACTCGACGTCTCGTGCCTGACAATCGAACCGCAACCGATCGTGACACCACCGAATGGTTGCCTGCTCAAAGCTGCCTTCCGCCTTATACGGATAGCCGTAAATGCCGTGTTCGACATATCGACGCAACGCCCGACGGACAGGCTCGGGGGAAACAAAGTCGCAATCTGCAACCCACATGGGCAACACGTCTTGATCGTAATGCAACCATTTGGCACTGTTCGTGCGCGAGCGATCAATCACTTCGTCAAAATCGTACGTCATAGGCTCTCCCGAAAAAACCGTTCGATCTTGAGTCTAACTTGTTTGCGTGTCCCGACTCGCAGTTCGGCGGTTATAAAGAAAAAAGTGTGCGCCGACTGTGTCGCCGTACGCACACTCAGGCTCGTTTTCAGTTAACCGCGACGGTCGCGACCACCCGGTTTTTTCGACCTACACCACTTGGGCCGAGCGCCTTCTTCGGGAGCCATCTTGACGATCTTGGGCTCGAACGTCGCCAAGATGTCGACCAAATCGGTTTGTGCCGCCATCACCTCTTCGATGTTTTTGTACACCTCGGGCGATTCGTCCAAGGGACCCGATAACAAGCGCACGCCTTTTTCCTTGAGGATGGCATGCATGGCATCGATCGAGAGCGTGGCAAAGGCGTTCTTACAGCTCATGACGCGACCGGCTCCGTGGGAGCATGAGCAGAAAGAGGCAGGATTGCCTTTGCCGCGTACCACGTAGGCGGGCGTGGCCATGGAACCGGGCACGATGCCGAGCACACCTTTGCCGGCCGGTGTCGCGCCTTTACGGTGCACAATCAACTCCTGTCCGTCATGAACTTCTTTCCAAGCGAAATTATGATGGTTTTCAACGTGTCCCAACGCCTCCAATCCCAGACGCTCCAAAATGTGCCGATGAATGAGCTCGTGATTGGCCGCCGCGTAGCGTCCCATCAACTGCATCGCCTGCCAATACTCTTGTCCGGGTTTCGTGTCCAATTCGAGCCAAGCCAAGTGCCTGAGTTCGGCGGGCAGTTCCGGATGCAACGACTGAGCCAGCGCGCTGTAGTAATCGGCCACGGCCTCACCCGCACCGCGCGAGCCCGAGTGCGACAGCAACGCCGCGTACGTACCGTTATGAAAAACCTACTCAAATCTAGTCAACGAAGATTTGACGTTTTCTTTTCGGTTCACCGAACGCGGTTTCACACGGAGACCCTCTGAGTCCCGTGCCAGAGCCTGCATTCTCCCCGAACTGCTGTTTGAAGGGTCAGCTCCCGCGTAACTCGCGGCGATATCCCTGATATTGAGCGCTGCGTTTAAATCACGATCGGCAATGAATGCCCCGCAATGCGGACACCTCCATTGTCGTTCGGACAG
>JAGBZO010000001.1 GCA_017628205.1 Duodenibacillus sp.
GGTATCGCTCAAGTTGGCGCCTTCAATGAACGCGCGATCATAGGGAACGTTCTGAGCCTGTGCGGCGGCCACCAACGTTTCCTTCAATTGGCGTCCCTGCGGATTCATCTCGACCAAGGTCTTCATCGCTTCGTGCTGAGCCTTGGCAAAACGGGCGACGCCGTCGGTCATGACATCGATATCGGGTCGACCGATCAACTGAACGTCAAACGACGGCGGATTGTTCGCGAATTCTTCATAGACGGCGACGGTTTGTTCCGGCGTTTCGGTCTTGGATTCGTTGGAAACGCAACCGGTCAGCGCGATGGCAGAACAAAGAGCCAAAGCGGTCAAAGTCTTTTTCAGCATAGTGTTTCTCCCTGAGAGTTCTTGTTTGAGTCGGCGAACTGGCTTCGCCCTTATAAGAGAATATACGAGTTACTATTGGCACATGCCAATAATGATAAAAGGATTCGAGTTTTCATTCGACGCCTTGCAACGTAGTGACAACACTTTGCTCGTCTCCAATCGCATCCAACAACCGATGCGTTTTGTCGCCGTAGATCTCTTTACTACAAACGTACTACGGATGTCTTGCAAATGAAATACAACGCGTCAACATGATCGAACCATGTTGGAGAAAAATTTGCGACAATAATCGGCAAAACCATCTTGTTGTCTTGTCGCCATCATGTCTCGCGTTTATTCTCTTGCCTCACCGCTTACTTACCAAACGTTGCTCGAACGTCTCGAACGCTACGGCAAGGAGAGCGGTGCTTTGCGTTTTTACCGCACACCGAATCCCGAATCCCGTTACCGCGTTTTGGCCAAAGACAATATCGGCGTCGCGCCCTGGCCGACCTCAGCCGGATCGCATGCCTTGATCGACCTCCACGTCCCCGATGCCGCCGTTGTCAAGCGCTTGCGCTCTCACGGGTGCGATGTCTTTGGAAAAACGCACTTGACCGAGCTGGCAGGCTTTGTCACCGTCAATGCGCTGCAGATGGGCTACTCGCAGTTGGGCGGCCAAGGACGCAATCCTCACGGCGATTTTCCAACCTCGGGCTCGAGCGTCGGTTCCGCCGTGGCGGTTGCCGTCGGTTTATGCGATGCGGCTCTCGGTACGGAAACCCGCGGCTCGCTCATGTGTCCCGCTCTTCGTAACGGCATCTGGGCGTACAAGCCGACGCTCGGTCGTTATTCGCGAGACGGCATCATCCCGTTGTCCCGCCATTTCGATACGCCCGGGTGGATGGCACGCGACATCGACACGATCGTCGAGCTCGACCGATTGACGCAATGGTGCGACCCCAACGACTCGGCTTGCGTCGCTTACGCCAATACAGACGTCGTACTGAAGACTGCGCCTATTCGACGCCTGGGCATTTTGCTCAACCCCGCTTTGACCCAAGACCAAGCATTACGGTTCAATCGTTGGGTTGAGAGCGCTTGTCGTCTGGGGTTTGAAACGCTCTTTGTACCCTGTCCCACGACGGATTTTGACTATCACTATCTTGTCGGTGAAGCCTTCTTGCAGGATATGAGCGCGTTTCTCGCACATCACGCCGCTGCCGGGCAGCCGCACTCGGCCACCGAGTTGATCGAGCGATATCGAAACAATCCTCTTAGCCGACCATACGGCATGGAACGACTCGAGAATGCTCTGTGTCAACCGCACCTCTTGCCGGAAGAACTCGATGCACGAGCCAACGACGCCCGACAACTGGCTCGCGACACGATTGCGTCCATTTGCAGCAACTACGACGTGGAAGCGCTCGTGACCCCGACTTATCTGGATTGGTGGGCTATCGGCGGCGCCCCGTCCGTTGCCGTCCCCATCGATTTCTTGTCCACCGGAGAGCCGACGGGCGTCATGATCGGTACGCGCGAACACGACGACGAGCGTTTATTGGAACTGGCGCAATCCCTCGCCTCGATCGCCCGCCGATAAGTTCCAACAAAAAGCCCTCGTCCGCGCATCGGCACGTGACGAGGGCTCGAGACGGTGACGAGACGATCTCGGGCGACTTAACGCAAGGTCACCAAACTGTTACCCGTCATATCGTCGGGCTTGGCAACGTTCATCAGATCCAACACCGTCGGGGCGACGTCGGCCAACACGCCGTCGCGAACGGACGCCACACGATCGGATACGACCACAATCGGCACCGGGTTGAGCGAGTGAGCGGTATTGGGCGAACCGTCGCCATTGACCGCATTGTCGGCGTTGCCGTGGTCGGCAATTTGAACGACTTCATAGCCGGCGGCAACGGCCGCTTCGACGACCTTTTCAACAGCGGCGTCGACCGCTTGCACGGCCTTTTCGATGGCTTCATAAACGCCCGTGTGACCGACCATATCGCCGTTGGCAAAGTTCAAGCAAACGAAATCGTATTTGGCCTGAGCCAATTCCTTGACCAACGCATCGGCCACTTCCGGCGCGCTCATTTCAGGTTGAAGGTCGTACGTCGCCACCTTGGGGCTCGGTACGAGGATGCGATCTTCGCCTTCAAACGTTTCTTCACGACCGCCGTTCAAGAAGAACGTGACGTGAGCGTACTTCTCGGTTTCCGCAATGCGCAACTGCTTCAAACCTTGCTTGGCGACCCATTCGCCGATCGTATTGACCACGTTTTCTTTGGGGAACAACACGTGCAGACCGACGAATTTGGCGTCGTACGGCGTCATCGTGGCGAAATACAGCGGCAAAGGACGCATGTCCTCCACGGCTTCTTGCGTCAGCACGCTCGTCAGTTCCTTGGCGCGGTCGTTACGGAAATTGAGGAACAAAACGGCATCGCCTTCGGCAATGCGACCGATCGGAGCGCCTTGTTCGTCCACGCGGCAAACGGGGTTCATAAATTCGTCCGTCACGCCGGCCTCATACGAGTCGGCCACAGCCTTGACCATATCGGTCACGTGGCTGCCCTTGCCTTCGAGCAACAGATCGTAGGCCACTTTGACACGCTCCCAACGCTTGTCGCGATCCATCGCCCAATAGCGTCCGACCAGACTGGCCAACGTGCCGCCGCAACGGCCGGCGGCGATTTGCTCTTCGATATGACGCACAAAGCCGATGCCGCTCTTGGGATCGGTATCGCGGCCGTCCATGAACGCATGAACGAACGTGCGATCGACCCCTTGCGTCTTGGCCAACGTCAGGAATCGTTCCAGGTGAGCGAGCGACGCATGCACGCCGCCGTCGGAGAACAAGCCCATCAAATGCAACTTGCATCCCGTCGTCTTGACGTGGTCGAAAAGCGCTTTGACGCGTTCGTTTTGAATCAGTGCTTCGGCAGACGTATCGTCGGCCGCGCAAGCGCGATTGATCTTGACCAAATCCTGATAAACGACGCGACCGGCACCGATATTGAGATGACCGACTTCGGAGTTGCCCATTTGACCGGCGGGCCGACCGACGTTTTCACCGTCCGTGCGCAGTTGAGCATGGGGCCAACGTCGAGTCATTTCTCCGATGTAACGCGGTGCTACGGCGGAGATTACGTCGGCCTTGGAACCGTCGCCGATACCCCAACCGTCCAAAATCATCAATAAAACTTTGCGTTGCACGTTCACTATCCTCTTAACAACAGTTGTATGCGGGAAGCCGTCGTCGATGACGACACAATCTTAAAATTGTACAGGATATGAGCCGACTCGCATCGAGCGCCATCCAACGTACGACGGTGCTAGACTCGATATGGAAAGGAATCGTTTGCCATGAATCGTACGCTACTCAAAGGGATCGCCTATCTGACCGTCGCCTGTTTGCTTTGGGGCGGCATGGCCGCAGCCGTACAGTACATCTTTGCCGCGTCGCCCGAATTCACTCCGCTCGGCTTGGTGACCTATCGACAGTTAGGGGCGGGGCTTGTCTACGTGATTCTCGGCTCGATCGTTATGCCCCGTCGCCTTTATGCTCCTTTCAAAAATTCTCGGGACTGTTTTGACGTCCTGCTGGGCGGCGCTTTGATTTTCGGCGCCCACTACTGTTTCTTCGAATCGATCTATTACTCCAATGCCGGAACGGGTGCGATCTTTCTCACCACGATTCCTTTGTTCGCGGCACTCTATTACGCCGTTTTTCAAGGCCGACCTATCCGAAAAGCGGAGATCGTCGCCTTTTTCCTGGCCGTTGCCGGCGTCGCCTTGATTGTTACGGACGGCGACTTCGCCTCGTTGAAATTCTCTCCCTTGGCCATCGTTTGGGGCATGGCGTCGGCCGTGTTTGCCGCCGCTTTCAGCATTCAACCCTTGCGCGTCATGTCCCGCGTCGGCGTCACCCCGGTCATTTCCTGGGCCGTCATGACGGGCGGCTTAATCGCCGCCGTCTTTTGTCCTCCCTGGACGGTCGGCATTCATTGGACGACGCAGACCGCGCTGTCGTACGCGTTTATCGTTTTGGGCGGCACCGTGATCGCCTTCTGGTGTTACCTGGCCTGCCTCAAATACATTACGCCCGTTGTTGCCGGCTTGTTGACCTGCCTTGAACCGCTTTCCGCTTTTCTCTTTTCCATCGTCCTGTTGGGCGTAACGCTCGGCGTTTGGCAAATGGCGGGTATTGCGCTCATCCTACTTAACGTCGCCGTCTTGGCCCTTGCCAAACCCGACAAGATTACTTGAGTCGCCAAAGGAGTCGATCATGTCACTACTGACCGTTGACACGCCCAGTTTGATTCTTGACGAAACCGTCATGCAACGCAACATCATGCGCATGAACGACCAAATGAGAAAGCTTGGGGTCGCTTTTCGACCTCACCTGAAAACGGCCAAATGCCGAGACGTCGCACGGCGCCAACTGCTGCCCGAACGGCCCATGGGGACGGTCTCGACTCTAAAAGAAGCCGAGTATTTCTTTGACGACGGACTGACGGATATGATTTATGCCGTCGGCATTGCTCCGCACAAATTGCCGCGTATCCAGGCGCTACGGGACAAAGGCTGCGACATCAAAATTTTGCTCGACAACGTTGCGTCCGCACAGCTCGTGAGCCGTTACTGCCTTGAAAATCGATGCTCGATCCCCGTCTTGGTCGAAATCGACTGTGACGGCCATCGTTCCGGCATTCGGCCGAACGACCCGGCGCTTTTGGATGTCGCCTCCCACTTGACGGACGGCGCGCAACTCATCGGCGTACTGACGCACGCCGGCGGCTCTTACGACGTGCACACACCCGAGTTGTTGCTTGACCGAGCTCGTCAGGAACGCGACGGCATCGTCACTGCCGCACGACGCTTACGACGCGCGGGACATGAAATTGACATTGTGTCCCTTGGCTCGACGCCGACCGCTTTGTCGGCCGAAGACCTGACGGGCGTGACTGAAGTACGCGCCGGCGTCTACGTGTTTTTCGATCTTTTTCAGCGTGGTGTCGGCGTCTGCACCTCCGACGACATTGCCGTATCGCTGTTGGTCACCGTGATCGGCCACCAGCCGGAGAAAGGATGGGTGATCACCGACGGCGGTTGGATGGCTTTGTCTCGCGATCGCGGAACGGCCTCTCAACCCGACGACTGCGGTTACGGACTGGTGTGCGACGTCGACGGCAATCTCCTCGAAGGCCTGTGGGTTTCGGGCGCCAACCAAGAACATGGGATCATTTCGAACAGATCTGGCGCTCCCCTCGATCCTGAACGCTATCCGATCGGCACACGTCTTCGCATCCTTCCCAATCATGCCTGCAGCACCGCCGCACAACACGATCGCTATGTCGTCATCGATGGCAATCGTGAGATTCGAGCCGTTTGGCCGCGAATTCACGGTTGGTAAAGCGTCAATGAACTACCACGCACTCACGTGCGTGGTTTCTTGGGAGCGTACTCCCAATTCTAATAACCGCCGAAAATCCATCTTTTGATGGATTTTTCGGATGGTTACGGGCATGTCCATGATAATGCCCCCATCGACTTCGAGTAA
>JAGBZO010000002.1 GCA_017628205.1 Duodenibacillus sp.
CTCCAGTGGCCTAATTTTTCACCTCAGACCAATTGGAACCTCGAAGGGAATTGGACCCGGGGTTAGCGTTCCAGTTGGTCAATTTTTTTCTACTGACATACCTAGAGAAAGTACACCAGTGGGTACGCTAACTTTTTGAAGATCTTCTTGTTCTGGGCTATACTGGTCGTACGGACGGTGGGGAGCGGCTCTAGCAAGGTTTGTTGATTTTCCACTAAGGTCTCGGGAACTACATGTCCGCCGACTGCAATCAACCTCCAGGTAGTCGGGTCTTCACTTGCTTGCTCAAAAGAAACGTCTTTAATGTCTGGATCGACTTGTGCGCCACCGATAGCATGAGCGTCAACACTCCCTTCTTACGCGCTTGCAAAATCCCTTCTCACTTTGTGAAGCATGTAGGATTGCCCTCCAAACGACACCCCGATTACAAAATCGTGTACTCCTTATTGAAGTTGCTTGTCGTCAACGTGGCCCGCAACTAAAAGCATATTTGAGAAGACGTCGTCAATACGATCGTCTTTTTGCGAAACAAGATAGTCTTTTTTGATCGCTCGGCTATATCCTTCGTTGACAGTAGGCTAATCGTCAACTGTCAACTTCTCGCGAACAACCACCCTAATGACGTCCCAAGTAATCAAGTGTTGGGCCATCGGGCAGGATATAACCTGCCTCATTGACATTACTCGTCACACCAAAGTTTTCCTTTGCCTATTCAATCCACCCGACATCTGGAGTAAAGCGGCCAAAATGTTTGACAGACCAGACTGAAACGTAGACAATGGGATCGGAGATGGAGTTACTTGCATCGGTGGATTAAAGTCCACTCCTGTGGCGATGGCTTTTGCTGATCGCCAGGGCTCTCGGCTTTGACCAGAGGTTAGCTCTAGCCCATCCGACAAAACGGTGTCGAGATATTCGGCGCCGTTTTGTCTTTCATACCCCCATCATTAAACCATCTCTCATCCAATCAGTGACTCATCGCTTCAAGGCATCTGGTCTATAAACACTCAACACCTTCCCGGACTTACAAATTCCCACAGGTGTCATGACCTTCGTCGTCCCGAGCTTTTCGACAACCCATAACGCGACGATATATGTTGTCGGAACGTGACAGCCTGCCTACACGCCCAGAGCGAGCGTTTTACAATACGACCGTCTTATCGCGCGTATTAAGGAGATTCGCTCTCATGGACTACACCATCGACACCGTATGGAACCCCGCCGCCAGCACCGAAGGCAACCGCCTGACGTCGCTGGCTTTGGACGAATTCGTCGGCCTGACCGCCGTGCCGCGCCCCGGTTTTCACATGGGCTCCGTGATCGCCTATTGCCAAGCATGGGCTGATAAACACGGCTTTGCCCACGGTCGCGACGATTACGGCAACTTCTGGATGGACGTACCGGCCACGCCCGGCTTCGAAAACCATCCCAAGGTCATTTTGCAAGCCCATATGGACATGGTTTGCGTCGCCGCCGCCGGCAAAACCATCGATTTCAAAACCGAAGGCGTCACCCCCGTTCTTAAGGGGACGCGCCTGACGGCCGACGGGACGAGTCTCGGCGCCGACAACGGTATCGGCATGGCCGCCGCCATGGCCGTCGCCGTGGGCGCCGCCGAACACGGTCCCTTGCGCTGCCTCTTTACGGCCGACGAAGACGTGGGTCTCGTGGGCGCCGCACACATGGATCCGAGCCTGCTCGATTGTGACCTTCTCGTCAACATCGACCTCGAAGAAGAAAACCAGTTGTGCTATTCGTGCGCCGGCAACTTGCGCGCCACGATGAAAAAGACCGCCGACGTCGATGCCGTCACGGCGGCTGAAACGTTGCTCAACGTCTCGGTGACGAACCTGTTGGGCGGTCACTCGGGCATGGACATTCACAAAAACCGCCTCTGCGGCGCCAAGGCCCTCGTCGGCCTGCTCGCCGGGGTTGAAGGCGTGCGTTTGGTTTCCGTCAAGGCCGGTACGGCTCTCAATGCCATCAGCCAGAACGCGGGCGCGGTCATCGCTCTGCCCGCCGCTCGTTTGGACGCCTTTGTCGCCCATGTCGAAGCCGTGCAAGAAGCCTGGAAGACGACCTATCCGAACGAAACGCCCGAATTGGCCGTCGACATTCTCACGGGTCAAGTCGACGCCCTCTCCGTCGAAGACAGCCGTACGGTCATTGAACTCGTCGCCGCTTTGCCGCAAGGAGTCATCGCCATGAGCCAAAAGGTTGAAGGTCTCGTTCAGACGAGTTCGAACGTCGGCGTTTTCACCGTTGAAAACGGCGCCGTCGAAGTCGGCACCTCGAGCCGCTCGTGCGTCACGGCCGACGTCGAAGCATTGGAAACGCGTTTTGCCGGCATGGCCGAGCAAGCCGGTTTGGCCTTCACGGCGTTGGGCAAATACCCCGGCTGGGACGGCGCGCCCGACTCTCCCCTGACCCGTTTGTTCGAAAGCGCCTACGCTCACTTCGGCGTCAAGGCCGAATTGGTCGCCATTCACGCCGGTCTCGAACCGTCGTGGTTCAGCGCCAAGCGTCCGGGCATGCAGATGGTCTGCTTGGGTCCGACGCTCACGGGCGCCCACACGACCGACGAAACGCTGCGCCTTGACACGTTGGCGCCGACGATGGACGTGCTCCTTCACGCATTAAAGCGCGTCGACACGCTCGCCTAACGCGCGCTTTTTGCCGCCAAAAACAAATCCCCGAGCGCCAAAGCGTTCGGGGATTTTTGTTGCCGGAACACATGCGCGCCCGTGGGCGCGCCGACCGAATCGGTTATTCCTTGTTCAGACCGAAAGCCTGATGCAAGGCGCGAACGGCCAATTCCATGTACTTGTCTTCGATCACGAGCGAGACCTTGATTTCACTCGTACCGATCATCTGGATGTTGATGCCTTCCTTGGCAAGGGCGTTGAAGATGCGGGCGGCCACGTTGGCGTGGGTGCGCATGCCGATGCCGACGCAGCTGACCTTGGCGATTTCGGTGGAGGTGGCCACTTCCTTGGCCTTGACGACCGGAACCACGTCCTTTTCGAGAACGAGCAACGCGCGCGTCAGATCGCCCTTAGCGACGGTGAAGGTAAAGTCGGTCGTACCGGCGTGCGACACATTCTGAACGATCATGTCCACGTCGATGTTGGCTTCGGCGATCGGGCCCAAAATCTTATAGGCGACCCCCGGCGTATCGGGAACCTGAGCCAGAGTAATCTTGGCTTCGTCACGGGTACAGGCAATACCGGAAACAAGTGCTTTTTCCATGTTGGGATCATCCTCAAACGAAATCAAAGTGCCCGAGACGGCTTCCTCTTCGACGGGAAGGTCGGGATCGGTCAAACTCGAGAGCACGCGCATGGGCATGCGGTACTTGCCGGCGAATTCGACGCTGCGAATCTGCAACACCTTCGAACCCAAGCTGGCCAGTTCGAGCATTTCTTCAAAACTAATCGCGTCCAGACGAGCGGCACGCGGTTCGATACGCGGATCGGTCGTGTACACACCGTCGACGTCCGTGAAAATCAGGCATTCCTGGGCGCCGACCGCCACGGCGAGCGCCACGGCCGACGTATCCGAACCGCCGCGACCGAGCGTGGTGACGTTGCCGTCCGCATCGCGCCCTTGGAAACCGGCCACGATCACGACCTTGCCGGCGTCGAGTTCGCTATGAATGCGCTCGCCGTCAATGCTTTCGATACGCGCCTTCGTGTGACTCGAGTCGGTATGAACGGCCACCTGAGAGCCGTTGAAACTGATGGCGTCGACGCCAAGTTCGTGCAACGCCAACGCCAACAACCCCATGCTGACCTGTTCGCCCGTGCTGGCGATCACGTCCAATTCGCGAGGCGAGGGATTGGGCGAGATTTCTTTTGCCAGAGCCAGCAAACGATTCGTTTCACCGCTCATGGCCGAAACTACAACCAACATCTGGTGGCCGGCGCGGTGCCACTTCGCGACACGTCGTGCAACGTTCTTGATGCGCTCGGGACTCCCCATCGACGTACCGCCGTACTTATGAACAATAATCGCCATAGTGACTCTTTCCTGATACGGAGGTTAAAGTGATGCGTCCTCGTCCGATAGGAATCGGGAACGGACGCGTTTACCGAACCGATTTTCGCACTATTTTTCACGGACGCAAGCCCCCCGTTCGAGTTCTTCGAATCGAGGTTGATTTTTTTCAACCTCACATGGCAAAACACCTTAGAGACAAGGCGACGCGAACGCGGCGACACAATGAGGCAAACCGCGTACGAACACCGTATACTTCAGGGATCTTTCACTTTCCGAGCTCGACTGCCATGGCCCTTTACAACCCCGCCGCCCGTATCGCTCCTTCGATTTTGTCCGCCGACTTCGCCCGTCTGGGTCAGGAAGTCACCGACGTCATCGACGCCGGAGCCGACTGGATTCACTTTGACGTGATGGACAATCACTACGTTCCGAACCTGACGGTCGGCCCGCTCGTTTGCGAAGCCTTGCGCCCCGTAACGAGCGCCCCCATCGACGTGCACTTGATGGTCGAGCCCGTCGACAGCCTCGTGCCGATGTTCGCCAAGGCCGGCGCCGACTACATCACGTTCCACTGCGAAGCGTCCCGCCATCTCGATCGCACGCTCGGCTTGATTCGCGACAACGGCGTCAAGGCCGGTCTCGTATTCAATCCCTCGACGAGCCTCTCTTACCTCGACTACGTCCTCGACAAGATCGACCTGATTTTGTTGATGAGCGTGAACCCGGGCTTCGGCGGCCAAAGCTTCATTCCGTCGGCCCTGACCAAGATCGCACAAGCCCATGCGATCGTGAGCCGCCACTACGAAGAAACGGGACATGAAATCCTGATTGAAGTCGACGGCGGCATCAAGCCCTCCAATATCGAAGAGGTCGCCGCGGCCGGCGCCAACGTCTTTGTGGCGGGCTCGGCCGTTTACGGTCAAAAGTGCAAGGAAGGCTACGCTCAGGCCATCGCCGCCATGCGCGAAGGCATCGCCCGCGGCAGCGCCCGACGTGTATAATCTCCTGCCTTTTTTCTCGTCCCTCAGGAGAGTCGCAACATGCTGGAAACCGTCGGCTTAAGCACCGGCACCGTCGTCTTGGCCGAAATGGGAGACAAGACCCAATTGCTCGCGTTGATTTTGGCCGCGCGGTTTCACAGAACCATCCCCATCGTGTTGGGGATCCTTGTCGCGACCGTCTTCAACCACAGCTTGGCGGGACTGTTGGGCGCCTGGATCACCAATCTCGTCTCACCCGAAACCTTGCGTTGGTTGCTCGCCGCCGGTTTTTGGGCCATGGCCGTCTGGATGCTGATTCCGGACAAAGAAGACGGCGGCTCCTTGGAAAATCCCTGGATGAAGCGACTGGGCGTGTTCGGCGCCACATTGATCACGTTCTTTTTGGCCGAAATGGGCGACAAAACCCAAATCGCCACGGTGGCGTTGGCGGCTCACACCGGCCAGACTCTGAGCGTCGTGCTCGGCACGACGTTGGGCATGCTGATCGCCGACGTGCCCGCCGTGTACTTGGGCGACAAGGTGTGCACCAACCTGCCCATGAAGTGGATTCACTTGGCTTGCGCCCTGTTGTTCGTCGGCTTGGGCGTTGCGGCTCTGCTGTTTTAAGCGATTGCAGTTTTTAAGCGCGCCGCGCCAATCCTCATAACCAAACGGCCTTCGTCGTTTCGACGAAGGCCGTTTGGCTTTTAAAGTCCCAACTATATCTTAGCGCGGCTTGGACAAACTGTCGGACAAGGCCTCGGCGACGGCTTGCGAGACGCGTTCCTCCAATCGACGACGCAGCGCCTCTTGCATCTCGTTCGTCGCATCCCGAACGATCTCGGGCAAGCGTGCACGCACGCGTTCGAGCACGACGGAAGCGATGGCCTGCACCATCATGTCGTCATCGAGCGTCGGCATCGACGGCGAAACGGCTTGACGACGCAAGTCGTTCCAGTCGACGTCCTTGACGGCTTCGGTCAGTACAACGGCATCGATCTCGGGCACGCGTTCGTTGACGACGCGCAAGGCTTGTTCGCGCAGCGCGTCCCACGACTGCGCGACGCGTTCGGTTAAAAGGGCTCGATTGCGATTATCCATTGGGTCGACTCCTGTCATAGGCCTTGGGCGTGACGCCCGCATCGCGATAGACGCGGTAACGGGCGCGAGCGGCAGCCAACTCGTCGGGACGCGTCGAAACGATGTCGACGGCTCGCTCAAAGCGTGCCAGACGGCTCGCCCAGTCATCGGGCACGTTGTCGTCCAACAAAACGATGACGTCGGCATCGGGCAAGGCATCGAGATTGCCGGAGAAAATGACGTTGCAGTCGCCTTCGTAATCGCTGCCAGCCCAAGCGTGCGCAATGAAGGTCATATCCTCAAAGCGCCACAAGTCGTCAAACGTCTTTTTGAGCGCCGGCTCGTCCGACCCCCAAACGGCGATGCGCTTGCCCATCGCGTGAACCTTCTTGATCAGGCGGCACGCGTAAAGGGAGCGATTCGGAACGTTGAAATGAAAGTCGATCTGTTGCATACGATCAGCCGCGCGTCTTGTAGGCGCGTTCTCTGTCAAGCAGGAATTCCGTCAGAAGTGGCACGGGACGGGCGGTCGAGGCGCGTTTGGCGCCCGAAACGCTCGCGGTGCCGGCCACGTCCAAATGCGCCCAGGGGCTCTTCGGGGCAAACGACGCAAGGAAAGACGCCGCGGTCGAGGCACCCGCATTGTTGGGACTGCCGATGTTGGCGAGATCGGCCGCAACCGATTTGAGCTGATCGGCGTACGTTCCGCCCATCGGCATGGGCCAGACGGCGTCGCATGCGCTGTCGGCGGCTTGCGCCAAGGCGTCGGTCAACCCTTCGTCCTCACAGAACAAGCCCGACACTTGATTGCCCAAAGCGACGATGCAGGCGCCCGTCAGCGTCGCCACGTCGATCGTCACGGCGGGCTTGAAGCGTTCGGCGTACGTCAGCGCGTCGGCCAAAATCAAGCGCCCCTCGGCGTCGGTGTTGAGCACTTCGACCGACAGACCGTTCATCATCATGATGATGTCGGCGGGCTTGACGGCCGTGCCCGAGGGCAGGTTTTCGCACGTCGGCACCAACGCCACGACGTTTTGCTTGAGTTGCATTTCGGCGGCCGCCTTCAAAACGGCCAACACGACCGAGGCGCCGCACATGTCGTACTTCATCTCTTCCATGCCGCGCGCGGGCTTGAGCGAAATGCCGCCCGCGTCAAAGGTGATCCCCTTGCCCACCAGCACGACGGGGGCGCACGCCTCGTCGGCGCCGCGGTAGCTCAGTTCGATAAAGCGCGGCGGCATGGCCGAACCGCGGCTGACGGCCATCAGCCCGCCCATGCCGAGTTTGTCGATTTGCTTTTCATCGAGCACCGTGCAGGCAACCGTGTCGGGAAACTCTTGGGCGATGCTCTGCGCGGCGTCGGCGAGAAACTCCGGCGTGCAAACGTTGGGCGCGAGATCGGCGACGTGTTTGGCCCACACCATGGCGTTGCCCACGGCGCGACCGCGCTCGGCGATCGTTTTCTGGCCGCGCACGGCGCGATCGGTTTTCACAAAGAGCCGCTGCAACCCCGCTTCGGGAGCCCCGCGCGTTTTCATCGTCACGCGCGGACGGGAAGCCACGAACGCGGCGCGCACGCCCGTGCGAAGCGCCCACTCGGCGTTTCTTCCGACCGGCACCCACTCGAGCGAGGTCAAAACGAGGCTCTCGGCCTTCGTCGCGTGCACGGCCGCCTCCACCGCTTGAATGAATCGCTTTTCGGTCAGCGCCTCCTGTCGACCCAAGCCGACGATGACGATGCGCGTGGCTTTGAGGCCTTCCTTGGGGTAGACGACGGCGCAAGAGCCGGGTTCGGGCTTGAAGTCGCCCCCTTCGATGCAGCGCATGACGGCGCCGTCCGTGGCGGCGTCGACGAGACGAGCCGACTCGGTCGGCGCGGGACGGCCCTGGGCGTCGACGAACACGCCGACGGTCACGGCCTCAACCGGCAGGGTCAAAAGATCTTTGGTCGTAACGGCTACTTTCATGAAACTCACTCCGAAAAACCTGTCGCTCGAGATCGCCTCAAAACGAGCGAGGCGCGCGAAACACAAAACATTCGACAATTCTATGGCCCGCGGACATAAATTCATAGGGTAAAAATAGCTTATTTGCGGCGGGATGACTATATTAGTGTCAACGAATGTATACGCCTTGTCCCGACCCCGTCGAGGCAAGACGATTTTTTATCAGAGGGTTTTATGGAAAACACACCGAAGCTTCGCATTTCGCATCCGACCGCCAACATCGATCGCACCGTCGCCTTCTATCGCGACGGTCTGGGTTTCGACGTGCTCGATCGCTTTGAAGAACAGCAAGGTTGGGACGGCGCCATTTTCGGTCATCGCAATTGGCCGTATCAAATCGAAGTCACGCACAAGCGCGGCGAAGACGACGTGCCGCGCGCCGCCAGCCAGTTCGACTGCCTGATTTTCTGCATCCCCGAAGGCGAACAGTGGGAAAAGCGCATGCACGCCATGTTCGACGCCGGCTTCTCTCAGGTACCGCCGCCCGAACTCTACAATGACGGCACCTGCGCCTGCTACGAAGACCCCGACGGTTATCGCGTGCTGTTGCACAAGGGCGTTTGGAAGAAATAAACGCGCCTTTGCCATCCGACATTAAGCCGATCGCCCATACGGGCGTATCGGCTTTTTTCTTACCGGCGCTGCAATGAAAAACCCGCCGACGCGGGTAGCGTCGACGGGCTCGAGAGTTTACTTCACCGACAGATTCGATCAGAAGGCCGGCAAAACGGCGCCCTTGTAGGTGTTCATGATGAAGTCGCGAACGGCGGGCGTGCGCAAGCTGTCGGACAAAGTCTTCAGAGCGTCACGCTTGTCGTCGGTGCGAACGGCGACGATGTTGGCGTAGGGAGAATCCTTGCTTTCGGTGAACAAGGAATCCTTGGCCGGGTTCAAACCGACGCCCATGGCGAAGTTGGAGTTGATGACGGCGACCGTCACGTCGTCAAGCGTACGCGGCAAAACGGCGGCTTCCATTTCGATGATCTTGACGTTCTTGGGGTTGGAAACGATGTCGGCGGGCGTGCCCTTGACACCGACGCCGTCCTTCAACGTGAAGACGCCGGCGTCAGCCAACACCTTCAATGCGCGACCGCCGTTGGTCGGATCGTTCGGGATGGCGATCTTGGCGCCGGACGGCAGATCGGCCAAAGCATTCACGCTCTTGGAGTACACGCCCATCGGTTCGATGTGAACGGCGCACAACGTCGTGAGCTTCAAACCGCGTTCGGCGGAGAAGGATTCCAGATAGGGAACGTGCTGGAAGAAGTTGGCGTCCAATTCCTTGTCGGCCAGAGCCATGTTGGGCTTGACGTAATCGGAGAATTCGACGACCTTGAGTTCGATCCCCTTCTTTTGCAGTTCGGGCGTGACGAACTTCAAAATGTCGGCGTGGGGCACGGGCGTGGCGCCGACCTTCAAAACGACCGTCTTGGGAGCGGCGGCCGTTTCAGGGGCCTTCTTGTCTCCGCAACCGCTCAAACCCAAAGCCAATGCAGCGCAAGCGGCTACCGTGGACAACAAACGCTTCATAATCTTTTCCTTTCTCATGTAGATTCGACAACACGCGCCGCAAAGCGCGCCTTGTCTCGGATTGTACGTCAAATGCCGGGCGCAACGACGTCTTGAGCGATCGGCTTGGTATGAAAATGTTGCTGCGCTTTGCGGTATTACCGACCGGCGCGATGCTTAAACGTCCACCTCGACGTCGTCGCCGTGCAGCTCCATCCAGTTGCGACGCCCCGTGGCTTCGCCCTTGCCCATCAAGAGCGTCATCACGGCGTCGGTCTGGGCCTTTTCCACGTCGCCCAACGTAACGGGCAAAACGTGACGCGTATCGGGATGAAACGCCGTTTCGGCCAACTGCTTTTCGCTCATTTCGCCCAACCCCTTGAAGCGGGAAATGTTGAGCTTGTCAGCCGTAAAGCCGTCTTTTTCGAGTTTGGCGAGCGTGCGCTTAAGCTCCTTGTCGTCGGCGCAATAAATCTTCTTGTCCGCCTTGCGACCGACCTTGGGAACGTCCACGCGGTACAGAGGCGGCTGCACGATAAAGACGTGCCCTTCGCTGATGAGCTTGGGGAAGTGGCGGTAAAAGAGCGTGAGCAACAACACCTGAATGTGGCTGCCGTCCACGTCCGCGTCCGCAAGGATGCAGATCTTGCCGTAACGCAAGCCCTTCAAATCGGTCGCGTCGTCGAGCGTGTGCGGATCGACCCCGACGGCCACGGCGATGTCGTGAATGATTTGCGAGGCGAAAATGCGGTCGCTGTCGACTTCCCACGTGTTGAGCACCTTGCCGCGCAAGGGCAAAATGGCTTGGCATTCCTTGTCGCGGCCTTGCTTGGCGGTACCGCCGGCGCTGTCGCCTTCCACGAGGAAGATTTCATTGCGCTCGAGATCGGTCGACTCGCAGTCGGTGAGCTTGCCGGGCAAAACCGCGACGCTCGAACCGCGCTTTTTCTCCACCTTCTGCGCCTGACGCTGACGGCTTTGAGCCTGCTTGATGACGAGCTCGGCCAACTTTTTGCCGTCTTCGACATGATCGTTGAGCCAGAACTCGAATTGGGGACGCACGAAATTGGCAACCAAACGCAATACGTCGCGGCTCGTGAGTTTTTCCTTGGTCTGGCCCTGGAACTGCGGATCGAGCGCCTTGGTGGACAGCACGAAACTGGCGCGGGCAAACACGTCTTCGGGCAGAAGCTTCACGCCCTTGGTCATCAAACCGTGGGCTTCCATAAAGTTCTTGACGGCGCCGAACAACCCTTCGCGCAAGCCGGCCTCGTGCGTGCCGCCCGCGGGCGTCGGAATCAGGTTCACGAAACTTTCGCGCGTGAGCGCGCCGAAATCGGTCCAACACACCACCCAGTGGGCGCCTTCGCCTTCGCTGAAACCTTCGGTCTGGGCGTCGGCCCAGCCCTGCGCCTCAAAAGGCGGCACGTACAAGGGTTCGGGCATTTCGGCCAACAGGTATTCCTTAAGACCCCCGTCGTACTTCCAACTCTGCTGCGTTCCCGCTTTTTCATTCGTGTACGTCACCGTGGCGCCGGGCAACAACACGGCCTTGCTCTTGAGCAAACGCACGAGCATCGCTTCGGGAATCGTCGGGCTGTCGAAGTATTTCGGATTGGGGTGACAGGTCACGCGCGTACCGGTGTCGGCCTTCAATCGCGGGCTCTTTTGACTGGTGAGCGGCTCGACGACGTCGCCGTCGGCAAACGCGATCGTAAATTCCTTGCCTTCACGCCACACGGTGACTTTCATGCGGTCGGACAAGGCGTTCGTGACGGACACGCCCACCCCGTGCAAACCGCCCGAGAAGCTGTAGGCGCCGCCCGCGGCTTTGTCGAACTTACCGCCCGCGTGCAACTGCGTGAACACGAGTTGAACGGTCGGCACGCCTTCGGTCGGATGGATCCCCGTGGGAATGCCGCGACCGTTGTCTTCGATCGTCACCGAACCGTCCGCATGCACGGTCAAATGAATCGCCGTACCGAAACCGGCCAAGATTTCGTCGCTTGCGTTGTCCAACACTTCCTGAATGATGTGCAAGGGGTTGTCCGTCAGGGTGTACATCCCGGGACGTTGCTTGACGGGCTCGAGCCCCTTGAGAACTTTGATCGAGGATTCCGCGTAATCGGACGAACGCTTACGAACTGCCATAACGAATAAACAAAACTAAAAAAGGCGGAACAAAAACGTGTGCCCGAAACTCGAACACACGTTGGATTGACTAGACGGGCGAATTTTATCAAGAATCTTGAGGATTCAGCGGGTTGCGAGGCGATTTTTCTGATCCTTCGTCGTCGGCAACGACGCGCTCGATGCCCGCGTCTTCATCGTCTTGCGCCTCGTCCTTGTTATTGGACCGACGACGCGACATCAAACCGGGACGACGCACCCAAGCCTGGAACATGGCGATGCTCGCGGCCAACAAAATCGGGCCCAACACCAAACCGAGGAAACCGAACGACAAGATGCCGCCGAAAACCCCGAGAAAGACGAGCGCCAAAGGCAAGGTCGTACCGCGGGCGATCAGAATCGGCTTGATGAAGTTGTCGACGCTGCTCACGGCCACCAAACCCCAAACGATGAGGAAAATCGCCCAACCGGTATTGCCCGTGGCGTACAACCACAAAGCGGCGGGCCCCCACACCAAGGGAGGTCCGACGGGAACCACGCTCAAAATGCACACGAGGAAGGACAACACCGCGACCCCGGGCACGCCCGCCAGGATGAAACCGACGGCGGCCACCAGGCCTTGACCGATGGCCGTACCGATGACGCCGAACACGACCGAGCGGGTGGTGTTGATCAGGATATCGTTGAACTCGCGCGCCAAGCCGCCCGAGACGCGGTTCATGAAGAGACTGACGCGACGGGCGAGCGACGGACCGTCGCGGTAACAGAAAAAGGCGATAAACGCGATCAGAGCCACCTGAAAGAGGCCGTTGCCCACACCCAAGGAGACCGAAACCACCCACTTCGTGACCGGATCGATCGCCTTTTGAATAAAGGTGGTCAACGCCTTCGGATCCAAGCCGAAGTGCAGGAAATTGTCGATGGCTTCGCCGGCATACGGCAGGTTCAACAACCATTGCGGCAAGGGCATGTCGGCGTGAACCCAGTCCTTGATCCACAAAATGATCTCGGGAATCTGATGGGCCAAAATACCAAAGAGCACCGAGAGCGGAATCAGCACCGTCACGACGAGCACGAAGATCATGATGCTCGAAGCGAGCGTGGCGCGACGCCCGACCTTGTCATAGACCTTTTGATACAACGGCCAACTCACGACCGACAAAATGGCCGCCAGCAAAATGGCGGTCATAAAAGGCCGGATGACAAAGTAACATCCGATCAGAATCAACCCGCCGAACGTCAGGCGGATCAACCAATCGATGCGATCTTGCGAGCTAAACATCGTGTTCACCGTGTGTTGTAAAATGCTTTGAGAGATAGTAGCAGAAACAAGGTTGTCTGCCGACGGCCTTGCTGATACAATCTCGCTTCTTTTGCCGCTTCCTTGCTTGAGGCGGCCACGGCAAGCCGCTGTAGTTCAACTGGATAGAACAAGCCCCTCCTAAGGGTTAGATCCGGGTTCGAGTCCCAGCAGTGGTGCCATGCGTCTTCCTCCTTCTTCGCTCGTCCTCCGAAAACGTTGCCAATAGGCGCCCGATCACGCGGCGTGCGCCGATCGTTCCTAGCCCCCAAACGCAACGACCGGCGACAAGCGCCGGCCGTCCGAGGCAACGCGCGTCAAACACGCGTCTGTGTCCCGATTACTTCAGGATCTTTTGGAAGGCCTTTTCCAACTTGGCTTCGGCCTTGCTCATGCGTTCACGCTGATCCTTGGCCCATTCGGCGTTGTCGTCAAGCGCTTCCTTGGCCGACTTCAACATCTTTTCCATTTCCTTGGGCTGGGGACCGCCGGCCGTCTGACGATTCAGAATGATCGTCTTCGGGTCGATCGTGGCGCGGAATTCTTCTTCGCTCATCGGCAAAACGCTCGAACCCTGCGGATATTCCTTGGCGACCACTTCGGCGTAGATGCGCTTCATCTGATCGTACGGGAACTGCAAGGGCGTGAGGTTGTTCTGACGGGCGTAGGTCACCATTTCGCTGGCCACGTGATGACCGACGCGGAACGGCAGCTTGTATTCGCGCATCAAGCGATCGGCCACTTCCTGAGAGCTCGTCCAGTCGCTGTTGAGTTCTTCAAGCGCGCGTTCGGGGTTGACGACCAAGGCCTTCAACACCTTGTTCATGCGATCGAGCGCCTTGATCGTGGCGGTCACGACGGCCGTGTTGTCGGCAACGGACTTGGGATCGGACATGCCCGGGGTCACGTTATGAGCGCGGAAGATCGAGCCCTGAGCCAAACCGATGGCCGAAGAGGCGCTCGTACGGGTGTTGTTCATCAAACCGGGATTGCGCTTTTGCGGCATGGCCGTGGAAGCGTACGTGTTTTCACCGCCTTCTTGCAACAAAATCCAGGGACGGGTCTGGGCGTACTGCGTCATCGTGTCTTCAATGAAATGACCGATGTGCAAGTTGATGGCGGTCACCACGCCGGCCAATTCGACCGGGTTTTCCATCGAAGAGATCTGGCTGGCGTCGTAGGCGTTTTCAACCAACTTGCTAAAGCCCAAGTAGTTGCACATGCTCTTGCGATCCAAGGGCCAAGACGAGCCGTTCAAAACGGTCGTGCCCATGGCGCAACGGTCCAGGCGTTCGGCAAAGTCCTGAATGCGTTCGGCGTCGCGCAACAAACCGGCGATATGGCCGAGCAACTGATGACCGTACGTGTTGGGCAGTGCGGGCACGCCGTTGGTGTAGTTCGGAATCAACGTGGCCTTATGGCGTTCGGCCAACTTCCACATCGTGCGCGTGGTGTCGTTGAGCTTGTCGGAGAGCTTGAGCAAGTCTTCGTACATGATGATCGCGCGATAGGTCGCGTGCATGTCCTGGCTCGAGCGGCCGGCGTGAATCAACGATGCTTCGGGACCGGAGGCCTTGATCAACAGCGGTTCGAAAGACAAAGCGGTCTTGGGCTTCTTGCCGCCGTTTTTGGCGTCGGCCAACACCTTTTCCAGCCCCTTGGCGATCTTGGCGGCGTCCTTCTTGTCCAACAAGCCGTCGCGACTGTTGATGACAATCGAAGCCTTGTTGATCTGGCTGATCCAATAGAACTCGTCGTGAACGGGTTTGTCGGCCGCCTGAACGGTCAAACCACAGGACAAAGCAAGCAAAACGCTCGCGGCGGCTAATTTCATACGCATGTTTTCCTCCATGAAACGGAAGGAGCCGAACGTCAAGCTGTCTTAAAGAGAAGACACGTCCGACACCATCGAGCAAATGATCGGGGCTCAGGCCCATCCGAGCATTTTAGTCCCAAAACCAGGCGCGCCGAACAGCTTAGGGCATTACCCTGAGACCAAAAAAAAGGCGACGCCGCTCAACGAAAAGTCAAGCGGCGTCGGTAGCGGACAGGCGACAAACGAACGGTCAGATCGTCATCGCGTGTTCGCGGTAATACTTCAATTCGTCAATCGATTCGAGAATGTCGCTCAAGGCCTCGTGACGGGTCGATTTTTGAAAACCGCGCACGAGCTCGGGCTTCCAGCGACGCGCCAGTTCCTTGAGGGTCGAGACGTCGATGCTGCGGTAGTGAAAGAACGCTTCGAGACGGGGCATCCAACGCGCCATAAAGCGGCGATCCTGACCGATCGTGTTGCCGCACATGGGACTTTTGCCGGGGCCGACGAAGCGCGAGAGTTCGGCGATCATCAAATCCGTCGCGGCCTCTTCGTCGATCGTGCTTTCCAAGACGCGCTGCGTCAAACCGGAACGACCGTGGGTGGCCGTGTTCCATTCGTCCATGCGACTCATGGTGTAAGGCGTCTGACGAATGGCGATGACGGGACAACGATGCAAAATGTTCAACTGCGCGTCGGTCACCACGGCGGCAATCTCGATGACGCGGTTGACTTCGGGTTGCAACCCGGTCATTTCCATATCGATCCAAACCAAATTGTCGTCGCTGTAGCGTGCATCCCGCTCAAGAGTTGTCATAGCAAGCCTTTGTCAAGAAAATTTAACCTTCAAGTCGTGTATTCTATTAAGTTAGCGTTTGTTTTGCATTCTCCGCGCCTTAATGTCAGATCCCATCACTCTTACCCGTCTGTCGTTCATCGTTCTCATCGGGCTGTTTCTGCTCGTGCGGGGCTTGATGACGGTCACGGAAATTCACACCGCCGAAAGTTCGACGAACACGGTGCCCGAAGCGTTCGCGAGCAAGGTCTCGCTCGAACGCCATCGTCGCTCGGTGCAATACACGGCTCACGTCATTCAGTACGAATTTTTGAGCGCGTTGTTCGGCACGGTGCTGTGTTTGCTTTTGACGCTGGCGGGAGGCTTTGCCCACCTGTTGCATCTGACCGACGCGTTCTGGGGCGCGACAACCGCCGCGTCGTTCGTGTTGGCCGTCCTCGCCTGGACGCCCCTCGTCGCATTCGACGGGGTCATCAACTGGCTCAAAGGCGATCGATTGAATTTGACGTACGGCTATGAAACGGGCGATGCGAACGCGCGTTTGCGCACCCACGTCGTTCGCTCCGTTGCGGGCTCCCTCTTTGGCTTTGCCTTTTTATGGTGGGGGCTCGTTCTGATCGAAGCGTTCGGCCGCGCCTGGTGGACGGCCGGTTTGGCGCTCTCGCTGCTTGCCGTCCTCTGGAGCGAATGGATTGGACCCTACGTGCGCGTTCTGACCAACAAGCATCTGCACCCGATGCCCGAAACCCCGCGGCGTTACGCCTTGCGCGGCCGTTTGGCCGACATGGGGTTCGTCGACGCCGAGATCATGCTGTTGAAACGCCCCGAAGGCTGGTACGAATCCAACGCCCTTCTCGGCTTTGTCCGCGGTCGGGCGCGCTTCGTTTTGTTTGAAGATACCGACGCCGTCGTGACGGACAAAGAGCTCGAAGCCGTTGCGGCCTTGGCCGCCGCCCCCGTCGTTCAACATCACTGCCGCAACCGCACGCTCTTTTTCAGCATCTTGGCCGTTCTCGTCTGGGAAACGCTCGGTTGGCTTTTGCAGTCGAGTTGGTTTTACGACGCGTTGCACATTCCGTCCGCGCTCAGTCTTGTCAACGGCGTGCCGCGCTCCGGGATGGTGGTCGCGCTCTTGTTGACGGTGCTGCCCGTCGCGCTCTATTCCCTTGTTTTCGTCTTGCACGGTTTCACCCGTTATTTGGCGTACGCGACCGATCGGTTCGCGTTGGCCCGCGCCGGCGAAGACGCCTTGATCGACGCAATCGTTCGATTGCACCGCGACAACCGCAATTCGCTCACGCCCAATCCCTTGTATTCGTTGGCCAACCATCGCCGACCCCATGTAACATTACGCGTTCGCGCCGTCAAAGAAGCGGCCGAACGTTTGCAACGCGACGCACACCGCACCTGATTCAGCTCATGGCAAAACCCAAACACAAATCTTTCGTCAAGGCGCCGCCCGCCTTTGTCGGCCAAGTCACCGCCTCACACGGTCGACACCACTTCGTGACGAGTCCGACGGGCGAGGTATTCGAAGCTCACCGTCGCGGCAAGAAAACCGACGTGGTCGTGGGCGATTGGGTCGCCTGCTCCGAGCCCGTCTCGGGCATCGTCGCCATCGAATCGATCGAACCGCGACGCAGTCTGCTTTTTCGCAGCGACGAATGGCGCGTCAAAGAGTTGGCGGCCAACGTCGACGTCGTCGCCGTCGTCTTTGCCTCCCGCCCGAGTTTTAATCCGTGGTTCGTCTGGAAGGCCGTCATCGCCGCCAAAACGGCCGGCATCGACGTCGTCGTCATCCGCAACAAGACGGATCTCTCGGAAGGCGCCGAACAAGCCGCTGCCTTTTTGGAGCGTTTGACCGCCATGGGCGAAACGACGCTCTCGATGTCCGCCCAAGCCGATCCCGAGGCCGCCGTCGCCGCCATCGCGCCCTTGGTGCAAGGCAAGACCTGCCTCTTTGTCGGTCAATCCGGCATGGGCAAGAGCACCCTGTTGAACGCGCTCGTTCCCGACGCTCAGGCGCGCACGCGCGAGTTTTCCGAAGCCCTCGATCTGGGCAAGCAAACGACGACCGCGACGCGCCTGTACGTTGCCGACGTCCTCGGGCAAGAGGCCAAAATCATCGACAGCCCCGGGTTTCAAGAATTCGGTCTGGCGCACGTCACGCGCAACGACGTCTTGCGCGCTATGCCCGACATTCTCGCGTACGCGCAAGGCTGCCGCTTTTACAACTGTACCCACACGAACGAACCGGGATGCAACGTCAAGAGCGCCCTGGCCGACGGCTTGATCGACCCGGATCGCTACGCGTTTTATACGGAAATGGCGCGCTCGGCACTGCCCGATACGCTCTGACGCCATCAGAAAATACAAAAGCCCGAATCCGACGGATTCGGGCTTTTGCTTTGGCGCCGAGGAATCAGGCTTCGAGTTCACGCAACTCGGTCAGGTTAAGAATCAGTTCGACTTCGGTGCCGGGCTTCATCAAACGATCGCTCGAGCGGTTCATCACGTCGACGGTGAGCATGACGTCACCCGCTTCAAACGCGTAGCGAATCACGTTGCCGAGCAACTGATGGGACCGCACGACGGCCGGAATCGGTCGGGAACTCGTCTCCGGGTACGTGAGGTCGGGATGACGCACGAAAACCGACTCGGGACGAATCGCCACCAACGCCGACTTGGGGCGGCGACCGATCAAGCGTTCCACCTGATCGGCGTCGAGCAAGTTGTAGGCGCCGATGAAACGAGCCGCAAATTCGTTGGCGGGGTTCAGATACACTTCTTCGGACGTACCGCTTTGAACGATCGAGCCCTTGTTCATGAGGAAGATGCGATCGGAGATCGTCATGGCCTCTTCCTGATCGTGGGTCACGAAAATCGTCGTCAGGCGCAACTCTTTTTGAATCGCGCGAATCTGTTCGCGCAAAGAGCGACGGATGCGGGCGTCCAAGGCGGACAACGGTTCGTCCAAGAGCAAAATGCGCGGCTTCGTTACGAGCGCGCGGGCAAGCGCCACGCGTTGCTTTTGACCGCCCGAGAGCTGATGCGGGTACTTCTTTTCGTTGCCTTCGAGTTCGACGAGAGCGACTCCTTCGGCTACGCGGCGGGCGATTTCGGCCTTGTCGAGCTTTTGCATCTTCAAACCGAACGCGATGTTGTCCTCCACCGACATGTTGGGGAACAGGGCGTAGCTTTGAAACACCATCCCGATCTCGCGCTTTTGAGCCGCCAAGTACGTGACGTCCTCGCCGTCAACCGACAAGCTGCCCTGATCGGGCGTTTCCAAACCGGCCAAACAACGCAACAACGTCGACTTGCCGCACCCCGACGGGCCCAACAACGTAATGAACTCGCCCTTGGCGATATCGAAATTCAGATCCGAAAAGACGCGCAAAGAGCCGTAGCTCTTGCCCAGTCCGCGTACGCTGACGTAATCGGTGTTGACTGCTTCGGTCATGCTGTGCTTACTCCTTGGACGAGACCTTCTCACGCTTGTCACGAGACAGGTACATAGCCGCCCACGTCAAAATCAGCGTCAGGAAGAAATAGGTCGAAACGATGGCCGCATTGAGGTGGCCGCTGGTCATGCGCTTGGTGTACAGATAAATCTGCAAGGTTTCGTAGCGCGTACCCACGAGAATGTTGGCGAAAACGAATTCGCCCATCAGGAACGAGAAACTGATGAAGAGCGAGGCTAACAACGCGCGATTGAGATTGGGAAGAATGCAACGCATGAACGCCGAAAAAGTGCTCGCTCCCAACAAATGGGCGGCGTCGATCAAATCGCGCAGATTGATGCCGACCAAGCCGTTGGCCAACGCACGATACATAAACGGCACGGTGATCGTGAAGTAGGTACCGATCAAAATCCAAGGCGTACCGACCAACGGGAAGGGATCGCCGGCATACAGTTGCAACAGCCCCACGCTCGAGACGACCGGCGGCACTGCAAACGGCAAAATGATGATGACTTCCATCACGTCTTTGAGCTTGGGGAAATAATAAAACACGGCAAAGACCATCGGCAGCACGATCAGGGTCGAGACAGCCAGGGTTCCCAAACAAATGAGGAAGCTGCGCCCCATCGCCGCCAAAAAGCGCGGATCCGAGAGCAGTTGCACGAACCATTTGACGGTCAAACCGTCGGGCAAAATCGTGGCGCCCCATTGCGTGGCGAACGCATACAAGACGGTCGCGATGATGGGAACGGCCAAGACAAGAGCCACCAAGCCGATCACGACCTTATGGTAAAGCCCTGCTTTTCGAGCGTTATGCGACATGGTAGGACTTCCTCAAAAGCCAACGGTACGTGGCGGTCACGAAACCGAGAATCAGGATCAACAGACAGGACAAAGCGGCGGCCAAGTTGGGCTGGAAGAAGATGTCGCCCACGACGAGCTGACCGATGCGAATCGTCACCAGGTTGTAGTTGCCGACCGTCAAAGCGTAGGCGCTCGCGTAAGCGCCCATGGCGTTGGCGTACAAAATCGTAAAGGTGCCGAGCAAGGCGGGGAGCAACACCGGCACGGCCACGCGACGCCAGTAATCCAAACGAGACGCCCCCATCGTGCGGGCGGCCTCTTCCCACTCGGGCTTTAAGGCCCCGAACGCGGGAAAGAGCAACAAAATGCCCAGCGGAATTTGGAAATACACGTAGATGAGAAACAGGCCCTGAATCCCGTAGACATTAAAACCGTCGATTAACCCCCACTGCTTCAAAAGCAACGTGATCGAACCGTTGAAACCCAAAATGATGATGAACGCGAACGCCAGCGGCACGCCCGAGAAATTGCTGGTCATGTTCGTGAAACTGACCATCCATTCGCACAGACGGGAAGGCACTTTTTGCAACGAGGCGGCGGCAAACGACGCGATGATCAAACCGAGAAAGGCCGACCAGAACGACAACCACAACGAGTTGCCGAACGACTGCATGAAAAAGGCGTCTTGGAAAATTTCGACGAAATTGCCGATGCCCCACGCTTCGTCCTCCTCGACGTAGAACGCATTGATCGCCACCCAAATCATCGGAATGATTTGAAAGGCGATGAACATCAGAGCAAACGGTGCCAGCAACAACGCGCGGCAACCGAGCGTGGCCACATTCGTGGTCGAGGCGGGTGATTGAGCCATCCTGCGCAATTTCCTTCGGGTTCGAACTGTCGGTTGGGCTAATTGTAACGATTTGTCGCGCCACCGACAAAAAACGGGAGCGCCCCGACGAGGCGCTCCCGTGCTTAGACCGTACCAAACGAACGGACGATTACTTCATGTGAATCGCAACCTTGCTCTGCCACTGACGGGAAATGCGAGAGCTGGTCTTACCCCAAGCGGCGAAGTCCGAAACCGGACGGGCGTTCTTGTACTGTTCTTCAGGCAGCATCTTGGCCTGTACTTCGGCGGGCATCTTCAGATACTTGGCGCGAATCGGACGGGCGTAGCCGTTGGCCAAATTGATCTGACCCTTGTCCGAGAGGATGAATTCGCGAGCGTACTTGGCGGCGTTCGGATGCTTGCTGTACTTGTTCAAAATCGTGGTGTAGCCGCTCATGACGGAGCCTTCGGCCGGAATCACGACGTCGAAACGATTGCGATCGATCTGATCGCGGTAGTTGAGCGCGTTGAAGTCCCACAACATGCCGACTTCGACTTCACCCTTTTCCAAGTTGGCGACCACCGGGTCAACCATGGACAGACGGCCCTGCTTGGCGATCTGAGCGAAGAAGTCGTAGGCGGGATTGAGGTTCTTTTCGTTACCGCCCATGGCCATGGCGGCGGCCAAAACGGCGTAGTTTGCCTGCGCTGCGGAACCGACCGCACCGACGGAAACGCGATACTGACCCTTCAGAAGATCGGCCCAGCTCTTGGGCGGGTTCTTCACGAGTTCCTTATTGATGATGAAAGCGACCGTACCGGTATAAGCCAAGCACCAGTGACCGTCTTCGTCCTTGGCCCAGTTCGGGATCTGTTCCCAGGTGCTGGGCTTGTAGGCCATGGTGATGCCCTTTTTCTTGGCAAAGGCACCGAATTCGAAACCGACGTCACCGATGTCGGCCGTGGCGTTGACGCCTTCGGCGATCATCTTGGAGATTTCTTCGGCACTGCTCATGTCGGTGTCCTGCGTCTTGATACCCAAGGCGTTCAAGTCCTTCCAGGTACCGATCCAGTTGGCCCAGGTATTGGGCATACCGACGGAGTAAACGGCGCCTTCCTTCTGTGCGGCCTTGAGCAAACCGTCCACATCGGCGGCGACACCGACGGAAGCCGTCACAGCACATACCGCACCGGTGGCGGCAAGCATCAACATCTTATTCAAGATCGTTCTCCTTGATGAAAAATGGTCTACAAACGCACGATCGACGCTTCGATCGTCTCCTAACCAGTACAGTCTACGCCATCGGGCGTAAAAAACCCTAACTTTCGGTCCAAAAGTTAGGGTGCAAAGAGCACGCCGTCGCAGCGACACCGCGCCTTATTCGTCTCCCGCCCAATCGCGGGCGAAACGTCGCAAACGCCCCAACATGTACCCGGCGTCGTACGCCGTCGTACGCACCGTGCGCATGGCGCCGTCCAAATCGATCGCGGGCAAACGGCCGGCGATGTACTCCCGAATTTCATCGCGCAACACGTCTTCGACCGGACGTTTTTGCGCCTCGGACATCGTATTGATGACAAATCGGGCTTGCGGCGGCAAGGCTTGAAACACGCGATTGACTTCGCGATCGGACAGGTCACTCATGGGGCAGGCTCGTCAGTTATCGGCAACGGCTACATCAAAGTAAAAGCGTA
>JAGBZO010000012.1 GCA_017628205.1 Duodenibacillus sp.
AAGGATTCTCCCCCCCCCCGCAAAAATTTCGTCAAGATTTTTTAGGCAATTTCTCCGCCTTTAAAGAACAATCTGTTGCTTTTTTAGAAGCCTTCTTGTCATACAAGAGCTTGATGGCGCAATTCAATTTAAGGAACCTCGTCACTGTCGTATTACGGAACACTGTTTACTCCTCTCCTCAGAGCATGTTCATTGATTTTTTGACCAACTCCTTTTCCTCCTGATCATCTCAAGGATGCAAGCAAAAAAAGAGTCGTCTGCTACAAGGCAGACGACTCTTTCGAGATCTATGTCAGATCAACGATCAGGAGATCATTCTTTCTTTTCGGGTTCCTGTTTGACAGCCTCCGATGCGGGACTCTGTTCAACTGCGACGGCATCGACAACCTCGACCACTTCGACCTCCTGCACCTCAGACTTTGCGTCCTGCGCATCAACAACCGCATCTTGGGCTTTCGGTTCGGATGCCTGAGTCGGGTCATCTTCCATGGCCATGGTAGCGGTAGCGGCGATAGCGGCCGTTGCTCCTAATGCAGTAGGTGCGACATTCGTCTTACATTTTTCTTCCTGAGGTGCGGCAGCCGGTTCGGCTTTTTCCGCCTGTTCGGTTTCCTTCGGAGCCCAATCGCAACGCTGGCTCTGACATTGAGCCAGATTGACCGTTTCACGAATCAGCTCGTAAGCGCCTTGAGCGATATCCTTGAGATCGTCAAGCCAATCATCGAGTCGATCCGCCATTTGTTCGGCCAACTCTTTAACGACGGACGGCTTGATCAGGAAAAGGGCCAACAGGCAAACGGCCAACATAATGGCCAATGCAACGAGGGCGCACAAGACGATACCGGCGGCGGCAACAGTACCGGCGGCAACAACAATCAAAGCCACAATGCGCAAAATCTTGACGGCCAGATCTTGATAGTTCACGTTCATAAATCGATCCTTTTGTATCAGGTGTTGTTCCGGGCGACATGAAGTGACGCAACGGATACGCATATCTTACGTATTTGACGTAAAACGCGAAAGACTTGGTCACGCTTGTTTGCAAAACATCGGCCTTCAAACACGCTATCCGAGTTCGATACGCCATATGCGGTACAATCTCGGCCATCTTCCACCGTTGTCACACACGAAGTACCATGACCGAACAAATCGACTCTCAGTGGCTGCTTGACACGCTCTGCGATGCGGCCGAAACCCTCAATCGCGCCATCGAATTGATCGACAACGATCCGCGCAAAGCACGCGGCGTACTCGAGCACGAACTGCCCGAGCTTTATGCCAAGCTCAACTACGCCGTCAATACGGCGAGCATCGGACCGGGCGCCGTCGACACCCTCGATCACGACGCTTTGATCGCTTGGCCCGAATCCATGCCGTTCGATCGTCCCGTTCAACCAGACGACGAACAAGCCTAAATGCAACAAACCGACGATGTTTCAATACCATCGTCGGTTTGTGTTTTAGTTTGACTGCGTCACGGCTTTTCTGAACGCGAAAGCCCTCATATCGCTTTGCCCCTGCCAGGGTTTGCTCACCGCTTGCGTCCACCCCGTTTTGAGGTAATACTCCCACGCGCAATGGGTGTCGGTCTTCAAAATGCACCATTGAACTCCGATTTGCCCCATAAAATCGAACAGATCCCCCACCAGAGCCTTTCCCACACCGGCACATGTCTTGTCGGGCGCGCACAATAACAACGTCATTTCCGCTTGCCAATCCAGAGCGTTGCGACGCAATTCCTCTTCCAACTCCCGATTGATGTCGGCGATACGATCGTAAAAAGTCAAGATTTCACGACCCGTTTCGGTACGCGACAAGCGCTTTTTAGTCTCCTCAACCACCAACAGATACGTGACGGGATCGACGCGATAACGCGCATCGTTCATGTTTTGGATGGACGAACACATGATCCCGATGACGCGACCGTCTTTTTCCACCACGCGGGTGTAGTTGCTCGCCGCAACGGCGCCGGCAACGTAGTGAGCGGCCAACGCTTGTTTCTCTTCCGCGTCCGTGTCCAACTCCCACCCCCAGGTGGCGTCGAACGCCCGAACGATCGCCTCGAAATCGTCGTCTCGATAGGTTCTGACTAGCATAGATACACAACAGGATCAAATGATGACGGGTTCGGGTTCCAGCTCGACGCCGAATCGACGTTTGACGGCCGCCGCCACCTCGTCGGCCAACGCCTTGATTTCCGCACCGCTCGCCTGACCGTGATTGACCAGTACCAACGCTTGACGTTCATACACTCCGGCGTCACCCCGGCGCTTTCCCTTCATCCCGACGGCATCGATCAACCAACCGGCGGCCAACTTTGCGCGACCGCCTCCCAACTGATACGTGACGAGTCGGGGCTCGTCTTCGAGCAAATGCCGTACCTTGATACGGGAGACGACGGGGTTTTTGAAGAAACTCCCGGCGCTTCCCAACTCGGCGGGATCGGGCAACTTCTTGCGACGCAACGCAATGACGGCCTGGGCCACTTCACTTGCCTGCGTCGGCGTCTGATCGCCGAAGTAATGCGCCAACTCCTTGTAGCTGAAAATCGGCTCGAATCGCTTGGGCAGCGAGAGCGTGACGGACAACACGATCAACGCGTTGTTGGGTTCGTGCTTGAACGTACTCGTACGGTAACCGTAATCGCAGTCGTCAACACCCAACGTCACGAATTGCATCGTTTCAGGATTCAAACATTCCACCTCGACGATGCGTTCGGCGATTTCCAAACCGTAGGCGCCGATATTTTGAACGGCGGCACCACCGACCGTCCCGGGAATCAACGAGAGGTTTTCCAAACCGTTCCAGCCTCGATCAAGTGTTTCGGCTACGGTTCGCGTCCAGTCGGCCCCCGCGCCGATACGAACGAAACGATACTCGTCGTTTTCATCGATCAATTCCAGTTCGTCCATTCGAGGACGAATGACGATTCCGTCGAAATCGCGCGTGAACAAAATATTGGAGCCGCCGCCGAGAATCAGACGGGGCAGACCGAGGAAGCGTTCGTCCCGCAACACGGCCGTCAACTCTTCGGTCGTTCGGGGTTCCGCAAAAAAGCGAGCCACGGCATGAACGCCGAAAGTCGTGTAGGGAGCCAGTTCGACGTTTTCGCGCACGTCGATGCGCAGGGAATTCGTGTGCGTCATAGTAGTGCGATTATACGGCGGTTCCAACGCGGGCACTGTACAATACGAGCCACAACTGTTTTTCTCACCGTCATTGCGAGTCATTTTGCACAAGGAGTTACCATGCCGAGTTTTGACGTTCTGCTCAAACCCAATACCGTCGAATTGAAGAATGCGGTCGATCAGGCTCAAAAAGAAATTTCCACCCGTTTCGACTTCCGCGGCACGCCCGCAGCCGTCGAGCAAAAAGAGCTCGAACTGACCATCATTGGCAACTCCGATTTCCAGGTCAAGCAGGTGCGCGACGTATTGATCAGCAAGCTGGCCAAGCGCAACGTCGACGTCCGTTTCTTGGATGAATCCAAGCCTATGGAAAAGGCCTCCGGCGACACGCTCAAGCAACTCATCGTCGTCAAGAGCGGCATCGACAAGGATTTGGGCAAAAAGATCCAGACGTTGATCAAAGAAGCCAAAGCGTTGAAGTTGAGCGCCAGCCTTCAAGGCGACGTCGTGCGTGTCACCGGCGCCAAGCGCGACAGCCTTCAGGAAGCCATTCAATTGATTCGCACGAAGATCACCGAAGCTCCGCTCTCCTTCGACAACTTCCGCGAAAAATAATTCTCATCCCCAAACAAAACACCCGATTCTCTAAAAAGAATCGGGTGTTTTCGTTTAAGCAGGCACTCAATCAGCCGAGACGTTGGAGAATCTTTGCGCGAATCGAATCGACGTCCATACCGCAATCGGCGAACAACCGTTTCGCATCGCCGTGATCGATGAAGCGATCGGGAATACCGACGCACAACGTAGGCACACAAACGCCCTCTTCACTCAAAAGCTCCAAAACACCGGCACCGGCACCGCCCGCCGCGCTACCCTCTTCCGCCATCACGAGCAAGTCGTGAGAACGGGCCGCTGCGAGAACCGCATCACGATCGAGCGGCTTGACAAAACGCATGTCGATCAACGTGGCGTCCAACTCTTGAGCCAGATCGGCCAAGTGATACGTCATCGAACCGAAGGCTAAAATGGCCACGCGTCGCGACGCGGGCGCCGTACTTTCGCGCATCGTTCGGCTCTTGCCGACGGCAATCGTTTCCAGTCCCGGTTCGATGGGCACGCCCGGTCCCTTGCCGCGCGGATAACGCACGGCGGCCGGCGTCCCCAACTTGAACGCGGTCGTCAACATCTTGCGGCACTCGTTCTCGTCGCTGGGAGCCATGACCGTCAAGTTGGGCAACACGCGCAGGAACGACATGTCGAACACACCGTGATGCGTGGCGCCGTCCGCGCCGACCAAACCGCCGCGATCGATGGCGAACGTCACGGGAAGATTCTGAATGGCCACGTCATGCACGATCTGATCGTAAGCGCGTTGAGCAAACGTGGAATAAATGGCGACCACCGGACGCACGTCGCCGCATGCCAAACCGGCGGCAAACGTCACCGCATGCTGTTCTGCAATGGCCACGTCGCGATAGCGCTCGGGGAAACGACGTTCGAATTCGACCAAGCCGCTGCCTTCGCGCATGGCGGGCGTAATGGCATACAGCGATGAATCTGCCTGAGCCATATCGCAGACCCAGTCGGAAAAAACCTCCGTATACGAGGGCTTGGACTTGTCGGCCTCTTTAACGACGATCCCGCAATCGGGATCGAACGTACCGACGCCGTGATAGAGCGTCGGGTCCGATTCGGCGGGCTTGTACCCCTTACCCTTTTGCGTGCTGACATGCAATACGACAGGGCCGTCGAGCTTCTTCAAATTGTTCAACACGCGAACCAACCCGTCGATATCGTGCCCATCAAACGGGCCGAAGTAGTTCAAATCGAAGGTGGAGAAAATCGACGAGCGAGGGCTCAAGAAATTCACCGTTTGCTTTTCGATGCGTTTGGCAAAATCCCATACCACGGGAACGCCCTTGAGCAACGTCTTGCTGAATTCGCGCGCCTTCCAAATGGGAGTAGTCGAAACGAGCGAACTCAAATGTCCGGACAGAGCACCGACCGCCGGCGAAATCGAACAGTTGTTGTCGTTCAAGACAATCAACAATTTGACTCCCTTTTTATAGACGCCCGCATGATTGAGCGCTTCGACGGCCATACCGCCGGTCAAGGCGCCGTCACCGATCACGGCAATGTGCCAACGATCGGACTCGCCCTTCAAATGGTCTGCCACGGCCATGCCGAGAGCGGCGGAAATCGAGGTTGACGAGTGGGCGGTGCCGAAACTGTCGTATTCGCTTTCGCAACGCTTGGGGAAGCCGGAAATTCCGCCGTGTTGACGCAATCCCGACATAGCTTCCCGACGTCCCGTCAAAATCTTGTGCGCGTAGGCCTGATGCCCGACGTCCCACACGATGGGATCCTTCGGCGTGTCAAAAACGTAATGCAATGCGATCGCCAGCTCGACCGCACCCAAGGAACTCGACAAATGACCGCCCGTTCGGCTGACGGAACGCACCATGAAATCGCGCATTTGTGCGGCAAGGGCAGGCAACTGCTCGACCGGCAACTGACGCAATTGAGTCGGGCTGTCGATCGATTCGAGCAGGGCCCATTGAGGATTTTTTTCTTGCAACTGCATCAGTAATTCCGTCCAATCACGTAATCGGCCATCCAAGCCAAGGCACGGGTGGCGCCGCTAGCGCACACTCCGCTCGCTTCGATGCGCTCGAGCGCCTCAAGCGCTTCGTCAAGGCAACGCTTGGCCAACTCCCGCGCTTTATCCAAGCCGAGGATCGACACGTAGGTCGGCTTGCAGGTGGCTTCGTCTTTACCCGCCGTCTTGCCCAACGTGGCCGTATCGGCAGTGACGTCCAAGATGTCGTCGACGATTTGGAACGCCAAGCCCATGCGATCGGCGTATACGGTCAAATCGGCGTCGACACTCGCAAAAACGCGCGGGTCGCCGCACATGGCGCCCATTCGAACGGCGGAACGAATCAAGGCCCCCGTCTTCATGGCATGCATCATGCGCAACAGATCGATGTCCATCGTCTGGCCGACGTGCTGCAAGTCGATCATCTGACCGCCGCACATGCCATCGGCACCGGAAGCCAACGTCAATTCGGCAACCAAAGCAACGCTCGTTTGCGCTCCCAATTCGGGACTGACCAACTGCTTGAACGCCTCGGGCTGCAACGCATCCCCCGCCAACATGGCCTGGGCGACGCCGTACTTGACATGGCAAGTCGGCTTGCCGCGTCGCAACAAATCATTGTCCATACAGGGCAAATCGTCGTGAACCAACGAATAAGCGTGAACAAACTCGACGGCCAACGCCGCCTTGTCGGTGTGAGATGCGTCGGCTCCCGTCACTTCGCCGGCTGCGTAAGCAAACAAAGCGCGAACGCGCTTGCCACCGTCCAAGACGGCATATCGCATCGCCTCTTGCAGGCCGGCCAACGGACCGTCCTTCAAAGGCAGGGCTCGCTCGGCGGCCTCTTCAAATCGCACGCGCCAGGCCTTTGCCCAAGCGTCAAAAGACTCTTTTTCCTTCATGAGTTCTCTCTCGATGACCGTTCGGCGACGTCAGCGCCATCGAACGTCGAATTTCGGTGCCTGAGCCCGCGCTCAGAACGGAATTTCCTTGTCGTCCAAGTACGGCGTTAAGGAACCGTCGGACTCCAGCTTGCGAATCGTCGCCTCGGCCGCGTTCAACTTGCCGCGACAGAACTTGGCCAACTCGGTGCCGCGCGCGTACGCCTGCACGCTCTCTTCCAAGGACAAGGTGCCGTCTTCCATTTTCTCGACGATCGCCTCGAGTTCTTGCATCGCCTGCTCAAAGGACAGGTTTTTGACTTCCTTTTGTTCCATATCCGACTTTCTTGTTTCTGCCGATCAAGACGAATTGAACGGCGACAGTTTCGTATTGTTCATTTTACTCCAGCTTGCCTCGCTCATCGCCTAAGGCAAAAGGTGATTTTTCGCATCCTTAGCGATACGCCTCGTCAACCGACCACACCTGCCCCATTTTCCCAACACACGGCTCAACCACTACAATCCAAACCATCTCCCCCCTTTAGGCAAGGAAGCGTTTTACCATGAAGAACGTTTTGGTCATCGGAGCGGCCGGTCAAATCGGCACGGAATTGGTCGCCACTCTCAGAGCCGACGATCGATTCGGAACGATCGTCGCGGGTCACACGACGCGCACGCCGTTGCCCGACTCCTTATTGCAATCGGGTCCCTGCGAATGCGTTGACATTTTGGACGCACGTCGCATTGCCGAGGTCGTCAAAACCTACAACGTCGACACGATTTACAACCTGGCCGCTTTGTTGTCGGCAACCGCCGAATCCAAACCGCTGGCCGCCTGGAATGTCGGCGTCAACGGTTTGATCAACACGCTGGAAGTCGCTCGAGAACTTGGATGCGCCGTCTTTACGCCGAGCTCCATCGGCGTGTTCGGCCCCGAAACCCCCGCGGTCATGACGCCGCAAGATACGGTCTGCCGTCCCAAAACGGTGTACGGCATCACCAAAGTGACGGGCGAATTGTTGTCCGACTATTATTTTCACAAATACGGCGTCGACACCCGATCGGTGCGTTATCCCGGGCTCATCAGTCATGAAACGCCGCCGGGCGGCGGCACGACCGATTACGCGGTGGAAATCTTTTACAGCGCCGTCAAAGGCGAAACCTATGCCTGTCCCATCGCTGCCGGCACCTTTATGGACATGGCCTTCATGAGCGACGCCATCGATGCGGCCGTCAACCTGATGTTGGCCGATCCGCAGCGTCTCAAACACCGCAACAGCTTCAACGTCACGGCCATGAGCTTCGACCCGGAAATGTTGGCGGCCGAAATCCGCAAACGCAAACCCGATTTTTCCATGCGCTACGCCGTCGACCCTTTGCGTCAGTCCATCGCCTCGAGCTGGCCCGACGCCATGGATGACAGTTGCGCCCGAGAAGAATGGGGATGGCAACCGAAAATCGGTTTGTCCGAGATGGTTGACATCATGCTGAGCGCCTTGGAGAAAAAAGGCGCCGGAGCGCTTTGAGACGCATATAAAAACAAAGCCGGTTCGCAATCGAACCGGCTGTTTGCATGCCCAAAAGGCAAAAAAAAATCAGCCGAAGCTGATTTCATCGAAAACTGGAGCGGGAGACGAGGTTCGAACTCGCGACATCAACCTTGGCAAGGTTGCACTCTACCAACTGAGTTACTCCCGCATCGAAGAGAATGCGTATTCTACACACACTAACAAAATTGTCAAGATAATTTCGTCTCTTTTCCAAAAACATCGTTCGAAATGATGCGAAGCGACTGATTTTACGGAACTTTTTCTTTCATCCGTTCCAACGAGACGAAGCCGAAACGCTTCGTTTACAATTATTCTCGTCTCAATCGATACCGTTGCCACTCATGTCCGATCATTACCGCGGCCGTTTCGCACCGTCTCCCACCGGTCCCCTTCATCTGGGCAGCATGGCCTGCGCCATGGCCTCGTTTCTCGACGCCCGCGCACACGACGGCGCCTGGCTGATCCGCATTGAAGACATTGACCCGCCGCGAGACATTCCCGGCGCGGACAAAGACATCATCGATACGTTGGGAAGGTTTCATCTATCCAGCGACGAGCCGATTTTGTGGCAACACGACCGCTACGATCATTATCAAGCGGCGTTCGACTCGCTCGTGCACGACGGACGCGTGTACGGTTGCTCCTGCACGCGATCGCAAATCAAGACGCGATCCGAAGAACTTGGACTGCCCGGCGGCATCTATCCCGGCACATGCCGTTCGGGAGCCTCGGCCGACGCACGCAGCTGGCGTTTTCGCACCGACGCCGAACCGATCGCTTTCGTTGATCGGGCCTGCGGGCCGTACACGCAATCCGTGGAGAAAGAGGTCGGCGATTTCGTTCTCAAACGCGCCGACGGTTTGTGGGCGTATCAATTGGCCGTCGTCGTCGACGATGCCGATCAAGGCATGACGCACATCGTTCGCGGACGCGATCTGCTTGACAATACCCCTCGTCAAATCGCCCTGCAACGGGCTCTTGGCGTTCCCACGCCCTCTTATCTGCACATCGACCTGGTATTGAACAACAGCGGGCAAAAACTCAGCAAACAACAAGGCGCCGCACGCGTTCCGACGGAAGCGCCTTTGAGCGTGCTCGAAGCTTTGTGGCTGCATTTGGGCGGAGAAAAAATCGGCGCCGATTCCCTCGACGCCTTTTGGTCGATCGCCGCCCAATTGTGGGGACGTCGATACGCACGTTGATCAGGCAATGATATGGCGCGTCAGCGTGGCGATGTGAGCCACTGCCGAACGCGCGAGACTGCGGATGTTGTAGCCGCCCTCCAAAATACTCACCAATCGATCCTGACAGATGACGTGAGCCAAACGCATGAGATCTTTCGTGATCAGCGAGTAATCGAATTCGGTCAACTTGAACAAGGCTTGCTTTTCGTCTCGGTGGGCGTCGAACCCGGCCGACAGCAACAGCAGCTCGGGTTTAAACGCGGCGATTTGCCCGAGCCACTCCTCTTCGATAATGCGGATGACTTCCTTGCCGTCGGTACCTTCGGGTAACGGAGCGTTGACGATGTTGGGGCTGTCCGCCTCTGCCAACCCAAACGGAAACGCCGTTTGCTGATACAAACTGAAGAGTTTGATGCGAGGATCCGTTTTGACGATATCTTCCGTACCGTCGGCTCGGTGCACGTCGATGTCGATGATCACGACACGTTTGAGCCCGAGCTCGTCCAACGCGAACTTGGCGGCGCATGCGACGGAATTGATCAAACAAAATCCGTGGCCCCAATCGCGGCCTGCATGATGTCCCGGCGGTCGAATACAAGCAAACGCATTGCGAACGCGACCGGCGCACACTTCCCGCACGGCGCTGATGGCCGCTCCGGCGCTTTTCATGGCCGCATCGAAACTCAATCCGTTGATCCACGTATCGGGACTGACACGCACGCAGCGTCCCTGATCGGCTCCGTATCGCAACCGATCGATATACGCGGCGTCATGCGCTCGCAACACTTCGGTCATGGAAGCCGATTCACACAAACAGGGCACGACCAAGCGATTGAGCCCGCAAGCCAACATCTGATCTTCGATCGCCTCAATGCGATCGGGATGCTCGGGGTTTCCTTCCCCCTGATCATAGGTTTGGCACAGGTCGTGCGTGAAAAAACCGGTCGGCACGTTAAATAACGCTCACAATAAAAGCAGGGACAAAGTTCGCGAATCGTTCGATAAAATCCAATTTTCGCGATTCTTTTGGTATTGTACAGCTTAAGTTCACGATACCTTAGAAAACGTTCCGCCTCTTTCCTACTCATGCCGTACTTCGCTTCACGTCGTCGCCTTTTGTCCACCCTGCTGACGCTGTCGGTTTTTCCGTCCGTCACGTTGGCTCAAGCGCGTCCGTACGTGGAACGCGACGACGTGCTCGCCTGGGCTCGATCGCTCTCGAAAGAGCAAGGCATCCCTCTCGACTGGCTTATCAAAGCACTCTCACAAGCCAAGCACAACCGCACGGCCGAACGCATCATGCGCAAGCCCAAGCTCACCGCCACGGCTCAGCCCAAAAATTGGTACGCGCATAAAGAAAGCATTTTGACGCTCGAGCGCACCTACATGGGGGAACGTTTCCTGAAAAACAATGCCGACGCTTTCAAACGCGCTTACGCACAATACGGCGTTTCGCCGGCCGTGATCGCCTCCATCATCGGGATTGAGTCGGCTTACGGTCGAAAAATGGGCCAGCACAAGGTACTCGACGTATTGATGACCCTTAGCTTCGACTACACCCGACGCGAAACGTTTTTCAAAAAAGAACTGGCCGCGTTTTTGTCATGGTGCCATTGCTCCAAACTCGCTCCGGCGCAACAACTCGGCAGCTTTGCCGGTGCCGTCGGCATGTGCCAGTTCATGCCAAGCAATATCCTCAAACTGGGTGTCGACTTCGACAAAGACGGACGCATCGATCTGCGCAACAGCCCGACCGACGCGATCGGCTCCGTCGCATGTTATCTCAGAAATGCCGGTTGGAAAGACGGTCTTGCCCTCAACTGGCCTTGCCGAGCAAACGACGCGATCGCCAAACAACTGAAGTCGGGCGGCGTTCGTACAAACACGACGATCAAACAAGCCAAACGGCTCGGCGTTCGCATCGCCAAGGAAGTCGAACCGCCCGAAGACACTCCCGTCCTGTTGGCGCGTCTGCCTATCGTTACGGCCGAAGGCCAGAACGCCGCTTTATGGCGACTCGGGTCGCGCAATTATCAAGCGATATTAAGTTACAACCGCTCCTATTTCTACGCCGAAAGCGTGGTCGAACTCTCGAAACGACTCGAGCCGACGGTCAAGAAACTCTTGGCCTGATCGACTCGATCGCGCTGCAATCAAAAACCCCGTGACCGAACGCCTGCAAAGCGTTCGAGCAACGGGGTTTTGTTTATCCGCTCACGGGCGGACAGGCCCCAAGGGCCCGTCCGATCCAACGTATTAGTAGTTGGTCTTGCGGATTTCGAAGAAGCTCTGAGAGTAATGGCAGACCGGGCAGCTTTCGGGCGAATGCGTTCCGACCACAATGTGACCGCAAATACGGCATTCCCACATGGCCATTTCACCCTTGGCAAAGACCTGCTGCATCTGAACGTTGCTCAAGAGCTTGCGATAACGTTCTTCGTGCGTCTTTTCGATGGCGCCGACCATACGGAACTTGGCGGCGATTTCGGGGAAACCTTCTTCTTCAGCATCCTTGGCGAAAGCGGCGTACATATCGGTCCATTCGTAGTTTTCGCCTTCGGCGGCGGCCAACAAGTTGGCTGCCGTGTCATTGATGCCGCCCAACAGATCGAACCACAAGCGGGCGTGCTCCTGTTCGTTGCGAGCGGTGTGCAGGAAGATTTCGGCCAACTGTTCGTAACCTTCGCGCTGAGCGACTTCGGCAAAGTACGTGTACTTGTTGCGGGCCTGGGATTCACCGGCAAAAGCGGCGGCAAGATTCTTTTCCGTCTTGGTACCGGCCAATGCAGGCTTGCAGCAGCACTTGGGTTCTTCCATGCATTCGAAGACTTCCGCGCCCTTCTGGCACAGCGGGCAGATGTAGTCCTGAGGCAGTTCGTCACCTTCGTAGATGTAACCGCAGACTTTGCAACGATACTTCATGGTCTTTTCTCCTAATTCACCGCTCATGTCGGTGTAGTTGGTATGTAACATCGCCTCGGCAAGCTCACTCAACGGCTTGCCGTAGAACGTTTCATACAGCGCCTTGATTTCTTCGTTTTCGTGACTCATGCGAACGGCAAGGGAGGCGTCACGACGATAAAGGCTGTCAAGACGTTGTTGACGCGTCTGATCGATCGCGTCGTAATCGGGTTTGGGCTGACCGCCGCCGGACTGGCATCCGCCGGGACAGGTCATCACTTCGATGAAGTGATAGGTTTCGCCCGTTTCCATTACCTTGGAAATGAATTTGTCGGCACTTTCCGTACCATACACCACGGCCACGCGAACGGGCAAGCCGTCAAAATCGATCTCGGCCGTACGCACGTCCTGCATGCCGCGAACCGGCTGCAGATCGAACATCATGCTCGGAGGCGTCTTGCCGGTGGCGAAACTGTAAGCCGTACGCAAAGCGGCTTCCATCACCCCGCCGGTAGCACCGAAAATCACGCCCGCACCGGAAGCGTCGCCCATCAGGCGATCAAAAGCGCTGTCCTCGAGAGCGGCAAAGTCGATGTTGCGTTCCTTAGCCCACTGAGCCAATTCGCGCGTGGTGATCACGTAATCCATATCGCGCATGGATTCGTCGCCGTGATAGCGTCCCGCGGCGTTCATTTCGTCGCGACGAATTTCGTACTTCTTGGCGGTGCAAGGCGTCACGGCCACGTTGACGATACGCTTGGGATCGAGACCGTTCTTCTTGGCAAAGTAGGTCTTGATGGTCGGGCCTTGCATGCCGATCGGACTCTTGGCGCTGGAAACATGCGGCAACCAATCGGGGTGGAACAGTTCGCAGTAACGAACCCAAGCGGGACAGCAACTCGTAAATTGCGGCAACGGCCCCGTCGACTTCGTGATGCGTTCGAGCAATTCGCTGGCTTCTTCGACGATCGTCAGGTCGGCGGCAAAGTTCGTGTCGAGCACGTAATCGCCGCCCAGAGCACGCAACAAACTGACCATGCGGCCTTCGACAAAGCCGCCGCGCTCTTCACCAAAAAGTTCTCCCAATGCAACGCGAACGGACGGGGACGTGGAGAAAATGACGATGGAATCGGGGTCGTCGACGGCGGCCTGAACCGCCTGAATTTCCGACTTCACGACCAAACTGTCGGTCGGGCACACGCTCGTGCACTGACCGCAGTACGTACAAATGGCCGAGCCGCTCTTGGCCAAGTCGTATCGCTTGTTGACGCCGATGTAATCGGAACACACTTTGGAACACATGCCGCACTTGACGCAAAGCTCTTCGATACGTTCGATTGCGGGGTTATCCTCTTCCACGGCAACGCGTAAAGCCGTATCCATATGAACAACCATAGTACATCTCCTTGGAGGGCTATTCAGTCGAATCGATTGTTTTGTCATTTTACGACTTGCCCGCCGTTTCGGACATAAACCCGTTTATCTTCGGCAAAACCCTAGGGCAAAAAAGGTAACAGCTCGACGATCGCTTTGTACAACACGAACAGACCGATCAAACAAAAGACCGTTCCGCTCACTTGATTGATTCGCTTGGCACCTGTGGGACCACTCAAAAAGAGACGGGCGCGGCTGGCGATCAACGCGTAAAAGACAAGCGACAAGAAGACGATCAACGTATAGCACACGATCATTACCGACACTTGAGGAACGTACGGCAAGGTCGGATCGATGAACTGCGGCAACAAAGAGATGGCAAAAACCATCGGTTGGGGATTGGTCGCGCTCAAAAAGAAACACTTGACAAACAGATCGAACGGCTTGTCGTCCAGCCGCTGCCCCGTCGAGGCGGAGGCAACGACCCGAATGGCCGCGCGTCGGAACGTTTTGATCCCCATCCAAAACAAATAGGCGGCGCCGAGACATTTGATGGCGGCGTACAGCAAGGGACTGGTCTGGACGATGACGCCGAGACCGGACACGGCCAAGACGAAGAGGAAAGCAATACCGAGCGAAACGCCCAGATTGCCCCACAAGGTGCGCTTCCACCCGTACTCCGCCGCGATCATGATGATCATGATGACGCCCAAGCCGGGCGTCAAAATATTGGCCGCGCTCGTGATCAAAAACAAGCCGAACAAACCGCTCATCGGAATCTGACTCTATCGCCGCTTAGCGGGAACCGAGATCGCCGTACTCTTCGCACATGGCGGTCAACTGGCAGTATTCGTCATAGACGTCTTGCATGTCCTGATCGTCGCCGACAAAGTCGCGAACGAAATCTTCACCGTAGACGTCGTGGAAGACTTCGTTGGAAATCAACCCGGCCCGCACTTCGTAGGCTTCGTCTTGAACCAACACGTCCATGGTTTCTTTGCTCAAGCCGACGCACGTGGCCAACGCCCCGCGCAACTCCGGATCCTCGGCCGTCAAAAACTCTTCGGTCAGTCGATCGATGATCGCCTGATCGTTGCAAATCAAGGCCACGCCGGCAAGAACCTCGGCGTTGCCGTCGATGAAAGCAATCACCTCGTCGGGCGTCAACACGGCGTAGAGGTCGGGATTTTCCGCCACGATGGCTCGCACTTCGTCGTCTTCGTCTTCGGACAACACGCGCAAAGCGTCTCGAGACAACGTTTGATTTTCAGCCAAACCTTGTCGAATTTGAGGGTCGTTTTGAGCCAGGAAAAACGCCTCGGCTTCCGGCGTGAGCGGAGCCATGGCCAGATCCAGGTAAGTCCACTCGGTCCAATCGGCGGGAGCCTTGTAATCGGTTTGAGACATTCTTCGCTACTCCTCAGCATTAAAAAAATAAAAAGACAGCGAGCACCGCGTCGGCACTCGCTGCGTCACATTACTTGCGAATCAAACCGCCCAACAAGGCGGCGACTGGCGCCTTGCGCTTGGTCTTGACAACCGGATGGGCAGGCTTGGCCAGCACCGTTGTCTGAGCGTGTTCGGTTCCGGGTTCGTAAGGCGTGTCAAAAATCGGATCGTAAACGGTTTTGCGTGCTTCACGCACTTCCGGACGAACGCGAGAACTGTCACGCTCGGCATCCTTCCACGGACGCTCGCGTCGCGGCGCGCGATCACGCTTGACCGGACTGAACTTAACCGGATTGAATTTTTGCTTGGTCAACAACTCGATGGCCGCGACGGCGCGATCGTCGCCGCCCGTAACGAGCATGACGGCCAACCCCTTGGCGCCGGCTCGACCCGTACGACCGATACGATGAACGTAGTCTTCGGCACAGAACGGAACGTCGTAGTTGATGACGGTGGGCAATTCGGCGATGTCGATACCGCGAGCCGCCACGTCGGTCGCGACCAATACCTCGCACGTGCCGTTTTTGAAGGCTTCAAGCGCTGCGGTACGCTCTTCCTGAGTCTTGTCGCCGTGAATGGAGTCGGCCTTGATACCGGCCTTTTCCAAACTGCGAGCCAAACGACGACACGTGATCTTGGCGTTGACAAAGACCAACACCTGTTTGAGCGGTTCGGCGTTCTCGCCGTGCGTCTTGAGAATCTCGACCAAGCTCTCGGTTTTTTCCGAATCGTGCACGGCGTACACAACCTGCAGCACCGTATCGGCCGTGGCGTTTTGACGCGCCACTTCGATCAGTTCGGGCTCGTTCAAAAAGTTCTGAGCCAACTTCTTGATTTCGGGCGAGAAGGTTGCCGAGAACATCAAGCTCTGACGCTTTTTCGGCAACAAATTGAGGATACGGGAAATATCGGGCAGGAACCCCATGTCGAGCATGCGATCGGCTTCGTCGAGCACGACGATTTCCACTTGCGACAGATTGACGTTGCGCCCTTCCACATGATCGAGCAAACGCCCCGGCGTTGCCGTCAGCACTTCGATGCCGCGACGCAACTGCTCGGTCTGCGGCTTCATGTCCACGCCGCCGTAAACAACGGAGACGCGCAAGTCGGTATTGGCGGCGTAACGCTTGAGATTGTCGTTGACCTGATCGGCCAATTCGCGCGTCGGCGTGAGCACCAGCATACGTACCGGATGGCGGGCGGGCGAAGCGGACGTATTGGCCTTGGGCAATACGCGTTGCAAGGCGGGCAGGCCGTAACCGGCCGTCTTGCCGGTACCGGTTTGTGCAGCGCCCATGACGTCTTTACCGGAAAGAACGACCGGGATGGCCTTTTCCTGAATCGGAGTCGGATTGACGTACCCCATGGCCGCAATCGCGGTCTGAATACGAGGATCAAGCGCAAACTGAGAAAATGCTTTTGCAGGAGCGGTCATGCGTATATAAACGGATTCAACAAAACGAATCTATTTTAGCGTGTAACCCGAGCAACGTAGCGACGCTCGGGCTTGGCTGTCGGTGAGCGTCTTGAACAAGACACGGACGGTGAGTGTGGTAGGCCCAGCTGGACTTGAACCAGCGACCAAGGGATTATGAGTCCCCTGCTCTAACCAACTGAGCTATAGGCCCCCTTCTGTTCGAGGCTCGCATTGTACCCGATCCGACCGTTTCGCGCTATGCTTACAGCATTGATTCTTATTTACCTCCGAGGTTTTTTCAATGAGCAAAAAACTCAAGTCGCAACGCGTTGTCGTCATCCAAGCCAACGGTCAATTGGAACTCAAGGATTTTCAGCCCCGCACCTTCGGCCAAGCGCTGGCAAACGAACTGCCCGAGGACTGGCGCACCAAGCCCAAGTCGTTGGCCAAGTGCGTCAAGCGCACGCCCGATTTATTGACTTTGACGCTCGGCATCATGGGCTCGTTCGAAGAGCTGTTGTGGCAAGAGCGTCAAGCCGTTGAAAACGCCATCGGCGAACGCACCGAAGCGTTGGAAAAGGAGCAAGCCGACGTCGAAGCCGTCAAGACCGATGCCAAGCTCAACGACTTGTACGAACAGCTCGACGGCTACGACGATCGTCTTTGGGCCATCGAAGAACTCCCGCCGCACAAATGGCTCAAGAGTCTGTCTTCGCTCGAGTATCTGGCCGTCGTCTTTAGCGTCGAACAGTTCCTAGGTCAAACGATGACGCCCTCGTGGACGCTCTTTTGCGCGCACAAGGACAACGCCAAACTGGCAACCGTACACGCCTTCCGTCTCCTGCCTTTGGAAGTGCTCGACGCTTTGCAAATCGAATTCCTCGAATTGTCCGACGCCTCTTTGCCGATCGACGTCTGCACGACATTGACCGCCAAACAAGCCAATGCCGTGGCCGAACGCTTCAACCTGAAATTGACGTTCGAAGCCGTCCCCAAGAAACGCGCCCGCAAAAAGGCGACGACGCCGGCTGCAGAAAATGCCGCCACTGCGACAGAACCTGCTCCAGCCGAACCCGCTCCGACCGAAACGCCGGCAAAAAAGCCCGCTCGCAAAACGACGGCGCGCAAGCCTCGTGCAAGCAAAGCCGAAACACAGGAAGCGGCAGCCTGACGACATCGATCGCTTGAGAACGGCCCGAACCTCACTTTTTTACCATGAGGTTCGGGCTTTTTTAAGTTCGTCTTGCAATTTCTAAAATTCTTTGTATAATTTCGATCCTCTGCTGACAAACAGCGGAAAAACGAAATACATGCGCGCCGGTAGCTCAGTTGGATAGAGTATCTGGCTACGAACCAGAGGGTCGTGGGTTCGAATCCTGCCCGGCGCGCCAG
>JAGBZO010000013.1 GCA_017628205.1 Duodenibacillus sp.
CAGATTTCTTGAATTTGATTTTGGACGAATGCGGGAATCGTCCCTGTTAAAACGGGTTTTCGATATTTTGGACACCAAACCACATGGTATGCAGTTTGGTAAACACAATTTCTATCAAAAACAATGTTTAACATAGAGTTTGGTTGTCAAGAATTCTCACACATGGATAAGTTTACAGACTATATCGCGTTTTTGCGCAATTCCTCTCGCGACTGAAGTCGCAAGTTTCCTTGCGCATAATCTATGAAAAACGGGCTGTGCTCCCTCTATTTATATATAGAGGGAATCGGCTCGAGTCATTTTAATGCAGCAGCGAAGTGTCGGCGTGATCGCTTGCATGCCGAAAGAGCTGGATCGGATCGAGTTTTTCCGCCACTTCGATTTGTCCCGCAGACAAATTGAGCATGTCGCGCTTGTCGCGGCATGTCAGACCGTCGATACCGGTTTCCAAACATAAACTCAAAACGGCGTATTCGAGGATTTTGCGATCGGATTCGGAGACGTAATCGGCCGCTTTGACGCAGTCGGCGAAATACCACGGCGCCTGTCGATTCCCTTCCACCATGGAATGGGCGTACAAGTCGCAGGCCTTGGGCGAGATCGGGAGCGGATGCGGTTGTTTGAGGTGCAGCTCGCGCGCTTGGTCAAAAAGCGCGTTGCCCTTCTCGCTGCTCGGATCGTATTCGATCCAAATGGCCAGCGGCACGAGACATAACAAAATGAGCGTTTCGATACGACGGGGAATCATGACGGGATGTACGGTGCCGAAACGGCACGCCCTAAGTAATAATCACAAGGCCAAAATGACCACAGTATGACGGCATGCATAAGAAATACCACCTAGGTCGTTTCTATTAGAGACGCCTAAGCCTAAAATGCTATGGTTAGCATACCACTTTGCAGGTTATGGAAGGAGACTTCGATGAACACCCTTTTGCAAGAAAAGATTAACGCCGTCATTCCCAACTTGGTAGCCGTACGTCGCGATTTGCACAAGCACGCCGAGTCGGCTTGGACGGAATTCCGCACCGCCAGCATGGCCATCACGAAAATGCGTGAACTCGGCTATGAAGTCACGATGGGTGCCGACGCCGTTTGTAAGGAAGCCATGATGGGCGTGCCGGCCGAAGCCGTATTGGCCGGTCACATGGAACGCGCCGTTCGTCAGGGTGCCGATCCGGAACTTGTCGCCAAGATGGCCGGCGGTATGACCGGTTTCTGGGCCGACATGACGTTTGCCGAAGAAGGCCCCTTCGTTGCCGTGCGTTTTGACATGGACTGCAACGACGTGAGCGAATGCGACGCTGCCGATCATCGTCCCAACGCCGAAGGCTTTGCCTCCGTCAACTCCGGCGCCATGCACGCCTGCGGTCATGACGGTCACGTTGCCATCGGTCTGGCTTTGGCCGAAGTCGTCGCCGGTATGCGCGACCAGTTGAAGGGCAAGATCCGCTTTATCTTCCAGCCCGCCGAAGAAGGCGTACGCGGCGCCATGCCGATGGAAAAGGCCGGTGCCGTCGAAGGCGTCGAACAGATTTTCGGCATGCACATCGGCTTCCAGGCCAACAAGATCGGCACCGTCATCTGCGGTACGAAGAACTTCTTGGCCACGACCAAGGCCGACATTACCTTCACGGGCGTTCCCGCTCACGCCGGCAACGCGCCTGAAGAAGGTAAGAACGCCTTGTTGGCAGCCGCCACGGCTTTGTTGAACATGCACGCCATTCCGCGCTCGGGCAAGGGCGACACCCGCATCACCGTCGGCAAGTTGATCGGCGGCGAAGGTCGCAACGTGATTCCGCCCAAGGCCGTTTTGGTTCTCGAAACTCGCGGTATCACGAGCGACTTGGACGCTTACATGTTCGGCGAAGTCAAGCGCATCGCCAAGGCCGCCGCCGACATGTGGGGCTGCGGTTACTCGATCGACATCAAGGGCGGCACCAAGAGCGGTGAGTCCGATGCCGAAATTGCCGCGCTCGTCGCCGAAGAAGCTCGTGCCATGGGCGTCTTTGACAACGTGATCGAACTCAAGGACTTCGGCGCCAGCGAAGACTACTCTCACTTCATGAGCACGGTCCAGGCCGCCGGCGGCAAGGGTACGTACGTTCAGGTTGGTTCCGATTTGATGGCCGGTCACCACAACGGTCATTTCGACTTTGACGAAACGTCTCTTACCAACGCGTTGACCTTGATGGGTCGTTGCGTTGTTCGCTCGATGGGCAAGTAATCGCTCTGCGACGTAACGCCTCAAACCCCGTCCGATTTGTCGGACGGGGTTTTTCGTTTTGGAGACAGGCGAATGGAAACACGATAAAATGATCGTATCGATTATTCATTCGCAAGCTCAAATGACGCAGTACTTACAGTCGGAACAACCTGTTGAAACTAAGTTGGCCTATGCGATGGCGGTGTTTACCGTTGCCGTTTGGGGGCTGACCTTCATCAACACGAAGTTGTTGATGCAGATGGGATTGACGGCAGCCGACATCGTTTTTTATCGCACCGCCATCGCTTGGATCGGTCTTTTTTGCTCCTGCCCCCGCCCTTTGTTGGCGCGCGGGACCGATGAGTTGCGGCTGGCGATACTCGGCGTCTTCGGGGGATCGGCGTACTTTTTGTTGGAAAACACGGCTCTGGAAACTTCGCAAGCGGGCAACGTCTCGTTCCTCGTCAGTTCGAGCCCGATTTTCGCGGTTTTGCTGGGCATGATCTTTTACCGAGACATCAAAGCGTCTTGGCGTTTTTGGATCGGATCGTGGATCGCCCTGGCTGGTATCGTTTGTCTGTTGTACAACGGCGTTTTGGAACTGAACCTCTGGCCATGGGGCGATATTCTTGGGTTGGCGGCGGGGTTGAGTTGGGCCGTCTACAGCCTCTTGTTGCGCCCGTTGTTCGGTCGTTACTCGGTTGACTTCATTACGCGCAAGGTCATGTTCTGGACGCTGGTCAGTCTGACGCCCGTCTTTGCTTTCGAGCCTTTGACGACGGATTGGGAATTGTTGACTCGTTGGGAGGTTCTGCCTCAGTTGCTTTTCCTGGGACTGATTGCTCAAACGTTATGCTTTACGCTCTGGAACGACGTGACGCGATCGATCGGGGCGGCCAAAACGAGCAACTTCCTTTATCTGTGTCCTGTCGTGACGGTAGTCGCCGGCGTCTGGTTGCTTGACGAAAAGTGGACCCCCGTCATGTTGATCGGTTGCGCTTTGGTCCTCGTCGGCGTCTGGTTATGCCACCGCGGTATCAAACGTAAATAAACCGACAAACCGGTATTGCCTATCAAGCCGCCCGTTTTTGACGGGCGGTTTTCTTTTCTGGTGTCAATAGTATTTTCTAAAGTTATATGGCAGTTTCTACTATTTTTTTTGTAACCAATCTAAATCCTCTCAAGTGCAATCGAATACGCGCGAAACCATTTGAGGCGATTTAAACGCGTTTGCGAAGAATCGTGTTTTGCGATACCGGAATCCAAGCGGGTGCGTTGGAAATGATCGGCGATCGGATCGATCATCGAGAAGCGGTCCGAACCGACAGTCGGATTTTGCTCTTAACGGGAGTCACCTGCTGCAGCACTGTCGGGCATCCAAGGAACCCGAACCGACCTCGAAATGGTTGCGCCAAAAATAACGTCACGTCGCCTGTGGGAAAGGGTCGTCGGACGGTTCATTTCTCAATAGGAAACATCTATTAGACGGGGGAGCTCGGCCTCCGGCCTCTTTTTTTCTCATCTATTGGGCCTTTGAGTAGGGTGCGTCAGGTGAAGTCCTCGTCAACTCGATTTTTTCGAAGCCTAAATCAACGGCATCATTCGGGATGACTCATTAGGATAATACTTGTTATAACCTCTAATCACTCATATCATACGTGTTGGTTGCGTCGGCGGATGCGCCATAAAGAAGAAAATCCATCGAAATAACAGGGTGGAGCCGTATTCTTGTCAAGACTGGATCAATGTGAGATAATGATCATAATAGTAATGATTACAACGCATAACAGGTAGGATAATACAGACATGAGACCCTCTGCCCTAGTCGAACAATCCGTGTTAACGCTCGGTAACAACATCAAAACGGCCCGTTTGAAGCGTCGTATCCCCCAAGCCCTCCTCGCCGAACGTGCCGGCATCGGCTTGTCGACCTTGGCGAAGATAGAAAAAGGCGATTGCGGCGTGGCCATCGGAACGATTGCCTCCGTGTTGAGCGCTTTGGGGTTGGGCACCCCTCTTTCGGACATCGCAGCCGTCGATCCGTTGGCTCAGGCACTCGAAACCGAATTGCTGCCCAAACGGATTCGTCGTTCGGAAACCAAGCTCTAATTTGAGGTTCTGATGGCTCCCCTCGTTCTACCGATTCGGATTACGCTGAACGATGCGATTCACGACGTCGGTCATCTCGTATTGAACGACGATGCCGGTCGTACCACGATGGCTTTTCGCTACTCGCCCTATTGGCTTGAAAACGGATTTGCCCTTGGCGCCGACGTTCCGTTAGTTGAAGGCGTGATCTATCCGAGAAAAGATGATTTGACCGCCGATTCGGGCGTGTTCGGATTTGTGCGTGACGCCGCACCGGCTCAGACGTCCGAACGGCTCTTTGAAACGGCGCATTTAAATGCCCTCAAATCGGCGCAAATCGAGTCAGAAATCGACTCGACCCATTTGTGGGCGCGAGACAACGCGCAAAAACACCGTTTTTCGGCGTATGAATTTCCTCTAACCCATTCATTTAACACGCTTTTTTC
>JAGBZO010000014.1 GCA_017628205.1 Duodenibacillus sp.
AGCAGCCTGCTGATCGAAAAGAGCTCAGGGGTGATCATCGGACAGATTGCGGAATAAGCGCCTTCGGCGTTACTCGTATCAGCACATTTGGGGCTGAGGCGGAATTGTTGTGCCCGCTTCACATGTCTACATGAAAAAAAACATCCATAAAAAAAGTACTTACGCTTAAAGCGAGTAATGCAGTTGCTTTTCGTCAGTAGATACGAACTTTTGAGATAGGAGCAATGCTTTCTTTGACCATGAGTTACACACCTTTAACACGATGAGGTGTTTTGGAAGAATTTTGTCCTACACGAGCCGACACAAGGCGACGTAAGCCATTAAGTGAAAAATTGGTAAGAAAGCCTAAATGCTTGCAAGGCAAATAAAAAAAGCCTCCTTTCGGAAGCTTTTTCTATTCATCAATAAATTTATGGCGGAGAAGGAGGGATTCGAACCCTCGAGACCAGTTATATTTGATCTGCACCCTTAGCAGGGGTGTGCCTTCAGCCACTCGGCCACTTCTCCGCGAGTACGCGAATCGCGTCTCGTGAAGCACGCATATTACAGAAAAGAATCGAGAATAGCAAACGCTTTTTGCATTTTCGGCTATTTACTCGGCTCCCGTGCTTTTGAGTTGCTTTACAAAGAGGTGGGCCATGGAAAATTCACAGCCACACCATTGTTGATTGTAAAAGCCGTTTAACTTGAGCAATTCGCCTCGACGTTCCTGAAGACCGTCTTTACGCCAATTCTTCGCCCAATACTCCACGTCCCCGACCGCCTGGGCCGCTGCCAGACCGGCCGACTCAACTTGTTGCAACGTTTTCCAACGGCTTGAGGCCAACGACGTCGTAAAGCGTTTTAGCCCGAGTTCCTTGCATTTTTTTGCCGCCGCCATCATGCGCACGTTAAAGCAGATCTGGCAACGGGCGCCTCTTTCGGGTTCCTGCTCGTAGCCTTTGACACTGTCGAGCCACTCCTTGTGCGTCCAGTCACCGTCGATGACCGTCAAACCCAGTTTCTCGCAATAGCGTGTCAATTCCGCCTTGCGTTTGTTGTACTCCGCCTCCGGAAAGATGTTCGGATTGTAGTAGTACAAAACGGGCTCGATTTCGTTATTCAGCAACCATTCGATAATGGCGGCCGAGCACGGCGCACAACACGAATGCAACAAGACTTTTTCCATTCAAACTCCTTAGCGCGTCAAATGCAACGCCTTCATGATTTTAAGCATTGTCGTCAATTTGGGATCCCCCTCATCGGACAAGGCGCGGTACAACCCGGCACGGCTCATCCCGGTAGCCTTGGCCAAATCGGTAATGCCTCGCGCTTTGGCAATCCGATTGAGCGCCTCTTTAATGAGTTTGCCGTCGCCTTTGTCTTCGCAAAAACAAGCGGCCAAATACAGTCGACAGGCCTGCTCGTTTTCAAGGTCTTCTCCGACTCCCGTTGCCATTGAATTCACTGTATTTTTCATCATTTACACCGTCTACTATAGTAGACAAAAGGTTAAATTCGAGAATTTGTATACTATAGTTTACGTTTTTTGTAGAAAAAAGGCCAATTTTTTGAAAAAATTTTCAAAGTATTTTTTCTTTAAAATCAATACACTAATGCCTATACCCCAAAATATGCGTCAACTATAGTTAACACCAGATATTTACTTTATTTTTGTTTTGTGTCACAATGCGCGCCTATCCGAAGATCGTGTGTTTTGACATCGCTCGACGGACCGTCCGAGAGTGACGATCCCGATGTCCGAACGCCACCCCCAATAAACAATTTTAGATTTTAGGTGCACAATGCCTACCATCCGCGTTAAAGAAAACGAACCGTTTGAAGTTGCTCTTCGTCGCTTCAAGCGCACCATCGAAAAGTCCGGCCTCTTGACCGAATTGCGTGCTCGCGAATTCTATGAAAAGCCCACCACGGAACGCAAGCGCAAGAAGGCTGCTGCCGTTAAGCGTCACTACAAGCGCTTGCGCAGCATGATGTTGCCCAAGAAGCTCTACTAATTCGTAGCAGCTCAACGGCAACCTGTCCGAGCTTTTCGCAAGTCGGATTCAAAAAGCGGCTTTCTCGGTCATCTGAGAAAGCCGTTTTTCTTTTGGAGAGAAACGAAATGTCCATCAAAGAACAATTGACCGCCGATATGAAGACGGCCATGCGCGCCAAAGACATGGCTCGCTTGTCCGCCATCCGTTTGTTGCTCGCCGCCATCAAGCAGCGCGAAGTCGACGACAAGGTCGAAGCCACCGACGAACTGGTCACCTCCGTCATCGGCAAGCTGGTTAAGCAACGTCGCGACTCGGTCGTTCAGTACCAAAACGCCAATCGTCCCGAATTGGCTGAAAAAGAACAGTTCGAAATCGACGTTTTGAGCGTCTATCTGCCTCAGCAAATGAGCGAAGACGAAATCAAGGCCGTGATCGCTCAGGCAGTTGCCGATGCCGGCGTCACCGGTATGGCCGCCATGGGCAAGGTCATGGGCGCCGTCAAGGCCAAATGTGCCGGCCGTGCCGACATGAGCAAGGTCAGCGCCCTCGTCAAGGCTGCGTTGACCGCCTAAACGATCGCTTCGATAAAAACAAAAGAGCTTGGAATTCCTTCTTCCAAGCTCTTTTTGTTGACGCCCAACGCAACTACACCCACGAATCGGGGTGCTTCCAGAAATCGACGACGCGCTCGAACCGTCGCGTACGACTGTAGCCCGGCAAACTGCGAAGGAATCGATCGCCGTAACGCGTTCTGGATTGATTGGGCAACACGCGTCGATCCCCGATCACCAAGACGCCTCGATCGCTTTCACTGCGAATCAATCGCCCTGTACCTTGTTTGAGCGCAATGGCGGCCAAAGGAATCTGGTGTTCTTGGAACGGATCGCCGCCTTGATCCCGAATCCACTGATTTTTGGCTTCCAATACCGGATCACCCTGAGGCGCGAAGGGCAACTTGTCGATGATGACCAAGGACAGCGCCTCGCCTTTGATGTCAATACCTTCCCAAAAACTCATGGTGCCGACCAATATGGCGTTGCCGTGCTTGCGGAAGTTTTCGATCAAACGCGAACGATTGTCCTCACCCTGGACATACACCTCGTAATGTCGGCGATTTTCACTGACGTAGCGTCGCAATACCTCGCCGGCATGCGTCATCGCTCTGTAGCTCGTACACAGAACAAAGGTTCTTCCTTCGATCAAATCGATCACGGGCCAACACTCGGCGATCAACCCTTCGATATAACTCTCGCGATCATCTTGCTTCGGATCGGGCAGACGCTCCGGAACATAGAGCATCGCTTGATTCTCAAAATCGAACGGACTGGGCCAAACATGCGTTTGAGCAACGTCCGAGAGCCCCATCTCCTGCAAAAAGTGCGAAAAATTATTCCCCTCGGTTGCTAGCGTCGCCGACGTAAACACCCAAGCGGTACCCGGTTGCGACGAACGCAATCGAGCAAAGTCTTCGGCAAAGCTGATCGGCGTTTCATGCAAGCGCGCCTCCGTCTTGCTTCGAGAAATCCAACGGATCACGGGGACGCCCGATTCGTTTTGAATCTTTTCCTGCGGGTGGGCCAACGCTTCCGACCACACACGCATCCCGGCCAACAGGTCCCCGGCATGTTCCGCCGCTTTTTCCAGATCCGGATCATTTTCGACCAACGGCGCAATAGCTCTGCGCAGACGATCCATCGCATCGGATGCGTCCTGCAACAACTCGCCGGCCCTTTCGATTCCGACGACGGCCTCAATATTTTTGCTGTCGCCCTCGTAAAGCCCCAACTCTTGCAGCAAAACACCGAAATCCATCAACGTATGAACGACGGATTGGCACAGTTCGTCCCACGTACGATCCTTCGGCGCCATCGATCGATGACGACTCATCGTCATGCGCTGAATGTCCTTGACGTTTTCTTTAATCGCGAACGTCGAGAGTTCGGAACCGAAGAAGTTGGCCGCAATTTCAGGCAACTTGTGCGCTTCGTCCAAAATCGTCATGTCGGCGGCCGGCAGCATGTCGGCATCGGCCGCCTCGTCCTTAATGGCCATCGCGGACAAAAACAGATGGTGATTCACAACGACGATATCCGCTTCCTTGGCCTTGGCTCGGGCCTTGTAGACGAAACACTCGTCGGCATAAGGACACTTTTTCAAACCCAAGCAGTTGTCCTGTGTACTCGTGACATAGGGCCAAATCACGTCGTCTTCGGCAACGCCTTTGACGTTGGACTTGTCACCTTCCACGTCCGTTTCGGCGAAAATTTGAATCCGTTTGAGCGATTCGGCCGCTTGAGCCGAAGGCAACAAACCGTCCTTGAGCGTATTGCGGAGTCGATGCCAACAAATGTAATTGGCTCGCCCTTTCAAGAGCGCCGCCTGAGCATGGATACCCAGCGCCTCTTCAACGGCGGGCAGATCTTTCTTAAAAAGCTGATCTTGCAACGGCTTGCCGGCCGTGCTGACAATCACCTTGCAGCCGGCCAACAATGCGGGCGTCAAATACGCAAAGGTTTTACCCGTCCCCGTACCGGCCTCGATGACCTCGGTGGACGAGTTTTCGATAGCGCGCGCCACCGTCTTGGCAAACTGAGTTTGACCGTGACGAGAGACAAATCGGCTCGTTGCCTTGGAGAGTGGTCCCTTGGGAGCGAAACACGCGACGACGCGTTGGACAAAATCGCTGTCCTGAGTTGATGCCGTCATTATTCGGTCGCGTTCTGACGTTTTTCCGCGCGTTTGGCCAAAGCTTCTTCTCGCTTTTTGACGCGCTCTTCATGATCGCGCAACTTGGCTTCGTAAGCGGCGCGATTGACTTCTTCCTGCTTGGCGCGCTCCTGCGCTTGACGTTCGCGCTCGCGCACCTTTTCCTGTCGTTCGTTCAATCGCTCGACAACACCGGCGTCATGCTCGGGCGCGCGACTTTGCACCGGCTTGATCGGTTTAGGAGGAGTCGCCGCCTTGGCGTCGCGTTCGGCCTGCTTGCGCTGAGCATGACGCGTGCGATCTTCGCGAATCACCCGTTGCGCCTCGACTTCGATGGCGTACAAACGCTTTTCTTGACGAATCTTGGCTCTGCGTATGTCTTCTCTGCAACTGTTGACAAAGAAGTTTTCCCCGCATCGACGCCAAGAATAGTCGCTCAACTTATTTAAATACTGCGTCGCCGTATCGATGTCCAACAGTGCGCGCTCGGCTTTGACCGGGTCGTCGGCCAACGAACCGGCAGGATATTTCTCTACCAACGTCAGATCTTCGATCGCTTTCAAATCGGGATCAAAAGCCGCGCATGTCATTGAAACCGCGGCAATCGCCATGCCGGTAATAAGTCGCTTCATCAATACAGTCCCAGAAATACGAATAAGTGTCCCAACAGTTTAGACCATTGAGACGACAACTTGGCGTTTTGAGACGATTTTTCAGGCCTTTTTCGCTGTTGTGAGAAAAAGCCAATCCGTATATACGCTGAGAGTATTTGCGATAAAAGGGCGTACACTAAGAGTCAGGGAGCGAAAACGCAACATGTACAACTGGCGCTTGACCTTAGGCATTTTGACAACTAGCACGATATTGATGTCCGCTAGTTACACGATGCTGATTCCGTTTTTGCCGATGTATCTCATCGAGGAATTGGGAGTGCAGACCGCCGATGTCAATTGGTGGAGCAGCATCATCTTTTCCTGCACCTTTGTCATCTCCGGCATCATGGCCCCCATTTGGGGCGCATTGGCCGATCGCAAGTCACGCAAATTGATGGCGCTTCGAGCCGCCTTCTGTCTTTCGATTTCTTACCTTTTGGGCGCCTTCGTTCAGGGACCGTGGGAGCTGTTCTGGCTTCGCATCTTTCAAGGGTTCTCCGCCGGACTCTGGCCTGCTACGTTGGCCATCATGAGCGCTCAAGCCCCCAAACAACGATTGGGACTTTGCATGGGTGTCATGCAGGCCGCATTGACGGCCGGCGGCGTATTGGGCCCGTTGATTGGCGGTCTGTTGGCCGAGTTCTTCGGCATGCGCAGCACGTTCATGTTGGCTGGCGGCGCATTGTTCCTCATCACGTTGGTCTTGGCGTTTTGCGTCAAAGACAAGCAAACGCCCAAGCCTCAAACGCAGGCAACCAAAGCCTCGGGGCGCGCTCTGTTGCGCACCCCGGTCATTCAACGCATGTTGTTGACGGCCGGCGTCTGCCAAATGACCGTATTGATGACTCAGCCCGTCTTGCCCATGTACATCGCCGAACTTTACGGCCAGATGGAGGGCATCGTTCTCATTGCTGGCATCGTCTTTTCTATCGTCGGCATTTCCGGCGTGATTGCTTCGCCCTGTTGGGGAATTCTTGGACAGAGCTGGGGTTTCCGTCCCGTTCTGTATTTGTCGTTGTTCTTTAGCGGCATCTTCGGCGTGGTCCAAGCCATTCCCGACACGCTGACAAGTTTCACCGTCTTGCGCTTTATCGGCGGCCTGGCTTTTGCCGGCATATTCCCCGCCATCAACGCCGTGATCACGCAAAGTACGGATCCCTCGGATCGCGGGCGCGTCTTCGGTTACTCGTATGCCGCCCAACAATTCGGTTGCGTACTCGGTCCGTTGGCGGGCGGCGTGTTGGCAACCTATTGCGGCAATCATGCGGTGATTGCCGCCAGCGGCGCCGTTCTGTTCCCGCTTGTTGCGCTGCTGTACTTGCGTCGCCCCAAACAAGCATCCCCCGCCTCCGGCAGCCCCATCGATCACAAATAAAAAATAAGCCCGTTCTTTCGAACGGGCTTATTTCTTGAAATCTGGCAGGGGTAGTAGGATTCGAACCTACGTATGGCGGATTCAGAATCCGCTGCCTTAACCGGACTTGGCGATACCCCAATCACTGGTGCGGTCGGAGAGACTCGAACTCTCATGGCTCTCACCACAGCCACCTCAAGGCTGCGCGTCTACCAATTTCGCCACGACCGCTCTGGATTCGCCAATCAATCGATTAGCGAGAATTCGTATTTTAGCGCGGAACTTGGTTGGATTGCAAGCCCTTGGCGCCATTATTTTCAGCGGACTGCTCGGTTACGGTACCGAGAACGCCGGAAGCCTTTTGCTGAGCGGACTTCTGGAACACGCCGGAACCGAGCGTGATGGCGATCGTCGCGCAGAAAAAGAGCGTGGCGGCCAAAGCGGTCGAGCGAGACAAGAAGTTGGCGGAACCGGTGGCACCGAAAACGGAACCGGAAGCGCCGGCACCGAAAGCGGCACCCATATCGGCGCCCTTACCGTGCTGCAACAAAACCAAAATAATCACGGCAATCGCGGAGATGATCTGAACAACGATTGCAATGCTCATCAACATTTGCATGTTTCTCTTCCCAATGAATGTCAAACTTGTGCGGATGCACAAATCGAATAAAAATCTTCAGCCTTCAAGGCGGCACCGCCAACCAGCGCTCCGTCAATATCCGGCATGGCAAACAGCTCGGCCGCATTGGCGGGCTTGACGCTGCCGCCGTAGAGAATGCGCAAGGCGTCGGCCGATTCGGGATCGACGGCACGAACGGCATCGCGCAATGCGGCATGAACCTCCTGCGCTTGTGCGGGCGTAGCCGTCTTGCCGGTTCCGATGGCCCACACGGGTTCGTAAGCCAATGCGCCTGCAGCCAAAGCCTGAGGTCCGATAGCATTCAAAGCGGCTTGAAGCTGTTCGGTGACGACATCGATGGTCGTACCGGCTTCACGCTCTTGGAGCGTTTCACCGACACACAACACGACGCGAAGTCCTTGTTCGTGGGCGGCGCGGCACTTGGCGGCAACGCGTTCGTTGCTGTCACCATACAGCGTGCGGCGTTCGGAGTGACCGATGATCACCCATTCGCATCCGACGTCCTTGAGCATGGCGGCGGCCGTCTCACCCGTATAGGCGCCGTTGGCATGTTCATTGACATCCTGAGCGCCGAGCATGACCTTGGTGCCTTCGAAGGCACGATCCAAATCAGACAGATAGACCGACGGAGCACAGACAAGAATGTTGCATGCCAATTCGGCCGAACGAGGAACGAAGGAATCGGTCCACGCACGGTTGGCCGTACGCGAGCCGTTCATCTTCCAGTTGGCCGCTGCCAAAATCTTTCGCGTCATGTATTTTTCCGATGTATTTGCTGAATTGACAAATTTTACCTGAACTCAGTGCATTTGCCCGCTAATGCGGGCAAATACCCTGCCGGTAACGCTCTGTCGACTTACTCGGTGCGAACGTCCTGATTCTGTTCGTTCAACAGAACCTTCATGGACAAGCGAACGCGCCCCTTTTCATCAACTTCGATAACCTTGACGCGAACAACCTGACCTTCCTTGAGATAGTCGGAAACCTGGTTTACGCGTTCGTTGGCGATCTGGCTGATATGCAACAGACCGTCCTTACCCGGCAACAAGTTGATGATGGCACCGAAGTCGAGCAAACGCTGAACGGTACCTTCGTAGATCTGACCGGCTTCGACTTCCGCCGTGATGTCTTCAATACGCTTCTGAGCGATGGCGGCCTTTTCAGGATCATTCGAAGCAATGGTGACGGTACCGTCGTCTTCGATGTTGATCTGGCAACCGGTTTCTTCGCACAAACCGCGGATCGTGGCGCCGCCCTTACCGATGACGTCGCGGATCTTTTCCGGATTGATCTTGATGGTGATCAGACGGGGAGCCCAAGCGGACAATTCCTTGGCGCCGTCGCCGGCCATTTCGTGCATCTTGCCGAGGATGTGCATGCGACCTTCGTGGGCCTGAGCCAAAGCGGCCTGCATGATTTCCGGCGTGATGCCTTCGATCTTGATGTCCATCTGCAAGGCGGTCACGCCGTTTTCGGTACCGGCCACCTTGAAGTCCATATCGCCCAAGTGATCTTCGTCACCGAGGATATCGGTCAGAACGGCAAACTTGTTGCCTTCCTTGATCAAGCCCATGGCAACGCCGGCAACGTAGTCCTTCAAAGGCACGCCGGCATCCAACATGGACAAGCAACCGCCGCACACGCTGGCCATGGAGCTCGAACCGTTGGATTCGCAGATTTCGCTCACAACGCGAATGGCGTAAGAGAATTCTTCGGGGCTGGGCAAGACGGCCTTCAAAGCACGCTTGGCCAAACGACCGTGACCGATTTCACGACGCTTGGGGCTGCCGACGCGACCCGTTTCGCCGGTGGCGAACGGAGGCATGTTGTAGTGCAGAATGAAGCGATCGCGGCTTTCGCCCATAATGGAGTCGATCACCTGTTCGTCCTGCTTGGTACCGAGAGTGGTCATCACCAAAGCCTGAGTTTCGCCACGCGTGAACAAAGCGGAACCGTGGGTACGCGGCAAAACGGACTGACGGATTTCGATCGGGCGAACCGTGCGGGTGTCGCGACCGTCGATACGGGGCTTGCCTTCGAGAATGTTCGTACGAACGACGGCGGCTTCCATTTCAAAAAGAATGCCGTGAACTTCGTTCATGTCGGCCACTTCCGTACCGGCAGCTTCGGCGTCGGCGGTCAAGGTGGTTTCAACGAGTTCGTAGATTTCGCGCAACTTGTCGTTGCGAGCCTGCTTCGTGCGGATCGTGAAGGCCTCTTCGATGGCGGCGCCGGCGATTTCGCGGATACGGGCGATCAACGCTTCGTTCTTCGGAGCGGGCTGCCAATCCCAAGCGGGCTTGCCGGCTTCTTCAACCAAAGCGTGGATGGCGTCGATGGCCACCTGCATCTGGGCGTGACCGTAGGTAACGGCGTTGAGCATGACGTCTTCGCTCAGGCAGTCGGCTTCGGATTCGACCATCAATACGGCGCGTTCCGTACCGGCGACAACCAAATCGAGCTTGCTGTCGGCCATCTGGCTCAACTTCGGGTTGCAAACGTATTCGCCGTTGATGTAACCGACGCGGCAGGCACCGATCGGGCCCTTAAAGGGGATGCCGGAAATGGACAAAGCGGCCGAAGCGCCGATCATGGAAGCGATATCGGGATCGACTTCGGGATCAACGGACAAAACGTGAATGATGACCTGCACTTCGTTGAAGAAACCTTCGGGGAAGAGCGGGCGGATCGGACGGTCGATCAAACGGCTCGTCAAGGTTTCCTTTTCGGAAGGACGGCCTTCGCGCTTGAAGAAACCGCCGGGGAACTTACCGGCCGCGTAGGTCTTTTCAATGTAATCGACGGTCAAGGGGAAGAAGTCCTGGCCGGGCTTGGCTTCCTTCTTGGCGACGACCGTGGCCAAAACGACGGTGTCGTCCATCTGGCACATAACGGCGCCGGTGGACTGACGAGCGATTTCGCCGGTGGTGAGGGTGACGTCGTGGTCACCGAAACGGAAAGTCTTGCTTACTTTATTGAACATCGACATTTCGATTGCGTCCTATAGAGCAATGCGCTGAAAAACGGTTCGTACCATTGTCCCCGACACGCTCGCCGGTCACAGCCGGCGGACGGCACGCTGCGGCATCGAAATTCTGACGTTAAAACAAAACGTCGATGTCGCAACGCGCGAGACCGTCAAATGGGTAAAGGTTGTTTTTCAGCGGGGGTTAAAACGAACGGCCTGTTTGTCATCTAACAAACAGGCCGCAGAAATCGGGATCGATTACTTACGCAGACCGAGAGCTTCGATCAAGGTGCGGTAAGCGGCAACGTCCTTGCCCTTGAGGTAGTCCAGGAGCTTGCGACGGCGGCTAACCATCTTGAGCAAACCGCGACGGGAGTGGTGATCCTTCTTGTGTTCCTTGAAGTGACCGGTCAAACCGTTGATGCGGGCGGTGAGGAGAGCAACCTGAACTTCAGGAGAACCCGTGTCACCGGGGGTGCGCTGGAACTTGGCAACGACTTCAGCCTTGTTGATCTGAGCAGACATTTTTTACCTTTAGAGTAAAGAGTTAAACATGCGGTGCAGGTGTCATGTCCCACACCGTGATACAAGCTTGCGGATTTTACAGAAAACAGCTGAAAAATCAAGTCCGAAACGGAAGATTCCATTCAAACTCACCATCCCCGCTTTCGCGTAAGACAAACGTCGTTCCGCAAAAAAGCGTCGGGCCCGAAACAAAGCTGTTTCGAGCCCGACACGCACCGATTCTCTCAATCGATTAAATCGTATGCTGAGGATTGCACGGCGCTTCGGTAGACAACTTGCTCAAGGCGTTGAGATAGGCCTTGGCGGAAGCCGCCACGATATCGGGGTCGGCACCGACGCCGTTGACCACGCGTCCGCCGCGAGCCAAACGCACCGTCACTTCACCCTGACTTTCGGTTCCGCCCGTAATGGCGCTCACGTTATAGAGCTGCAACTCGGCGCCGGATTGCGCCACAGCTTCGATCGCCTGGAACACGGCGTCGACCGGGCCGTTGCCGGAAGCGGTGGAAGAGCGTTCTTCGCCCTCCTCGTTCCAAACCACCGTTGCGGTCGGCTGTTCGCCCGGTTCGGATTGCTGACGCAGGCTGACAAACTCGAAGGCGTCTTTTTGCATGCCGATTTCCGACCCCGTGAAGAGAGCCTGAATGTCTTCGTCGAAGATTTCGCTCTTGCGGTCGGCCAAGTCCTTAAAGCGCATGAAAGCCGCGTTCAGTTCGGTTTCCGTTTCCACCGGAATACCCAACTCCTTCACGCGCTGCTTGAACGCGTTGCGACCGGAAAGCTTGCCCAAAACGAGCTTGTTTTGCGTCCAACCCACATCTTCGGCACGCATGATTTCATACGTTTCGCGACTCTTGAGAATACCGTCCTGGTGAATCCCGGAGGCATGCGCAAACGCGTTGGCGCCGACGATCGCCTTGTTGGGCTGGATCGGGAAACCGGTAATGGTACTGACAAGCTTGCTGGTCGGAACGATCTGCTTGGTGTCGATCCCCGTTTCAAGATCGAAATAATCGCGGCGCGTACGTACGGCCATGACGACTTCTTCGAGCGAGCAGTTGCCGGCGCGTTCGCCCAAGCCGTTGATCGTGCATTCGATTTGACGGGCGCCGCCCAACTTGACGCCGGCCAAGGAGTTGGCGACGGCCATACCCAAGTCGTTATGGCAGTGAACGGACCAAATGGCCTTGTCGGAATTGGGAACGTTTTCACGCAAGTCGCGCAGGAAAGCCCCGTAAAGCTCCGGCGTGGCATAGCCCACCGTGTCGGGAATATTGATCGTCGTGGCGCCCGCGTTGATCACGGCTTCGCAAATGCGATAAAGAAATGCCGGATCGGAACGGTAAGCGTCTTCGGCGGAAAACTCGATGTCGTCCGTATAGGCTCGGCATGCCTTGACCGCATCGATGGCTCGCTCGTAAACCTGATCGGGCGTCATGCGCAACTTCATCTCCATGTGCAGAGGCGACGTGGCGATAAAGGTATGAATGCGCCCGCGATTGGCCGGACGAATGGCTTCGCCCGCGCGTTCGATATCGCGCAAATTGGCGCGGGACAACGAGCACACCGTCGAATCTTTCACGTGACGGGCAATTTGGTGAATCGCTTCGAAATCACCGTTGGAGCTGGCTGCAAAACCGGCTTCCATCACGTCCACGCCCAGTCGTTCGAGTTGCAATGCGATACGCAACTTCTCTTCCTTCGTCATCGAGGCACCGGGACTTTGTTCCCCATCACGCAACGTCGTGTCGAAAATAACCAGGCGGTCCATAAACAAGCTCCATCTACTTAGTCAATCGCTACACCCGAAAGCGAGAACTCTCGGGACGTTTGTTGAATCTATCAGCTTTTGTGTCGATATTGAGACCGTGCTCAAGAGTCTTTGACGCAAGACGAACACCTTAAGCACAATTACGTAACGGATTGATTTTCAAACGTTCGAATGGAGACCAGCACGCCGCCGATCAACAGCGTCATCCCCAAACACATCGTGAGCGAGGGCCACTGCATGCGCAAAGCGTGCGCGTAAATGACGGCGAAGATGGTCTCGAACACGATCATTTGCCCTCCCAATGCCGTCGGTAATTTTTGGCTCATGGCATTCCAACACGCCACGCCCAACCACGAGCCGCCCAAACCGGACAACAACATGACAAAAACGAACCATTGCGGCGTCTCTCCCAACAAAGGGGCGCCTTCGGGCATCGACAACCAAACGAAAAAGTAGATCAGCAACGCGACCGGCAACGTCGTGATCCCTTGCGCTGTCGCCCACGCTTTGGGAGATCGTCCGGGGTGAGCCAACAACCAGTCGGCATTGCGAATCGGGTACCACGTCCAAATCAACAACGCGATCACGCCCGTACCGACACCGTACCAAAAGTCCCACCCGGACTTTTGCAAGGCATTGATCACGTAATCGAACTCGGTCCAATTGGCCAAAACCAACCCGAAAGCGATCAAACCGATGCCGGGCACGACCTTGATCCAGGAAACGCCCGCTCCTCGACGTCGGTCGCGCCAATTGGCCAACACGCAAATCAAAACGGGAATCAACGCCATGCACATGCCCGCCAACGGCGCGCCGGCGTGTGAAATGGAGGTCGTCAAAAACCAGTAATACACGATGTTGCCGAAAAGCCCGAGCATCGTGACGTCAAACCAATCGCGCGCGCTGTACTGCTTGAACTCGTCCCAATCGACCCACAACAACGGCAACGCCACCAGACCGAAACTGATGTAGCGTCCCGACGCCAACAAAATCGCGTCATACTGGGGCAGCACCAACGGAACCAAATAAATAAACCCCCACAGCATGCACGCCGCGATACCGTAGGCCACACCGATCCACATAGACGACTATCCGAAAAAAACACAACAAGTCCAACGCCCGATCTTAGCAAGTCATTCAAGCGAACGAAATTTTCGCCCTCTTTGGATCAAGGGCGTACAATGCCAAAACCAATCATTGTTTCTACGCAAGGAATATCGTTTATGTCCCAGTCCCCCGTTTTGACCGAATGGTTCCGACACGTCCCCGAAGACAAGTGGTTGCGCGACCCCGCTGCCAGCCGTGCCGATGCTGAAAAAATCTGGCAACACCTGCAGCTTCAACCCGGCGTTCGCGTCCTTGAATGCCCCTGCGGCAAAGCCGATATCAGCTTCCCGATGGCTCGTCTGGGCGCCAAAGTCATTGGCTACGATTTCAACGCGCACTTCATTACCGGCGCCAAAAACAAGTTCAAGCGCGCCGCGCTCGACGGCGAATTCCATACGGACGACATGCGTACGGCGCATTTCCCCAAAGAAATGGATCTGATCATCAACTGGTCGAGCTCTTTCGGTTACTTCAAGGACGAGGCCAACGCCGACCTTTTGAAGCGTTTTGCCGGCGCCCTGAAAACCGGCGGCACCTTGCTGATTGAAGTGGCCAATCCCGAACTCGTCATTTCCGGCGAAGCCACGCGTTTGATCGCCTCCGGCGACGTCGTCGCCGAAACGTGGAACAGCGAAACGCGTCGCGCCAGCGTGATTTTCCCCGCCACAACGTTCCGCGGCCCCGTCACGGCCAGCGTGCGCGTTTACACGACCGACGAATTCCGTCAAATGATCGAAGATGCCGGTCTTGAACTCGTCGGCTTCTACGGTCCGGGCTTTGCTCAATATACCCCCGACAGCTCTCGTCTGATCGTCGTCGCCAAAAAGCCCTGATCGCCCGATCGTTTGATCGCGTGAATGTGAAACGAGTCGTCGCCTTAGGCGCCGACTCGTTATTTTTTGTATTTTTTCTTGTTCGGCCGAGCGACTGTAGTAGCATTGACCGTGTAAGTTTTCCGTGAACACTCTTTTGTTGGATGGAAATTAAGCATGTCGAAAAAACTTGTCGTTTCTGCTGTAGCGGGCGTTGGCGTTTTGGCCGGTCTATATAGCGTCGCCGGCTATGTCGGGGTTCCGGCCGGCATCAAATGGGCGTTGAACAACTTTGCCGCCGGCGCTTTGGGCGGACGCTCCGTTCAAATAGAAAACATTCAATTTGATCCGTGGAATTGGTCGTTGACCTTGGAAAAACTCTCCGTCAGTTCGGCTTCCGATCCCAACGCAAAAATGATTGCGCTCGATCGGCTTCATGCCGACGTCAACGGTTCGACGCTTTTCAAACTGACGCCGATCGTTGACGCCATCCGTGTCGAGGGCCTGCGCGCCACTCTCACGAACTTCGGACAACACATGGGAGAGGTTGACAAGTTGCTTTCCGCTTTAACCACCCCGACCGCCCGTCCCTCGTTCGCCCCGATCGGCACGGCGTGGGCCGCTGCCGCCGGCATGAACCTGCCGGCCTTCAGCTTGTCCAATGTGGAACTGGTCAACTCCAGTCTCATCTTTAAGAATCCGAAAGCCGGCAAAACGCTGAGCCTGACCGACATCAATTTCACGCTGCCTCGCCTTTCGACGATCGATGCGGCCGGCGCCATCCCCAACGTGAAACCGAGCTTCTCGATGAATATCAACGGCAAGCCTGTCAAAGCACTCGGTGAAACCAAGAGCGGTCTGGCAACGCTTGAATTGGACGTGGCCGAAGTGGACGTCGCCAATGCCATCGGCGCGATGGCGCTTGACCTGCCCGTGGAGGTTAAAAGCCTCAAAACCGCCGTCAAGGCCAAAGTCGCCTACGATTTGAACGACGCTTCCGGTACGGCGGCCACGCTGAGCGGCTCGCTCAGCGGCAAGACGTTCAACTTCTCGACGATCGACAAGCTGTATTCGGGATCGATCGACGCGTTTGGCATTGACATCGGTGCTTTGGATTTGCGCAAACAATCCGTCGTGCTCGATCGCGTTTACGTCACCCATCCCGTCATCAAGGCGTCTTTCCAATCGCAATCCACGACAGCCCCCGCTCCGATCGCAAAGGACGCGAGCGCATCGAGCGCCGGCATGCAAAAGCCCTGGTCTTGGAAGGTAGCGAAGGCTGAAATCACGAACGGCGACGTCACCTTGACGGACACGTCGCTCAAACCCGCCGCTTCGTTGCACATCGCCCGATTGAACGCGAGCGTGTCGCAGTTGTCGTCGGACGATAAGAAAGGCGGTACGTACACGGCCTCCATGCAGTTGGACAAGGGCTCGCTCGGCAGCAAGGGGACGCTCTCTTTGGCTCCCTTGACACTCAAGGGCACGACGGAGGTAACGCAGTTCCCCTTCGCTCCCCTTAACCCCTGGATCCAAACGTTGAGCGGCGCCCGTATCGAACAAGGCACGTTGACCGTTAAGGGCGACCTCAGTGTCAATCAAGGCGAGCAACTGGCCGTCAAGTGGCTCGGATCTGCGTCCGTCGACAACATGACCGCCAAGAAAGACAAAACGACGTTGGCCAGTTGGAAGGGCGTGGCCGCAGAAAACGTGTCCGTTTCGATTGCCGATCGCCCCGACATTGCCATCGGTTTACTGAAACTCGAGGATCCTTTGCAGGAAGTCACCCAAAAAACCGACAAGGTTCTCGATCTTATCAGCGCGTTCGCCAGCATCACCGGACGCACCAAAACGGCGGAAAAGGCTGAAAAATACAAGGCCAAATCGCACCAAACGATCGAGATCAAGGACATCCTTTACGTTAACAACAAATTCTCCGTCAAGGGTTACGATCAAGGATCGCTTGAGGCGCTCGCCGTCGAGAAACTCAATTCGATTTTCGAAAACCAACCGCCCCAGTAATCCGATCGTCTCATAACAACAAAGCCGTTTATCTTCGGATAAACGGCTTTGTCATTTTTTAAGCGGCTTTTCGATTTCTCGGCTTTTCCGGCGGTTTCACCATGACCGTTTTGATCATGTGATCCATCGCCAAAATGGGATTGGTGAAAATCAAACGCGGTCCCGAGTATCGCATCACATCGGCAATTTGCTGTTTTTCTTTTGCCCGATAACAGTGAATCTGGCACTTGTTGCAAACGGGCTTTTTATGACCGTACGGACAGCAGGCCAATCGCTTTAACGCATAAGCCAACAGGTCCTGACACTCTCGACATAATTGCCCGTCCGCACTGTGCCCCTTGTCTCGACAGTGCTTTCGGATCATGACTTCAATCGTCTTGGCTTCCCGCCCCAAAGCGCCCGATTTAAGGCGTTCCATGCGGTCTTCTGTCATATACGTTCCTCCTTTTATCGGGCCTCTTGCTCTTGACGTTCTTGCAAACGTTGAACCTGCAGGATCGTTTGAGCAATACGCTGATACACGGGATCATCCATACTCAGCAACGTTAACAACGCTTCCAAATGCGGCAACGCTTCGCCCCACTGCTGCGTTTCGATGGCCAAAATGGCCAACATTTCTCGAGCGCGATACTGCTTGGGATCGGCTTCGAGAATTTTGTATAAAACCGTACGAGCCGGCGCTTGGTTTTCGGCGATTCGCGAGCTGATGCACGCGGCTACGTATTCCAGAAGAACCTCCGTATCGTTGGCAACCAAGCGATTTAATTCAACGGCCTGCTTGTAAACGCGAACGGCCTCGTTCCAATTTTGACGCTCCACCATCAATCGGGCGTAAAGCACGAGTGCGCGCTCGTCTTCACCGTTATCCGCCAAATACGCCTTGAGGTGCTCGGGATTAAGCTGGCGGTCGTTTTGCGCCAACGTTCCGTCAGGATTGAGCAGGCCCTCTTGTCGCACCTCGTCGATAAAAGGAACCAATTTGGGCGAACCCAATTGCAGATAAAGAACGACGGCCAACAACACGCTAGCGCAGCCGACCGCAACGCCCGTCCAAACGGGAAGTTTCTTTTGCGGGCTCGACTGCGTTTTTTGTTCGATTTCTTGCAACGCTCGACGTTCGACGTCCTGCACGCTCTGCTCGTACAGCTCGTCGGACAGATGGCCTCGCTCGTGTTCGTCCTTTAGCAACGCCAACTCTTCTCGCAACAAGTCGCGCGTCGTTTCCGATCTCGTTTGCTCTTCGCGCGAGTCGGGTTGTCGAACAAAGGCCCAAACAATGCCGGCAGCTCCAATCGCCGACAACAGGCCGACTATCGACCAAAACAAGACGGAAGAACTCATTGAAAACCTCAACAACCCGATACGCTTATCGGAAATCCATGAAAAAAGAGGCGTACCGGAGAATTTCTTCGGTAACGCCTCTTATTGTGGCTAATTGCCCTTTACCAGAGCTTATCAGCTACACACGCTTACTTCTTGGCATTCTTGGCGGCGATGGCGTCGCGCAAGATCTTCGTAGCCTTGATGGCGGCGTCGGCACTCTTAGCGAGAGACAAAGCGGCCTGTTCAGGATTGTGGAAGTAGGCGCCGTTAGCAGCGGTCCACCATTCCCAGTTGGTGTGAGCAACGGAGTGGAGTTCCTGAGCCTTCTTGATGGCTTCGCCCGTGATGCCGAAGTTCTTGGCTTCGACGAAAGCGTTGAACATTTCGTTCATACGGCTTTCAGCTTCACGCAACTTACCGACGTGGTAAGCGTGCATACCGTCGATAACGCGGTTGAGCTGGTCAACAGACTTGTCCTTATGGCAGTTCTGGCAGGTTTCCTTCAGGTAGTTACGCGGCGAGGTAGCCCAGTGAATCGTCGTTACCTTACCATCCTTACCCTTAACCTTCGGCATATGGCAGTCACCGCACTGTACGCCGGCCTTGTCGTGCTTGGAGTTCCAGAACACTTCAACGTCGGGGTGCTGCATCTTCGTCAAGGCGGCGCCGGTCATCGGATGCTTGAAGTCCTTGAAGCCGACCTGCTTGTAGAAGTCGTCGATCTTGGTGATGTCAACCAACGGGAAGAGGTTGGTCAACTGGCTCTTCATGCCGATCTTTTCGCCGGTCTTGGGATCGAAGCCCGGGTTGCAGTTGTATTCAACGTGGCACTGAGCGCACATCAACTTCGTATCGGCCTTTTCGAGCATACCGATCTTGCGGGTGAAGCCGCGAACGCCGAGGTCGACAACTTCAACCTTGGTTGCGTTCTTGTCTTCAGAGTACAAGGACGGGATATCCTTACGCGTTACGGCCTGGATCAAACCGTCGCGAACGATACGCGGCTTGGCGGAGTGAGGATCGTGGCAGAAGTTGCAGTTCAAGGCGTGGTTAACCTTGCGCATCACGTCAACGACCTTGGATTCACGAGAGAACGTCGTACCCGGAACGTTGTCGCCGAGGTAGGCCCAGTCGAGAATCAAGTCGGTGGACTTGCAGCTCCAGCAAACGGGGTTAGCGGCAGCAGCGGTGCCCATACGGCGCGGCTTCTGTTCGTTATCCTGCGGGAACTTGTCGTTGATGACGTCCCAAACCTTGATGGCGCCCTTTTCGTGAGCCAGGTACATCCAACCTTCCTTCGGAGCGAAACGATCGCCGAAAGCACGGTCGCAGAGGTACTGGTCGAGAGCGGCGAACGTATGGCTACGCGGTTCGTTGTGTTCCTTCGTGAAGCCATGCATGCCCATAGCGCGATCGAAGAAGGGGCTCGGAGCTACGCTTTCGGCAGCCTTCTTGGAAGCGCGAGGCGTGATCGCGGTATTGACCTTATACATCGATTCAAACTGTGCAGGGTGGCAGTTACCGCACGTCTGAGGATCCATGCTCGTTACGGGACGGGTTTCCTTACCGGGGTTGCCGGCATGCTTTTCCAAGCCGGTGTGGCAACTCGTGCAGGAGAGGTCCTTGTGCTTGCCGACGGTATGGAACTGACCGATATTGCCGTGGCAAGCGGTACACATCTGCTGATTGATCTTTTCAGCAGCGTTTACGGAGGGGGTGAAAGCAAGAGCAACGGCCGCAGCGATAAGGGCCTGCATCATTTGTTTCGAATGTGACATAGTAAATCTCCTTCGTGACTTTTTCGATCGTCCGAACACGTCTTGGGGGGATTGGTGCCTTTCGATCACATCACTTGACGGAATTTAAGCAAAAATTAAGCGCCTAATCGACCCCCTATCATCTCCCAGTATTTTGCTCGTCTATGATCGAGCGCAGTAAGAACAAACTTAAACAACTGTTTTTATTGATGAAAATTATTTTCCTCATCTTTTATATTGACTAAGCAATTCTCTGTAGTGCGCTCACTTTTAGGGGTTTTCCATAATCGCCCGCGTTGATTTTAAGGCTTAATCAGGCCATTTAATACTTAATTAAGGATTAAATGGCCTAGGACAAGTTTTTGCTCTTATAAATCAATGATTTAGCTTGTTTTATTTAATCTTAATCAACTGTCTTTACATTCAAGTCGATCAACTTGTCCTAGGCCAAAGGACGTTGACGAAAAAAAACGGGACGCCCTTTCATCGAGCGTCCCGTCTTCATTTCGCTTCCTACTCGAACCAATCAAGCCTTCAGTCGGCCGATCAAATCGTATTCCTGACTGTTGGTCACCTCAACATCAACGAACTGCCCCGGCGTCAAAGGACGATCCGTCGTGACATAGATCACGCCGTCGATATCGGGCGCGTCCGCCGTCGTGCGGCCCACGGCGACGCCGTCTTCATCTTCAGGCTCGTCGATGATCACGCGTTGGACGGTACCGATCTTGCGTCGCAAGTTTTCAGCCGAAATTTCTGCCTGAACCTCCATGAATCGATTGCGACGCTCTTCGCGAACCTCATCGGGCAACTGCCCTTCGAGCAAATTGGCCTGCGCCCCTTCAACCGGGCTGTAAGCAAAGCAGCCGACGCGATCGAGCTTGGCCTCGCGCAAGAAATCGAGCAGGTACTCGAATTCGGCCTCGGTTTCACCGGGGAAACCGGCGATAAACGTCGAACGAATCGTCAAGTCCGGACAGATGGCTCGCCATGCCGCGATGCGTTCAAGATTCTTTTCGGCACTCGCGGGACGTTTCATCGCCTTCAGAACACGAGGATGCGCGTGCTGGAACGGCACGTCCAAATACGGCAACACCTTGCCCTCGGCCATCAACGGCACGACGCGATCGACGCTCGGATACGGATACACGTAATGCAAGCGCACCCAAGCGTCCAAACGTCCCAACTCCTCGCACAACTCAAGCATGCGCGTCTTGACCGGACGACCGTTGACAAAGCCCGTGCGGTAACCGACGTCCAAACCGTAAGCGGCCGTATCCTGACTGATCACCAACAGTTCCTTGACGCCGCCCGCCACGAGGTTTTCGGCTTCTTGCAAAACGCTGGAAATGGGTCGGCTGACCAAATCGCCGCGCAAGTCGGGAATAATGCAGAACGAGCAATGGTGCGAGCACCCCTCGCTGATCTTCAAATAGGCGTAATGCGCGGGCGTCAGCTTGAGCCCGGCCGCCGGCACCAAATCGGAGAAAGGTTCGTGAGGTCGGGGCAAATTGCGATGCACCAAGGTCATCGTCTCTTCCACGCAGTCGGGACCGGTCACGCCCAACACCTGGGGAATGCGTTCCATCACCCAATTGGTGCCGTCGGGATTCTTTTTCCCTCCCAAACAACCGATCACGATGACACGACCGTTTTCACGCAAAGCTTCGGTAATGGCCTCGATACTTTCCGCTACGGCCGCATCAATGAACGCGCACGTGTTGACGATGACAATGTCTGCGTCTTTATAGTCCGAAACGATGAGGTAACCCTCGGCACGCAATTGCGTCATCACACGCTCGGTATCGACAAGCGCCTTGGGACAACCGAGGCTGACGAAACCGACTCGGCCGATATGAGGACTGGGACGACGTAAGGTCATGGGGTGTTGCTCCGAAAGTTTTTTTATTCGATCCAAATGAGGGCCGCGTGACGACCGGAACGATCGCCGTCGCGGCGATAGCTGTAAAAACGCTTGGCGTCGGCATACGTCGACAGACCGCAATCCTCGACCGCATCGACACCCGAGCGAGCTAAAGCGTGAACGGCGTAAGCACCCAAATCCACCAAATACTTGTCGGCTTCGGCGCTCGGGGCGATCGCCTCGAGCACGTCGGGATACTTGGCCTCAAACACTTGTTTGACTTCTTCGCCCACTTCAAATTCCGCCTTACCGATACGCGGGCCGAGCCAGGCCTTGAATTGAGCCTGCGGATCGCCCAGGCGTTCGCGCAGACGATCGATCGTTGCTTCGACAATGCCGCCGGCAAGACTGCGCCAGCCGGCATGAACCGCGGCAACGGCCTTTCCGTTCGCTTCGGCAATGAGTACCGGAAGGCAATCGGCCACCTGAACGGCACACACGACGCCGGGCGTCATACTGACTTGAGCGTCGGCTTCGCACGCATCGGATTCCACGCTTTCGGCATCGATCACGGCCGTCGAATGCACTTGCGTCATCCAACGCGGCATCTGCGGCGTCAATTGCGCGACGATTTGGCGGTTCATGTTCACGCAACCAGCATTGTCGCCGACATGCGTGGCCACATTGAGCCCCATGATGCCGTCGACACCGCCCCACGGACCGGACGAAACGCCGCCCTCGCGTTCGGTAAACAAACAACGTACGCCTTGGGCCAATTCCGGACGCAAGGCCGCCAACTCTTCTTTAAACAATCCCATCATGTTCGTACTCTTCCTTAACGATTACTCAAACACGTCGACCGGTTCGTCCAGCGGACCGAAGTCAAGCGCCTCCATCACCTCGAGCATGTCCTCGGGCGGCTCGACAAACCACTCCATCGGCTCCTTTGTCTTGGGATGAACGATCTGCAAACGGCTTGCATGCAATGCCTGACGAGAGAACTGCGCGACGATGCCGGCCTGTTCGGGCAATTTCGACGCATTGGTTCGGTACACCGGGTCGCCCAATAAAGGCAGGTTCACGCTGGACAAATGCACGCGAATTTGATGCGTGCGTCCCGTATCCAAACGGCACGCCACCCAACTGATGGTTCGTCCCGCAATCTGCGTCACGTCCACCAAACGGCAATGCGTTTTGGCCGTTTTACTGCCTTGCCCGCCGCGACAAACGAACTTGGTCGGACAACGCGGATCGCGTCCGATCGAACGATCGACGAAACCGGCATCGGGCGCCAACCCCAACACGATCGCCCAATATTCACGACCCACGGTGCGCGCCTGCAACTGCCGTACCAAATCGGTTTGCGCCGCTTCGGTTCGCGCAACGACCATCAACCCCGACGTTTCTTTGTCCAGGCGATGCACGATGCCGGCACGCGGAATGCGAGCCAACTCGGGATAGCGGAACAACAAGCCGTTCAGCACCGTACCGGACCAATTTCCGGAGGCGGGATGAACTACCAAACCGGCCGGCTTGTTGATGACGATGACCGTATCGTCCTCGTACACGACGTCAAACTCGATGCCGTCTTCGGGCTCGTAGGCCGTCTCTTCGGGAGACGGCAAACGGGTAACGTCGATCGTGTCGCCCGCGCCAACTTTCATACGAACGCTCGTGGCGACAACGCCGTTGACTTGAACGGCACCGTTTTCGATCCACGTTTGAATGCGTGCACGGCTGACGTCGGGCATCAGTCGCGCCACGATCTTGTCCAAACGATCGTTCGACGTGGCGTAATCGAGCTCGAAACGCAGACGCTCGCCAGACGCTTCCTCTAACTCGTCAAAATCTATATCATTATCGGCTGTGACTTCGGCATCCCCGATATAATCAGAAGTATTCATTTCTTTACCGTTTGCCATGAAATACAAAACTCTTTTGCGCTCCCGCCTTGTTCGCGCCGCCATCATTGTAACGGCTGCCGTTGCTTCGACAGGTTGCGGTTGGTTGCAAAGTATCGAAATCGATCCGACGCGCGATTGGACGCCGAACCAGTTGTACCAAGAGGCTCGCTCGGCCATGACCGAAAGCAATTGGGAGCTTGCCCGTGAATACTACACCAAGCTTGAGGCGCGTTACCCGTTCGGCGCATACGCGCAACAAGCTCAGATCGACTTGGCTTATGTCTATTTCAAGGATGCCGAAGCACCCAACGCCGTCCAGACACTGGATCGTTTCCTTCGCGCCTACCCCAATCACCCCAACAGTGACTACGCATTGTATTTGAAAGCGCTCGCCACGTTGGACGAAAAAGATTCGTGGTACAGCTCTTTCACGACGCAGGATCTTTCGCACCGCGACGCCCAAGCCGCCCGCGACGCATTCGACCTATTTAAAGAATTGGCCGAACGCTTCCCTGACTCCCGTTACGCGCCCGAAGCGCGTCGACGCATGCACGAATTGGTGTTGGCTCAGGCTCGCCATGAACTGAATACGGCACAGTATTATTACGAGCGCCATGCCTACGTTGCAGCCCTCAACCGTGCCAAGGTGATTTTGTCCGACTTCCAGCAAACGTCCGTCTCCGACGACGCCATGGAGTTGATGGCCAATTGCTACCGCCACCTCGGTTTGACCGATTTGGAAAACGACATGCGTCGTATCATCGAATTGAATAAAAACCGCGCGCTCAACATCAACAATTGATCCTTGACGGCGTGTTAACAAAAACGGATTTGACCCGACGGGGCAAATCCGTTTTTTTTCTTAGGCCATTTCTTTGGCTTGAGACAACGATCCGTCCAAATAATCTCTTAACCACCCCAAGCCGATCAACGTCTTGACATCGGTGATCGCACCGTTTCGCGTCATCTCGAACGCCTCTTGCATCGGAACGCTCACAAGCGTCAAGAATTCATTCTCATCGAGCCGCTGCTGGCAGGGCGTCAGATCCCGCGCCAAATAAATTTCAATGTGCTCGTCGCTGTAACCGATCGCATTGTGAATCGTTCCGAGATGGGTCCAACGCGCGGCCGAGACGCCGGCCTCTTCGATCAACTCACGACGGGCCGTCTCCAACGGATCTTCACCCGGATCGATTTTTCCGGCCGGAATTTCCCAAAACGCACCGCCCGCAGGAGCTCTCCACTGTCGTTCCAGCACAATGCGCCCATCGGCATCGAGCGTCACGATCGCACTCGCCCCCGGATGTCGAATCGTCTCGCGATGAGCCTGACGACCGTCGGGCAGGCGCACGGTCATGCGACGCACCTTCAAAAGCGAGCCGTCATAGACCAACGTCTCATCCAATACGGTCTCGGTCAAGCGAGCGTCGATCGTTTCGTGCGTCATCGTTCCCTCTTTTTTAATCGTGGTAGTTCTGACGAGGCTTGCCCTTCGTCATATCGTTCTTCATGAGGCGCTCCTGATCGCGCTTCCATTCCTTCTTACTTTGGTCGGCGCGTTTTTCAAATTCACGCTTGCCTCGAGCCAAGGCCAGGGACAACTTGACGCGACCGCGAACGAAATGCAAATCCAATGGAATCAAGGAGTAGCCCGAACGATCCACCTTGCCCATCAGACGCATGATTTCTTTCTTGTGCATCAACAACTTGCGCGTGCGCGTCAATTCAGGCTTGTCGTGCGTGCAAATCTGATCGGCAGGGGTCAAGGACGCGTTGCACAAAAAAAGTTCCCCGTCTCGAACGTAGACGTGAGCCAAAGTGATGGTTGCGCGTCCGGCTCGAATACTCTTGACTTCCCACCCGCGCAGGACCAGACCGGCTTCGAATCGCTCTTCGATCACGTAATCGAATGTCGCGCGTTTGTTCTTGATTACTGCTTCAGCCACTTTTCAACATTTCCTATAATTCGGTGAGCGCATTGTATCAAGATGCGCCTTTCATTCCGATTTTTCTCCGAGTCCACCATGCGTTTTACCGTCGCACTCATCGATCCGTCCAGCTTGCGCGCACGACAGATCCTCATTGATACAGACGCGCCCTGCACGGCCGAAAAGGCCGCACGTCTTGCCGGCGTTCCCGTCAAGCCCGATACGGAATTGGCGGTTTGCAACGTCCCCGTCGAACACGACCACCTCATGAGCGAAGGCGAACGCTTGGACATTTTGTCGTCGTTGTTGATCGATCCGAAAAAGGCTCGCGCGTTGCGCGCTCAGAACACGCGTACGAGCAAACGGGCCAACGTCGCCCGACACGGCGGCAAACATCAATTGGCCAAATGATCCGTGCAAACGCGCCGGCGGCGAATGCGTACAAGAATGCTCGTAGAAAAATCGAGTTGCGTCTATTCAAATCGGATTATATCGAGTAAAATTAAAGGTTAACTACTAAGGCTGTTTGGCTTTGGTATGCATTGGGATTTTGGTTTGTTTTGATATAATTCATTTTTGCGCTTGAGGTTCTCAAAAATGCGACTCATTCAGAAAGCTCTTACGTACGACGACGTTCTGCTCGTTCCGGCGTACTCCGAAGTTCTCCCCCGAGACGTCAGTCTCTCCACCAAGCTTACGCGCGACATCACGCTGAATCTCCCGATGATTTCCGCCGCCATGGATACGGTAACGGAAAGCAATTTGGCCATCGCCATGGCTCAGGAAGGCGGTCTCGGCATCATTCACAAGAACCTGACGGCTCAGCAGCAGGCGGCCGAAGTAGCCAAGGTTAAGCGTCACGAATCCGGCGTTGTGAACGACCCCATCACCGTTGGTCCCGGCATGCTCGTCGGCGACGTCGTTCGCATGTGCCGCGAACACAACATCAGCGGCGTGCCCGTCGTTGAGGGCCGTCGCGTTTTGGGTATGGTCACGAACCGTGACTTGCGCTTTGAAACCCGCATGGAAGCTCCGATCAGCGAAGTCATGACTCCGCGCGATCGTCTCGTCACCGTTCTCGAAGGCTCTCCGCTTGAAGAAGCCAAGCGTTTGATGCACCAGAACCGTCTCGAACGCGTTTTGGTCGTTGACAAGGATTACAACCTCAGCGGCTTGATCACCGTCAAGGACATCGTCAAGGCTCACGAACATCCCTACGCCGCCAAGGACAAGGACGGCAAGTTGTTGGCAGGCGCTTCCATCGGCGTCGGTGCCGGTACGGAAGAACGCGTTGAACTGTTGGTAGAAGCCGGCGTCGACGTCGTTGTCGTCGATACGGCTCACGGCCACTCCAAGGGCGTTTTGGACCGCGTCGCATGGGTTAAGAAGAACTATCCCAACCTTCAGGTTATCGGCGGCAACATCGCTACGGGCGACGCCGCTCGCGCTTTGGCCGATCACGGTGCCGACGGCGTTAAGGTCGGTATCGGCCCGGGTTCCATTTGTACGACCCGTATCGTTGCCGGCGTCGGCGTGCCTCAGGTCACGGCCGTCAGCAACGTTGCTCAGGCTCTCGAAGGTACCGGCGTTCCCCTCATCGCCGACGGCGGCTTGCGCTTCTCCGGCGACATCGCCAAGGCCATCGCTGCCGGCGCCAACTGCGTCATGATGGGCGGCTTGTTGGCAGGTACGGAAGAGGCTCCGGGCGAAGTCATCCTCTACCAGGGCCGTTCTTACAAGTCCTACCGCGGTATGGGCAGCTTGGGCGCCATGTTCAAGGGTTCCGCCGACCGTTACTTCCAGGACAACAACTCCGGCAACCTCGACAAGCTCGTTCCGGAAGGCATCGAAGGCATGGTTCCGTTCAAGGGCTCCGTTTTGACCATCCTCTATCAGATGGCCGGCGGTTTGCGCTCTTCCATGGGCTACTGCGGTTGCCGCACGATCGACGAAATGCGCACCCGCGCCCAGTTCGTCGAAATCACGGCTGCCGGCTGGCGTGAAAGCCACGTCCACGACGTGAAGAACACGAAGGAAGCCCCGAACTACCGTCAGGAAAACTAACCGACGGTACGTTGACTCGGCGCGAGTACACTACTCGCGCCGTTTTCTTTTTGTGTCGCTCTTTCCAAACGGATCCGACGACACAAAAAGTCTTGACATTTTGTGACCGAGAGGCGTTCGGATTAGTTGCCGTCGTTATAATTATCGGATGCCCTCCGAACGTTTGGACGCTTGGCGTTTTGAACCGCTCGCAATCGATCCGGTTCATCAAACCGCTCTCGGACCGTACTGAATTTCATATTCATCATCATTGAGGAGATATCTCATCATGTCTACCATCGTTCGCCCCGAATCCATGGAGCGTATCACTAACGAAGCTTTGGCCAACGCTTTCATTGAATAACAGGTCAAGGCGATCCGCGAACAAGTTGGCGACAAAAAGGTATTGTTGGCTCTCTCCGGCGGTGTTGACTCCTCCGTCGTGGCCGCGTTGTTGATCAAGGCTATCGGCAAGCAGCTCGTTTGCGTGCACGTCAACCACGGTTTGTTGCGCAAGGGCGAACCCGAACAGGTCGTCGAAGTTTTCCGCAACCAAATGGACGCCAACCTCGTTTACGTCGATGCCGTCGATCGCTTCCTCGACAAGCTCGCCGGCGTTGCCGATCCCGAAACCAAGCGCAAGATCATCGGCGCCGAATTCATCCGCGTCTTTGAAGAAGAAGCCCGCAAGCAGGAAGGCATTGAATTCCTCGCACAGGGTACGATCTACCCCGACATTCTCGAAAGCCACGGCGTGAAGGCTCACCACAACGTCGGCGGTTTGCCCGACGATCTGCAGTTCGGCTTGGTCGAACCCGTCCAGTTGCTCTTTAAGGACGAAGTTCGCGTCGTCGGCAAGACCCTCGGTCTGCCCGACAACATGGTTTACCGTCAGCCGTTCCCCGGTCCCGGTCTCGGCGTTCGTTGCTTGGGCGCCATCACGCGCGACCGTTTGGAAGCCGTGCGCGAATCCGACGCCATTTTGCGTGAAGAATTCGCCAAGAACGGTTTGGAAGGCAAGGTATGGCAATACTTCACGGCCATCCCCGACTTCAAGTCCGTCGGCGTCAAGAACGACAAGCGTACCGACGCCTGGCCCGTCATCATTCGCGCCGTCAACACCGTTGACGCCATGACCGCCACGGTTGAAGACGTTCCCTTCGCTCTGTTGCAGCACATCACCAATCGCATCACGAACGAAGTCGAAGGCGTCAACCGCGTTCTCTTCGACCTGACGCCGAAGCCCTGCGGCACCATCGAATGGGAATAATCGACAATTCGTCAAAGCATCTTGCATCGCTTGATGCTTTCCAAAAAACAAACGTCGCGTCCCCAAGGACACGACGTTTGTTTTTTTACGCTTCGATCCGACGATCAGACGTCTTTGGCCGAGCCGATGGCATAAAAATGCCCGCCGGCCACGTAATGCAACGTTCGCAAACCGTCGGGAGCCTTCTCAAAATGCCAATGCCCATCCGAGAAAACGCGTTCGTCGGCCCAAGCGGCCACGCATTCGCCGACAAACAAGTCGTAAGCTTGTTCATTGTGCGGTTCGGGAATGCGCTTGAAAATCATCCATGCCGAGCAGTCCCGCACCAACGGCACGTTTTCAAAACCGGGCATGGTAAAGAGCTTGACGTCGGCCGCTTCGAGTTTTTTCGGATCGTCGTGTCGGCTGACGCTTCCCAAACGCAAAACCAGTTCGGCCTGCTCGACGGTCGGAAGCTGTAAAACAAAGACGTTGCTTTGTTCAATCAAATCGCGCGTAAAGTGCGATTTATCGATCACGACCGTTGCTTTGGCTGGCGACAAGTCCAACGCGCAGGCCCAAGCCGCCGCCATCACGTCGTCAACGCCTTCATGTCGGGCGGAAACCAACGTGGTCGCGCCGATATTCAACAAGCGATACGCTTTGTCCAGTTCCACCGGTTTGATATGGTGCATTTTTAACTCCCTTTGTGCGTAAACCATTTCAAATACTTTTTGACAAGTTCCGAATAAGGAGGATTAAGCCACCGCCACAAGCTCGTTCTCGCCTGACGGGTCACGGGAACCCAATGCGTCATGGCATCGAAACCGTAAGCGCCGTGATACGCCCCCATGCCGCTGCGCCCGACACCGCCAAACGGCATCGACACCTGAGCGGCATGCAACAGCGTGTCGTTGATCGTCATGCCCCCCGCGCCAAGCTGCGCGGTCACGCGTTCGATGCGCCGCTCGTCTTCGTCAAACCAATATAAAGCCAACTGATCGCGATGCGATCGTTTGATCTCATCGAGCACCTGTTCGATCTCACAGTAACTTCTGACCAACAGAATCGGGCCGAAAAGCTCTTCGCGACAAACACGGCACTCAAGAGGCGGATCGACGATCAGAACGGGAATGCGCTGACGCGCGTGCATCAAGCGGTCGAACGGCTCGCGTACGGCGACCACCCATGCGCCCGCCGCCTTCGCTTCTTCAACCAACACCTCCCATCGACTCACGTGCGCATCGCTCACGATCGACGTCAGTGCGGACGCATCGGGAATCAGTTTCGCGCTTTGGCGTTGCACCTCCCTGACGAACGCTTCCACCCCTCGGGCATGCACCCAAACGGTATTAGGCGCGATGCACGTTTGACCGGCATTCAAAAACTTGCCGACCAACAACCGCTCGATGGCCCGTTCGAATCGTGCGTCGGGCGCGATCACGGCCTGACAAGCGCCGCCCAACTCCAAAACGACGGGAGTCAGGTTCTGCGCCGCACTCTTCATCACGCTCGAGCCGATCGGAGAGCTGCCCGTATAAACCAACAAATCGAACGGCAACGCGCAGAACGCTTTGGCCACCTCGGCATCGCCCTCCACGACCGTCATTTCATCGGGACCGAAGAACTCGGCCACGCATTGCCGTAACAAGGCCGCCGTTTCGGGGACGCGTTCGGACACCTTGATCATGCAACGATTGCCGGCAGCCAATGCGCTGACCATCGGTTGCAACGAAAGCAACAGAGGATAATTCCACGCCGACACGTTGCCGACGACGCCGCGAGGCTGAGGATGGAGTCTGTTGGATGCGTTCGCCAACAGCGGATGAGCGCTTTGACGAACGGGTCGCATCCACCGTTTGAGTTGGCGACGAGCCGTTTGGATTTCCGTCTTGAGTCCGACCAATTCCGCCAGTTGCGTCTCGACGGCGCTTCGATACCCGAAGTCGCGGCAGACGGCTTGTTCGAAACGTTCGGCATAACGACCGAGCATTCGCTCCAATCGGTTGAGTCGATCCAGACGTACGCGATACGTTGGATTCGGGTCGTTTAGAAACGCTTCTTTTTGCGCCTCAAACAGGCGCGAGAGCTCGTTCATACGCATTCTCGGTACGGTGAAGTGCTAATGACAACTGACTTTTGGCTAAGATGAGATCGATTTTCCGATCTTTGACCGTCAAATCGAGAGTTTTTCTTCCGCTCATTGATACAATCATAACCTGTATTTTTGACTCTCTTCGGTCCCGACGCTTCTTTCGGCGTTTTTACGCCTCGTTGCCATTGCTTGTTTTTGGACCCGTTACGATTTTTTGTGCCTATGTTTGATTTATCTCCCACCGCCACCACGTTCATCGCTTACCTGATCCTCATGACGGGCGTCGGCTTTGCCGCATGGTATTACACCAAAAACGTCAACGACTACATGCTCGGCGGTCGCAGTTTGGGCGGTGTCGTGACGGCTTTGTCCGTCGGCGCCAGCGACATGAGCGGTTGGCTTTTGATGGGCCTGCCCGGCGCCGTTTATTTAAGCGGTATCAGTGAAAGTTGGATCGCCATCGGTCTGACCGTCGGCACGTATCTGAACTGGAAGTTCGTGGCCGCACGTTTGCGCATCTATACGGAAGTCGCCAACAACGCCATTACTTTGCCGGACTTTTTCACCAATCGTTTTAACGACACGAGCAAGATGTTGCGCGTTTGCGCTTCCATCGTCATCTTGATCTTCTTCACCATCTACTGCGCCAGCGGTATGGTGGCCGGCGCCCGTTTGTTCGAAAACACGTTCGAACTCGACTACACCACCGCCATTTGGTTCGGTGCGGCCGCCACGATCCTGTACGTTTATTTGGGCGGCTTCCTTGCCGTCAGTTGGACCGATGCCATTCAGGCCTCGATGATGTGCGTCGCGCTCGTCGTCGCCCCCTTGTTCATTATTTTCGATTTGGGTGGCTTGGGCGCCACCCTCGCGACCGTTGAGGCGATCGATCCGAATAAACTCAACATGATGACCAACCAGACCTTCATCGGCGTCATCAGCTTGTTGGCTTGGGGTTTGGGCTACTTCGGTCAGCCGCACATTCTCGTGCGTTTCATGGCCACCAAGTCCATCAAGGTGATTCCCAACGCCTGCCGCATCTCCATCGCCTGGATGATCTTCTGCCTGGGCGGTGCCGTGGCGGTCGGGTTCTTCGGTTCCGCTTACTTCGCCCAACACAGCGATCAGGCCGGTCTCGTCGTTCAGAACCACGAACGCATCTTCATCGTTTTGTCGCAGATTCTCTTTAATCCCTGGATCGGCGGTATTTTGATGTCCGCCATTTTGGCCGCCGTCATGAGTACGCTCTCTTGCCAGCTGCTCGTTTGCTCGTCCACTCTGACCGTGGACTTGTACAAGGCCTTCATGCGCAAAAATGCCAACACCAAGGAGTTGCTCTGGGTCGGCCGCTTGATGATCGTGGCCATCAGCCTGATCGCCATTTGGATTGCCATGGATCCGAACAGCCTCGTTTTGAGCTTGGTCAGTTATGCTTGGGGCGGTTTCGGCGCCGCGTTCGGTCCTGTCATTTTGCTCAGCTTGTGGTGGAAACGCACCAACCGTCAGGGTGCGTTGGCCGGCATGATCGTCGGTGCCGCCACGGTTCTGATTTGGCACGAAGGCGGTTGGTGGGGGCTGTATGAAATCATCCCCGGCTTCATCTTCGCCACGATCGCCATCATCGTTGTCAGCCTCATGACCAAGGCTCCGTGCGAAGAACAGCAAAAGGCGTTCGACAAGGTGGTGAACACCGTCAAGGCCGAAAGCTGATTCTTTTGAGTTCCTCGTCAAAGCCCGATCCCGTTTGGATCGGGCTTTTTTCTACAAGCTACTGCCTAGTGGGTTTGCGGTTTCCGCCCGAGCACGTGCGGACGCGTTGCATTTCGCTTTTGTATGCGCCTAAAATCGTAAAACGTTCGGCTCGCGAGCGCCCCGCGCGAAGCCGTCTTTGTTGTTTGGTTAAAGAAAGGTACTGTCATGGCTTGCATCGATTGCCCCACCCCGTCTCTGAGCCGTCTGGCCACTCAGGCTTCTCCGTCCATCATTCGCGAACTGTTGAAGTTGGCGGGTCAACCCGATGTCATCAGCTTTGCCGGCGGCCTGCCCAGCCCGGCCGGTTTCCCCGTCGATGAAATCAAGGCCGCCGCCGATTTCATCATGGAAAAGCAAGGTCGCAGCGCACTGCAGTACTCTCTGACCGAAGGCGAACTCGCCCTGCGCGACTACATTGCGAAACGCGAAACCGAAAACGGCGTTCCGACCACGCGCGACGAAGTGCAAATCGTCTCCGGCTCGCAACAGGCTCTGGACTTGATCGCCCGCGCCTTCATCGACGAAGGCTCTCGCGTATTGGTTGAAAGTCCCACCTATTTGGGCGCGCTGCAGGCTTTCCGCATGTGCTCGCCCGTTTTCGAGGAACTTCCGACCGACGACAAGGGCCTCAACCCCGACGCCATCGGTCCGGAGGCGCGCGGCGCCCGTTTTGCTTACGTCATGCCGACGTTTGCCAACCCGACCGGCCTGACCATCGACGAAGGTCGTCGCGAACGTTTGGCACAAAAGGCGCGCGAACTTGATCTTTGGCTGATTGAAGACGATCCGTACGGCGAACTGTGGTACGACCAGGCTCCGCCCAAGTCGTTGCGCGCTTTCGCTCCCGAACGTACGTTGCGCTTGGGGACGCTCTCCAAGGTACTCGCTCCCGGCTTCCGTTTGGGCTACATTTGCGGTCCCAAGCACGTGCTCAACGTCTTCACCCACATGAAGCAGGCCATTGATTTGCACACCGCCACCTTCACGCAACAAATCGCCGCCAAGGTCATGAACGACGGTCTGCTCGACACGCACATTCCTCACGTGCGCGCGCTCTACAAAAACCAGTGTCAGGCCATGCTCGACGCGCTTGAAGAGTTCATGCCCAAACATCCGGACATCGCCTGGACCAAGCCCAAGGGCGGGATGTTCATTTGGATGCGTTTGCCGCAATACATCGACTCGACCGAACTTATGAAGGAAGCGCTTGAAAAAAAGGTGGCGTTCGTCCCCGGCTCCGCCTTCTACGCCAACGAAGTGCAAGCTTGGCACGCCCGTTTGTCCTTCGTGACCGTACCGCCCGAACGCATTCGTCAGGGCGTCAAGGCCTTGGCCGAAGTCGTTGCGGCACACATTCGTTAAGACAACGGTTGCGGATCTCTTAATTTTTTCCGCTTTCAACTACCTCAAGAGGAAACGAATTGATATGATTCTTTTCCTCTTTTTATTTTATCTCGGCTCGTCGTCGAACGAGCCTTGTTTGGGGGCCTCATGTCCGAATCGAAGAAAACGTCCCAGTTGTTCACCGCCCTGGCGTATCTGATCGCCATTGTATTGGGGGTGTGCAACGGCTTGTGGGGATCCGAAGGTCTTTTGGCTTTGGCCGACTTCGTCAGCTCCATTTTTATCCGTCTCTTTAAATTCATCAGCGTGCCGATCATCGCCGTTTCGATCATCGCCACGTTGGCGACGATTTCCCAATCGAGCGAATCCGGAAAGATTTTCCGTCACACGATCTTTTATACGCTCCTGACCACCATTTTGTCCGCTTCCGTCGCCTGCGGTTTGTATTTGGCTTTCGCACCGGCCAACGTATCGGTTGGCGAGGCCGCCCCTGTCGTTTCCAAGATGGCAGAGCACTCCTATCTTGAATACGTTCAGTCGATCGTTCCCGACAACTTTATCGCTCCCTTCCTCTCGGCCAACGTCCTGTCCGTTCTTTTGGTATCGGCCGCCATCGGTCTGGCCATCGCCAAGTTGCCGCGCGGCAGCCGCTCTCAGGACGTTTTGATGGCGTTCTTCTCCGGCGCACAGGAAGTCCTGTTCGTTTTGGTCCGTTGGTTGATTCAGGTTTTGCCCGTCGGCATTTTCGGCTTTATCACCGCTTTGGTCATTGAAATGAAGGCCGGCGTCGCCATCGGCGGTTTGGGCAGTTACTTCGCCACGATTTTGACGGCCAACTTCGTTCAGATGCTCCTGATTTTGCCCGCTCTGTTGTTGTTGCACGGTCTCAATCCGATCAAGGTCGCCAAAGGCATGTCGCCCGCATTGGTTGTCGCTTTCTTCTCCAAATCGTCGGCCGGCACCCTGCCCGTCACCATGAATTGCGCCGAAAACAACCTGAAGATTCGTCCCTCCGTCGGACGCTTCGTGCTGCCGATCTGCACCACCATCAACATGAACGGTTGCGCCGCTTTCATCTTCGTCACCGTCATTTACTTGATGCAAAACGCCGGGGCCGACATCACCCCGATGACGTTGATCACCTGGATCGGCATCTCGACCTTGGCCGCCGTCGGCAACGCCGGCGTACCGATGGGATGCTTTTTCTTGTCCGCCAGCTTGTTGGCCAGCATGAACGTTCCCATTCTGCTGATGGGGGTCATCCTGCCGATCTTTGCCGTTATCGACATGATTGAAACCGTGTTGAACGTTTGGTCCGACAGCGTGGTCGCCGCCGTGGTGGACAAGGATCTGTACGGTCAAGACGGCCTAAATTAGGCCCGTCCCCACGTTTCATAGATTATGCGCAAGGAAACTTACGACTTCAGTCGCGAGAGGAATTGCGCAAAAACGCGATATAGTCTGTAAACTTATCCATATGTGAGAATTCTTGACAACTAAACTCTATGTTAAACATTGTTTTTGATAGAAATTGTGTTTACCAAACTGCATACCATGTGGTTTGGTGTCCAAAATATCGAAAACCCGTTTTAACAGGGACGATTCCCGCATTCGTCCAAAATCAAATTCAAGAAATCTG
>JAGBZO010000015.1 GCA_017628205.1 Duodenibacillus sp.
AGCAGCCTGCTGATCGAAAAGAGCTCAGGGGTGATCATCGGACAGATTGCGGAATAAGCGCCTTCGGCGTTACTCGTATCAGCACATTTGGGGCTGAGGCGGAATTGTTGTGCCCGCTTCACATGTCTACATGAAAAAAAATGCGTTCTGTCGAACGCATTTTTGCTATCAGCTCGAGAAGTCCCCGATAAAGAATCGTTTGATCATCCCGAGAATACCGAAACCCGCTCGGGGATTGGATGCCTTCGTGCCGTTTAACCGACGACGCTTGTGCACTTCACGGAAAATACCCATCACGGTCGCATCCTCGGGCGCGGTCAACTGAATGGGAGCGTCCTTAATCTCTTTGGGACGCCCGATGCGTACGGGCAAGCCCGTCTTTTGCTCGATCATTTCGGCCAAACCGGGCAAATTGCTCATACCCCCCGTCAAGACGATCCCCGAAGCGGCCTTTTGCGGCCATTTACCGGGAGCCAAGAACGTTCGGACAATGTAATCGACCAGTTCGCGGGCGCGCGTTTCGAGAATGCGCACCAACTGATCGCGCGTAAGCTCGCGCTCTTCACCTTCGTTACCCGCTTCATACACGTAGCGGATCGGTTCGAGACTGTCCTCGGGGCGTACGCCGATACGCCCGTACGTCAGCTTCAACTCTTCGGCGTCGTCCAACGTGCAACACAAAATCGCCGCCACGTCGCGCGTCAAAAAGTCGCCGCCGATCGGAGCGACCGCCGTCAATTCGATCTTGCCATCCTTGTAGCACGCGATGTCGATGGCCCCCGCCCCCATATCCATGACAACGACGCCCAACTGCATCTCGGTCGGCGTCACGCAGCACGCCGCGCTCGCCCACGGTTGCAGTACCAGACACTCGACATCGACCCCGGCGCGACGAACGCATTTGACCAGATTGGCGATAATCGTGTCCGAGCCGATGGCCAAGTGCGCATGGGCGTTCAAAACGTGACAGCTCATGCCGACGGGATCTTGAATCACCGTCGAGTCGTTGTCGAGCGTGAAGCCTTGCAACAAATGACAGACGATCGTCTCGTCTTCCGTTTTCGCGTCGACCTTGGAATCGAACGTCATGGCCAACTGTCGCGCCTGTCGAACCGACTTCGTATCGATTTCGCGATCTTGCATGACCAAGCGTCCGATCTTGTTTTGCGAGCGCAACGACTTGCCGGTGAGCGCCACGGCGACCGACGTAATCGTGCGCTGCGACATTTCCTGCGCCTCGATCAAAGCACGACGAATCGAATCGACCGCCAAGGCGACGTCTTGGATACAACCGTTTTGAACGCCGTGCGCGGGCACTTTGCTAAAGCCCACGACATGCGCGTTGCCGTGCTCGTCGACGTCCGCAATCGCGACGGCGATCTTGCTCGTACCGATGTCAAGCGCTACGACTTGTTGACTGGATTGAATCGCTTCCATGAAAAAATCAACCTAACGAATTAGCTTTTAGGGGCGAGTCGTGCCTCGCGCCACGCTTGGCCCGACTGATCATCGGGCAGTTTGACGGCAAAAGCGTCGTGATACCGCGCGTCGACGGCCGTCGGATAACCTTCCAAGTTATCGCTCAATTCATTGAAATAGCGGGTCAGACGATCAAAACGCCATGCAACGTCCTGACCGGACTGATTGCGACCGAGCTCGACGTCGATCGTCACCGCCGCCTCGTTTTCCATGCGAACGCTCCAACTGCCGCGATACGACACGTGCAAAGCCTTCACGCTGGCCGAGGCTTGCCCGGCGGCCTTTTGCAATCGAGGCAAAAACTCGACGGCTTGCTTGATATACGTCGGATCGCCGCTAAACAGCGGCAGTCGCGCCAACGTCTCGATCGTTTCGTCGGTACTCGCAAACACGATGCCGTCGGTCGACACCAATCGACCGTCCTCCCAAATGGCAACGGGATCGTGTCGATCGATCTGGATGTGCAAACTGTCGGGCCACTGACGCGTGACGCGCGCCGCCTTCACCCAATCGATCGTTTCCACGGATTGGCGCACGCTTCCGATATCCACCGTGACCAAGTTGCCGTCCATCACCGCTCGCACGGCTTCGCGCACTTCACGCACGGCCGCCACTTCGACGCGTCCGTCAATCTGCAAATGGCGAATTTGCAAAAACGACTTCACGAACACGCCGTAGACTCCGACCGCCGCAACGGCAACCAGGCCGATACCGAGCAAGCCCAGAAGTGTTCCTCGTGCTTTCATCACGCTCGAACTCAATTACTTTTCAAGACGGAAATCGAGAGCGGCGTTGGAGGCGACATGCACGCACAAGTCTTCGTAACTCATGCCGACGGCGCGAGCCGCCATGGGGAACAGCGAATGCGGCGTCATCCCCGGGCTCGTATTGATTTCGAGCAGGATGAAGCTACCGTCTTCGCGCAACATCACGTCGATGCGACTCCAACCGCGGGCGCCGACCGCCTCAAACGCCTTCTCGCAGGTGCGGGCGATGGCCTCGGCCGTCGTCTCGGGCAATTGGGCGGGGCAATCGTACTTCACGGCATCGCCGAAATATTTGTTTTGGAAATCGTAATCGCCGTCGGGCGCCTTGATTTCGATAACGGGCAATGCCTTGCCGTCCAAAACCGCAACCGTGAACTCGCGACCGAAAATGCGTTCTTCCACCAACACTTCGTCGTCATAGGCAAGCGCGGCGGCCAACGCCTCTTCCAACGCTTCGCGCGTGCAATCGGCCAGCTTGGTCACGCCGATCGAAGAGCCTTCCTTGCTGGGCTTGACGACAACGCTGTTGCCGATCTCGTTCATCACGCGCTCGGCCTCTTCGACGCGGGTCACGACCATGCCCTTGGCAACGGGAACGCCCGCGTTAACCCAGACGGAACGCGTCATCGCCTTATCCATGGCAACGGCGCTGGCGCGAACGCCGGGACCGGTGTAAGGCAACTGCAAGTATTCCAACACGCCTTGGATCGCGCCGTCTTCACCGAAGCGACCGTGCAACGAAATGAACACGCGATCGAACCCTTCCTTGGCCAATTCCAAAACGGAGCGTTCGGCCGGGTCAAAAGCGTGCGCATCCACGCCGCTGCGCTTTAACGCTTCGAGCACGCCCGCGCCGCTAGACAAAGACACTTCGCGTTCGGAGGACAAACCGCCCATCAATACGGCAACGCGCCCCAACTTCTTGACATCGACTTGCATCATCTCAAACTCTCTCTCATTCAATTGGATTGACCGGACAGAATTCCGGGCAATCGACCGACACTGCCCGCGCCCATCGTCAGCACGACGTCGCCGTCTTGCACGATGCGACTTAAAACGTCTGGCACTTCCTCGATCGTTTCGCAGAACACGATGTCGCCTTGCGACACCAAACGCAACGCGCGAACCAACGAACGACCGTCGGCACCGGGGATCGGCGTTTCACCGGCCGGATAGACGTCGGCCAACACGACCACGTCGACCTTGCTGAGTACCTTGACGAAATCTTCAAAGCAATCGCGGGTGCGCGTGTAGCGGTGCGGCTGAAAGACCATCACCAAGCGCTTTTGCGGCCAAGCGCCGCGAACGGCCGCAACGGTCGCCGCCATTTCATGCGGGTGATGTCCGTAATCGTCGACCAAGGTGTAGGAACCGGCCGACTTGTCCTCGGCAACAATCTCGATTTCACCGTACTGCGCGAAACGACGCCCCACACCGGTAAATTCCAACAACCCCTTGACGATCGCCTCGTCGGACACGCCGACCAACGTGGCGATGGAAATCGCCGCCAACGCGTTGAGCACGTTGTGGCGACCGGGCAAATTCAACACGACGGGCAAAGGAGCCAGATTCGGGCGCAAGACCGTGAAATGCATTTGCGTGCCGACGCTGCGCACGTCGATCGCCCGTACGTCGACGTCGGGATCGAAACCGTACCCGACGACGCGACGATTCACGCGGGGCATGATCGAACGCACGTTGGGATCGTCCGCACACATGACGGCCACGCCGTAAAACGGCAGACGAGCCAAGAAATCGAGAAAGGCGTTTTTCAGACGTTCAAAATCATGACCGTACGTTTCCATATGGTCCTGATCGATGTTGGTCACCGCAGCCAGAACGGGCGTCAAGTTCAAGAACGACGCGTCGGACTCGTCCGCTTCGGCCACCAAGTACTCGCCCGTACCCAAACGGGCGTTGACGCCCGAGCTGTTCAAACGACCGCCGATCACGTACGTCGGATCCATGCCGCCGCAACCGAGCAAGGTCGCGGTCAACGACGTGGTCGTGGTTTTGCCGTGCGCGCCGGCAATGGCAATCCCTCGACGCAAACGCATCAATTCGGCCAACATGACGGCGCGCGGCACGACAGGAATGTGCGCGGCCCGTGCGGCCACCACTTCCGGATTGTCCGCTTTGACGGCGCTCGAAACGACGATCGCGTCGGCGCCTTCGATATGGTGTTCGGCATGCCCGCGAAAAATCTTGGCGCCCTGTCGCGTCAAACGTTCCGTGGCGGCGTTGACCGCCAAATCCGAACCGGTAATCGTGTAGCCCAAATTCAAAAGCACTTCGGCAATGCCGCACATCCCCGTGCCGCCGATGCCGACAAAGTGCAAATGTTTGACAACGAATTTCATGTCCATCTCCCGTTTTTTACGGCTTGGCGCTCATCGCGTCGACCTGTTCGATGATGTCGCAGACGGTACCTGCCGCATTGGGGCGACAGAGCGAACGCGCGTTTTGAGCCATCTGAACGATGCGTTCGCGCTTCATGGTGGCGAGCACGCCGAACAAGTGTTCGGGCGTCAACTGACTCTGTTCAATGTGCCAAGCCGCTTGATTGGCGGCCATGTATTTGGCGTTGCCGCGCTGATGCGACGTGGTTTTGACAACGAAGGGAATCAGGATGCTGGCGCTGCCGGCCGCACACAATTCGGCCACGCTCGTCGCACCGGCTCGACAGATGACCAGGTCGCTTTCGCGATAGGCCGTCGCCATATCGTCGATAAACCCGACGACCTCGGCTTCAACACCGGCCTGAGCGTAAAGCTCGCGGACGGACTCGACGGCGTTTTTACCGCACTGATGCACCACTTGCGGACGCTGATCGGGATCGAACATGGCCAAGGTCTGGGGCAACGTTTCATTCAACACTTTGGCGCCCAAGCTGCCCCCGAACACCAACAACTTCAACGGACCGGTACGACCGGCCAGGCGTTGTTGCGATTCTTCGATCGCTTCGATGTCGGCGCGAACGGGATTGCCCGTGATCTGTCCGATCTGCGCGGCCGCAGATCGGGCCGAACCGGCAAAACCGCAGGCCACGGCCCAAGCTTGCCTCAAAATCATCTTGGTCGACATCAGCAGGTCAGCGTCGCAGTTCATGACGACCAACTTCGAGCCGTGCTTTTTCACCCCTTCGTTAACGGGGACGGCCACATACCCGCCCGTCGTAAACACGACGTCGGGTTTGAGTTCGGCAAACAGCTTCTTGCAACGACGACCGGCCAAAAAGAGTTTGATCGCGCCGGAAATCAGACCGAAAACGCCCTTGCCGCGAACACCTTGAAAATCCAGCCCGATGAAATCGATGTCATCCTTGGCGACCAAGCCGCCTTCCATGCCCTTTTGCGTGCCGATCCACGTAATCCGCCAACCGCGACGACGCATTTCGCGCGCCACGGCCAAACCGGGCATGACATGGCCGCCGGTACCGGCCGCCGCAACCACCAAATGTTTTTTCGTCTCTTCACTCATAACCTACACACTTCCTCCGCGCATCAAGATGCGATTTTCTCGATCGACGCGCAACAACAACGCCAGGGCCGCCATTGTAACGAGCATGGAAGAACCGCCGAAACTGACCAACGGCAACGTCAATCCCTTTGTCGGCAAGATGCCTGTGGCAACACCGCCGTTCACGATCACCTGAACCCCGATCCAAATGCCGATGCCTTGCGCCACCAAACCGGAGAAAGGTCGATCGAGTCGAATCGCCTGTCGACCGATGGCAAAGGCGCGGCGCACCAACCAATAAAAGGCGGCCAACACGCACATCACGCCAACGAAGCCCAATTCCTCCCCGACGACGGCCAAAATAAAGTCGGTATGCGCCTCAGGCAGATAATGCAACTTCTCGATTGAAGCCCCCAACCCGACGCCAAACCACTCGCCTCGACCGAAGGCGATCAACGAGTGCGTCAGTTGGTAGCCCTTGCCCATCATATAGTCGGGATTCCACGGATCCAAATACGCGACGAGTCGTCCCATGCGCCACGGCGTAAAGTACACCATCAGCGACGCCATCAATACGGCGCCCGCGATCAACAAACTGACGATCCAGCCCTTGAGTCCCCCCAAAAACAGCACGCCGAACACAATGACGATGACCACCATCATGGCCCCCAAATCAGGCTGCCAACTGATGGCCAACAGAGCAAAAAACATGACGACGGCCGCGGGAGCAAGCCCGCGCGTCAGCGAATGCATGAACTCTTGTCGTTTGACCGTATAGTACGCCGCGCCGATCAAGGCCGCGAATTTGGCCACCTCGGATACTTGCAGATTCATGCCCACGTGAATCCAACGGCGCGCCCCGTTGACCGTTCTTCCGATACCGGGCAAAAAGACGGCCCACAACAACAGCATCGCCAATACGATCAGAACGGGAGCAAAACGATTCCACCAGCGCAACGGGATGTTGTAGACAATCAGCCCCACGGCAAGCGCGATGGCCATCGAGACGACATGACGAAGCAAAAAGTGCGTCTGACTCACGTTCATGTTGGGCTTGTCCACCATTGAGATGGAAGCGGAGAACACCATGATCGTACCGAAGGCGAGCAAAAAAACGACCACGCCGATCACCGACCAATCGTAACCTTCGGATCGTATGGGCGAATCATGACGATCAAGCAAGGACGATCCGGCATCGAGCCAGTCGTCGGACACTCTTGCGTTCTTATTGCGTTGCCAAAACCATCTCATCGTCGTTCGATCTCACTCAACATCGCCGTGCGTCCGGACAATATGGCGCGCGCGTTGAACGAAACGTTCGGCGCGTTCCGCATAACTGGTGAACATGTCCCAACTGGCGCAAGCGGGGCTAAGCAGCACCGCATCACCGCTTTGCGCCGCGGCATACGCCGTATCCACGGCACGGTCGAAATCCGTGCCGCACGAGACGACGGGAACGTCGACGCCCTCGAGGGCATGACGTATCAACTCGGCGTCCCGTCCGATCAAAACGACGTGACGGGCGTACGTGGCGATGGCGGGAACAATCGGACCGAATTCCTGTCCCTTGCCGTCGCCGCCCAAAATAATGGAGCTCTTTTGTCCGTTGCGACCCAGACCGATCAACGCGGCGATGGTCGCGCCCACGTTCGTGCCTTTCGAGTCGTCGATAAATTCGATACCGCAATGCGTCAACACATGTTGCACGCGATGTGCTTCCCCCGTGTACGTTGTCAAGACGCGCAACGCCGCGGCCATCGGCAGGCCCACGGCCGTCACCAACGCCAAAGCCGCCAACGCGTTCATGGCATTGTGTCGGCCGCGCAATTTGAGCGCGTGCACGGGCATCAACAATTCCAATTCGGGATCGATCGCCAACAATCGCTGCTTGCGCGTCCCCATCGGCTCAACGTAAGGCAGGCGCGCCAACCATTGCAACGACTCGTCCGAAGCGATCCCCCACTGTCCGGGCTCGACGGGCTTGGCTTCGCCGAAGGACTCGCAACGACCTTGCCCGGACTCGATGACACGCACGCCGCTGGCGTCGTCGCGATTGACGACGCGCACCGTCCCTTCCGTAAAGATGCGGGCCTTGGCCGCCTCATACGCTTCGAGCGAGCCGTGCCAGTCGATGTGATCCTGCGTCAAATTCAAAAAGGCGGCGGCATCGCATCGCAACGAGAACGTCGTTTCCAATTGGAAACTGGACAATTCCAACACCCATACGTCGGGCAACGTTCCCGCCGCGTCATGGCGAATCAATTCGGTAATGGCGTTGGGACCGATATTGCCGGCAACGCAGACGGACTTTCCCGCCGCCTGCACCATGCGCCCGACGATCGTCGTGGTCGTTGTTTTTCCGTTGGTGCCGGTGATTCCGATGATCTTCGGCGCATAGCCTTTGTCCGCCTTCAGTCGTTCGAGTTCGCGCGCAAAGAGCTCGATTTCGCCGATTACCTCCAGCCCTTCGGCTTTGGCCTGGCGAACCAAAGGCGCGACGGCGGAGAATTCCGGAGACAAGCCCGGGCTGATGACAACGAGTTTGACGCCCGCGAGCAATTCGCACGACGGTTCCCCACCGACGAAGCGGGCGGAGGGAACGCGTTCGCGCAACGCGACCAAGCCGCCGGGCGACTCGCGCGTATCGGCCACCGTGACCTCAAATCCACGAAGCGCCAAATATTCCGCAGCCGCAATCCCGGAAGCGCCGCAACCCAACACCAAAGCCAGCGACATATGTTCGATACCTCGTCGTTAACGAATCTTGAGCGTTGCCAAGCCGATCAAAACCAAAATAAACGTGATGATCCAAAAACGAACGACCACCTGCGTTTCTTTCCAGCCCTTGAGCTCGAAGTGATGGTGAATCGGCGCCATCAGGAAAATGCGCTTGCCGTGCGTCAAACGGAAGTACGTCGTCTGAATCATGACGGACAAGGTTTCGACCACGAAAACGCCGCCCATGATGGCCAAAACGATTTCTTGGCGTGTAATGACGGCGATCGTACCGAGACAACCGCCCAACGCCAACGCACCGACGTCACCCATAAACACCTGCGCCGGATACGCGTTGAACCACAAAAAGGCCAACCCTGCGCCGGCCAACGCCGCGCAAATGATGATCAATTCGCCGGAGCCCGGGATATACGGGAAATACAAATAGCTCGAAAAATCGGGGCGACCGACGACGTAAGCAAACACGCCCAAACCGCCGCCGACCATCACGCTGGGCATGATGGCCAAACCGTCCAAACCGTCCGTCAAATTCACCGCATTGGACGTGCCAACGATCACGATGTACGTCAATACCAAGAAGCCGATAAGACCGATGGGCAGGCTCAATTGCTTGAAAAACGGCAGGAGCAAATCCAAATTCTCGGGTTTGGTCAGATTAAAACCGTTCGTGCCGATCGAAGCCAACGTTTGGAAAAAGGTTTGGTTGACGGGGGTGGCGAGCGCCACGGCCAAATAAACGGCCGTCAGAATCCCGATCAAACTTTGCCAACCGAACTTTTCCTTCGCGCTCATCCCCTTGGGATTGTGATGCACGACCTTACGGTAATCGTCAACCCAACCGATGGCGCCGTACCCGAGCGTCACGAACAAAACCGCCCAAACGTAACGGTTGCTCAGATCCATCCACAACAGACTGGAAAAGCCGATGGCCACCAAGATGAGCGCGCCGCCCATCGTCGGCGTTCCGTCCTTGGCCAAATGCGTTTGCGGACCGCACGTGCGAACGGCCTGACCGATCTTGAGCTCCTTGAGCTTGTTGATGACGTAAGGACCCGCGGCAAAGCCGACAAAGAGTGCCGTGAGTGCGGCCAACAAGGCGCGCAAACTCAGATAATTGAATACGCTCAAAGCCGAAAACTCGGACGATAGCGATTGGAACAAATACAGTAACATAGCTCAACAGTCGTTTTGTCTTGTTAAGTCAAACCGTGCGAAAGACCCCGTTCGCATCCACGATTGTGCGAACGAGTCCGGACAATTTCATAAAGTTGGAGGCCTTGACCATGATGCTGCCCCCTTGCATGGCCTCGGCCGCCACGGCTTTCTCGAGCGATTCGACGGAATCGAAGTGTCGGGCGTCCGAACCGAACGCTTCGACGGCCTCTTTCATCAAGGGACCGACGGCCAACAGTCGAGCGACGCCGCGCTCTTTGGCGTACAAGCCGATTTCACGATGAAACTCAGCTCCGCGATCCCCCACTTCTCCCATATCGCCCAAAACCAGCAAACGCGGTTCAGGCATTTCCGCCAAAACGTCGATGGCCGCGCGCATGCTGTCGGGATTGGCATTGTATGCCTCGTCGATCAAAACGGCGCCGTGGCGCAAACGATGAACGACACCGCGACCGCTGACGGGACGAAACGCCGACAACGCGCTATCAATCGCCTCGGCACGAACGCCGATCGCTTGCGCGGCGGCCACCGCAGCCGTCGCGTCATGCAAAACATGGCGACCGGGCATTTGCAAGGCCGCCTTTACTTCGCCCGCCTTGCTCGAGAAGTGCATGCCCTCGGTATCGCGTCGACCGGATACGTCGGCTAACGCTTCGGCCGCGTAGGTCACCACGCGACAACCGCGCGCGCAGGCCAATTGTTGCCATAGCGGCAGGCACGCGTCCGTTTTGGGCAATACCGCGGTCCCCTTGGCGGACAAGGCGACAATCGCCATGCCGTTTTCACGAGCCGAGCCTTCGACGCCATCCAAAAATTCCTGATGTTCGCGTTGGGCGTTGGTCATCACGACGACGGTGGGACGAATCCAGTTGACCAACTGAGCCATTTCGCCCGGGTGGTTGATCCCCGCCTCCACGACGGCCGCTTTCGTTTGCGCGTTAAATCCCAACAACGTCATGGGAACGCCAACGCCGTTGTTGTAATTTTTTTGCGTCGCTACGACGCACTCGTCGCCGCAAGCCGCACGCAAAATGCCCGCGATCATTTGCGTTGTCGTCGTTTTTCCGTTCGAACCGACCACACAGATCACCGGCACGGCGTACTGCGATCGCCAGGCGCGGGCCAAGGCGCCGTAGGCCAAGGCCGTGTCCTTGACGATGATTTCCGGACACGGGGCTCCGACACTTCGCTCCAAAATCAGCACGCCAGCACCCGCATCGCATGCCGACAGAGCGTAATCGTGTCCGTCAAAACTCGCTCCCTTCAACGCGACGAAAACGGCACCGGGAATCAACCGACGCGAATCGGTCAAAATCGGGCCGAAACGCATGTCCGTATGACGCCCTTTGACATCGACGAGCAAATCGCCCAAGGCCTGCAACAACGAGGTCATGGACCACAATTGCTTGGTTTCCGATTTCACTTCTCAGCCTCCACGAACACGGCGTTCGTTCATCGCACGACGGGCGCTCTCCATGTCGCTGAACTCGTGCTTGACACCGTTAATCTCTTGATAGTCCTCGTGTCCCTTGCCCGCAATCAAAACGACGTCTCGGGCGTCGGCTTCGCATATCGCCGTTTCAATGGCCTTGGCTCGATCGGGTTCGACCGACACGCAAGCCGCGTCTTCGATACCGGCCATAATGTCGTCAATGATGCGAGTGGGATCTTCCGTTCGCGGATTGTCACTGGTGACCACGACGCGATCGGCGCAACGCGCCGCCACGGCGCCCATCACGGGACGCTTGCCGGGGTCGCGATCGCCGCCGGCACCAAACACCACCCACAACTTGCCTTGGCGTGCGTTCACGACGTCTCGAACGGCCATGGCCGCCTTTTCCAACGCGTCGGGCGTATGCGCGTAATCGACCACCGCCAACGGCGCGTCGTCCGAGCGAACCATTTGCAGACGCCCCAGCGGAGGCACGAGTTGGGACAAAGCGGCAAAAACGGCCGACGGCGTCAAACCGAAACTCAAGGCCGCGCCCGCCGCCCCCAACAAATTCGACACGTTATAGCGCCCGATCGCCTTGACCTCGATCGGGTACGCGTCGTCCTTGTAAACCAATTCGAATTGCGTACCGCCTTCACAAGCCCGAATGTTGCGTGCAACGAGCGTGGCACTCGTCGCGCGTTCGGGCTCGAGCGAATAACCGATGACGCGTACGCCGCGAGCGGCGCATCGTTCGGCATAACGCTCGCCGGCCGGATCGTCCAAGTTGATCACGGCGCAACGCAGATCGGGCCAATCGAACAAACGGGCCTTGGCCTCTTCATAGGCTTGCATCGTGCCGTGATAGTCCAAATGATCGCGCGTCAAATTGGTAAAGACTGCCGTATGAATGCGCGTTCCGTTCAAGCGCCCTTGTTCCAACCCGATGGAACTTGCTTCTACCGCAAAAGCTTGCGCACCGGCCGCCAACAAATCGGCCAACAAGCCCTGCTGACTGACGGCATCGGGCGTCGTCAATGCGGGCGACTCGAAACGGCGCCCCTTCAAGAAACAACCGATCGTGCCGATCGCCGCGCAACCAAACCCCATTTCGGTCATCAAATGGCTGATCCAGTGACTGATACTGGTTTTACCGTTCGTTCCGGTCACCGCGATCCCCATCAGTCGCTTGGACGGCTCGCCGTAATAAAGTGAAGCAATCTGTCCCAAACGCGCCGGCAAATCGTCCACGCCGAAACGAGGCAGGGGACCGATCGGAAGCTCGCTTTGACCGTCTTGCATCAAAATGCCCTTGGCACCGTGCGCGGCCGCCACCTGTGCAAACGTAATGCCGTCGACACGGGCGCCTTTGATCGCGACAAAAATGTCCCCCGGCTCAATTTGCCGCGAATCGATACGCAAACGCGCCCCGACGTCGGCCGTCGCTTTCAGCCAAGTCAATACTTCTTGATCGGACACTCGTTTCGTATCACTCATGCATACTACCTCGTACAAAAACACTGCTTTGGGACGCCACGGTGGGATCGTCGGGGTTCTCTCCGATCAAACGCAACGCACTGGCCGTAACGGCATTGAATGCCGACGCCGATACGGTCCCGCCGTAATAACTTCCCTTACTGGGTTCGTCAATCACAACGGCGACGATCAGACGCGGATGCGAAGCGGGCGCCATGCCGATGAAACTCGACACGAACTTATTGACGTAACGTCCGTTTTCAACCTTGTTGGCCGTCCCCGTCTTGCCGGCAACCGTGTACCCCTGCACGGATACGTAACGGGCCGTACCGCCGTCCTTCACCGTATTCATCATCATTTGGCGCATCTGACGGGCGATTTCCGGACGGAACACCTGTTGTCCGACGGCCTTTTTAGCCGACTTGCGAATCGTCAGATCGATCACGTCGCCGTTACGCGCCAAAGCCGTATAGGCCCGCACCATTTGAGCCAAGGACACGGACACCCCGTGTCCATAGGAAATCGTGGCGTGATCGATTCGACGCCAATTTTTGGCCGCGTGCAGTCGACCGCGGGTGGCTCCGGGGAAGCCGATGTCGGGCACGCGCCCGAACCCCAAATTCGAATACGTTTCCCACAGCGTTTCGCGCGGAATTTCCAATGCCAGCAGACTCGTGCCCACGTTAGACGACTTGGAAATGACTTCGCTCACGGTCAACTGGCCGTAATTGTGATTGTTGTCGCCGATCGTTCTGTCGCCGATCGTCAAATACCCGGGATTGGTGTCCACAACGGTATCGGGACGACACAACCCCATGTCCAACGCCTTGGCCACGGCAAACGGCTTCATGGTCGAACCGGGCTCGAACATATCGGTGACGGCACGATTGCGCACGTTTTCCATCTTCATCACGCGACGCATGTTCTGGTCGTAACTCGGCCAATTGGCCATAGCCAAAATTTCACCCGTTTGAACATCGGCAACCATGATGGAGCCGGCCTTGGCGCGATATTTTTCGACCGTTTGCTTCAACTCTTCATAAGCGGCAAACTGCAAACGCGAATCAATGGACAAGACGACGTCGTTGCCGGACGTCGCCTCTTCGCGCCAAACCCCGTCGACCACGCGGCCGAGACGATCGCGAATAACGCGACGCTTGCCTTTTTTACCGGTCAACTCGTCGTTTTCGGCCAGTTCGACACCTTCTTTTCCCCGATTGTCGATGTCCGTAAATCCAACAATGTGAGCCGACACTTCGCCATCGGGGTAATCGCGACTGATCAAATTCTCGACCAAAACGCCAGGGATCTTCATTTTGCGAATGTTCTCGCCGGTTTCCACATCCAACTTGCGTTTGAGATAAACGAATCGACGCCCTTTCTTTTCGGCGATGCGTTCGGCCAGTTCCTTGGTCGTCATCCCCAACGCGTCGGCCAAGGCCGTTCGTTGCTCGGCCGTGGCTTCCGCCAGTTTCAAGGGATTGACGGAAACGTCGCGAATTTGTTTGGTCGTCGCCAAAACGGTGCCGTTGCGATCCAAAATACGCCCTCGATTGGCGTCAGTCTCGATCGTACGGGCATAACGCGCTTCACCCTGGCGTTGCAAGAAATCGGTTTGAAAACCGCATTGCAACCAAGCGGCTTTGCCGGCCACCAATAAAAAACCGAAGACCAAAAGACCGAACGCCACTTTACTCGGCGTAGAAGGAATCGACTCGGCCAAGACACGATCTTTCTCAACGTCCACCGCAGCTTTTTGAGGCGCACTGTCTTTAAGCCAAAGCTCCTGCAGTTTTCGACGCATCCATTGAACACGCTCGTCGGCCCAGCGTTTCAGACTCATGGCGAGACCTCCGATTTCTTGCTCTCGAGCAACCCGTCCGGCACTTCAATCATGCGCGTCTTGCGAATATCGGGAGGCACGAAATCCATGGCTTGGGCTCGTCGACTGACGATCGACGGCAACGCGGCTTTGCTCAGATCCGTCGCCAACTGATTGCCGTCGTCGGACAAACGGCGACCAACATCCTCCGCCCGTTCAATCTCGATAAAGAGCTGACGGACGGTGTACTGCGTGCTGATCAATTCGGCCGCGCTGAAGACAAGAACGATGGCCGACACAAGCGTAACCGCCGAAAAAACGTGATGGAAAAACCGTGCGGGACGAAATCGCATTACGAACCTCCGGCTTCCTCACTCCAGGGGCGATCGGTACGAGCACCGTAACGCATGACGGCACTGCGAGAGCGGGCGTTTTCATCGCACTCTTTGGCATCGGGCTTGACGCGCACCACATCCTTCCACCACGGTGCGGGAAGATCCGACGTTCTTAAAGCAATGCGCGAATCGATACCGCGCTCCGGATGGGCTCCCGCATCGAAAAAGCGCTTGACCAAACGATCTTCCAACGAATGGAAACTGATCACGACCAAGCGAGCGTCGGGATTGAGCAAGCCTCCCGCTTGGCTCAACGCGCTCGTCAATTCGTCCAATTCGCCGTTGACAAGAATGCGAATGGCCTGAAAACTGCGCGTGGCGGGATTTTGTTTCGGGTCTTGCTTGTTGCGGGGAATGGCGCGCGCAATGAGCTCCGCCAGTTGTCCCGTACGTTCGATCGGTTCGTTCTGACGCGTCTGCACGAGCAGACGGGCGATTTGACGGGCAAATCGCTCTTCACCGTAGTCCTTGAGCACGCGCGCGATCTCGACTTCGCTCGCACTCGCCAACCACTGAGCGGCCGTAAAGCCGCTGCTCGTATCCATGCGCATGTCCAACGGGCCGTCGCCACGGAATGAAAAACCGCGCGATACATCGTCGATTTGCGGACTACTGACACCGATATCCATCAAAATGCCGTCCACGCGATGCACGCCGATGCGCGCCAACTCCTGCGCCATGTTCGAAAAAGCGCTGTGAATGATCGTAAACCGAGGATCCTGAATCGACTTGGACGCTTCAATCGCTTGCAGATCCCGATCGAAGGCGATCAATCGACCGCGTTCGGACAATTTGGCCAGGATGCGACGCGAATGCCCGCCGCGTCCGAAGGTTGCGTCGACATAAATGCCGTCGGGGTTGACGACCAGTGCGTCGGGCGCTTCATCGGCCAAAACGGATCGATGCGTCCATTGATTCGAACTTTCCGAAACCATCAATGCACTGTCCTTTTTAAAACTGAAAATCAGCCGCTTGATCGGACAAGCCGGCTTGCAATGCTTCGGCCTCCAATCGGGCCAGTTTTTCCGCATTCCACAGCTCGAAATGGTGTCCCAACCCCACTAACGCCACCTCTTTGCCCAAATGGCACAAGGCGCGAAGCTCGGCGGGGATCAGCAAACGGCCGGCCGCGTCGATCGTCAAATCGACGGCACTGCCCAACACGATGCGTTGCAACAAACGCGCACTGTACGGCAATGCGCTCAACGCTCTTTTTTTGCTTTCCCAAACGGAACGGGGATAAATCAGAACGCAGCCGTCGGGGTGCCTTGTGACGGTCACCTCGACCGATTCAAGAGACAAAAAGGCCCCGCGATGCCGACTCGGCATCGTCATGCGCCCTTTGGCGTCCAACGACAATAAAGAAGTGCCCTGAAACACGGCCGTACCCGTTTTCGTGGAATGCTGAGAAGTATCGATACAGTGAAAAACACGACGGAGCGACGGGGAGCGACCCACATTCACCCACTTTTTCACACTACGGACTTTAGCACGAATCCGAACGGGGGCCGACCGTTAAAAGGTATTTTCTTAACGAAGATCACTTGTGCCCGCCGTCTTAAAAAGACAAGTCGGCGATACTGTAGTGCTTCAATCGGGCGCTGCGCTCCATACAATCGGGACACAACCGTTGAACCTCCCGCCAAAATTCGGGAGAGTGATTCATGTGAACGAGGTGCGCCAACTCGTGCGCCACAACGTAATCGATCAGTTCGTCGTCCAACGCCAACAAGCGCCACGACAGACGAATGGAACCGCTCGACGAGCAACTGCCCCACCGGGTCAAAGCGCTCGACACGGCCACGCGACGCGGAGCGATCGTCAAGCGCGAGGCAAACGTCGCCAGTCGCTCCTCGAACACTTCAAGCGCGCGCTCCTTCCAGAGGCGCTCGAGCGCCGCCCGAACGCTTTGAGGCGACTGCGCGTCCTTGGCGCTGAGACGAACGATCGGCCCGTCCGAGAGACGTTCCCAATGCGAACGCTTGGGCTGCGAGCGCAAATCCACGCGACAGTGCGCGCCACGATAGGGCAACAGCGCGTCGTGAACCAATTGCAGGGCCGGCCTTAGCTGTTGACGTTCCCGTTGTTCAAGCAACTTGCGATCGATCCAAGCGCGTTTACTACGAACGATGTCATCGATCGCCCGCCGAGCCAATCGCGTCGGAGCCGTCACGGTCAGACCGTCCGCGTCAATTCGCAGCCCCACGGTTTTTCGTCTCGCTCGCTTGAGGCGATAAACCAGCTCGGCATGCTCGGCGTCGGCCGACAAAACACATTGCCGCACCCCCTCTTGGTCTTTCGTGCGACCGCGGGAGGAAAAAGAATCGGAGGCCTCATCGGCCTCCGACTTCTTGAGAAAAAAGCGAAACAAACTCATTGCTCCTCGATGCGCTTGAGTTCGTCCTCGATCCACGTTTCAACGTGAGTGTTGAGTTCGGCGGACGTCATTTGGGCCGCGTCGATCAAGGGACCGAAAGAAACGACGATCGTTCCCGGATGTTTCACAAACCCGTTCTTCGGCCAGCAATGACCGGAGTTCAGCGCGACGGGCAAAACCTTGGCCTTGTTGGCGACGGCAAAGCGCGCGCCGCCGGACTTGTAGGGAACGCGCTCGCCGGGAGGCACGCGGGTGCCTTCGGGGAACAACGCCACCCACCAACCGTTCTTGAGAAATTCCGCGCCCTTGCGCATGAAGATCTGGTAAGCGGCGCGTCCGTCGCTGCGGTCAATGGCAATCATGCCCATCGACTTCAACGCCCAACCGAAGCACGGCACCCAGTGCAACGACTTCTTGTAGACGTAGCTGATGCGCTGAGGGACGACGCCCGGCAGGAACATCGTCTCCCAAGCCGACTGGTGCTTGGAGAGAACCACGACGGGAACGTCGGGGGACGGGATGTTCTCCAATCCGCGCAACTCATACCGAACGCCGCAGACCGAGCGCAAAACGCCAATCATGAGGCGATTCCACGGCGCGCCCAAATAGCGGTAGCGCCAACGGTTCGAGGTAAAAGGCCATGTCACGATACAACCGATCGCCACCGCGGTGATGGTGATCGAGAGAATGACATAGAACAGAACGGATCGGAGAAATCGCATGTCGCACTCGCCTTACTTAGCCAAACGGGACAATTCGGCCACGCAGTTCATCAAATCGTACAGGCGCTTGAGCAGTGCCTGACGGTTCTGACGAACGGCCAAATCGTCGGCATTGACCATCACGTCGTTAAAGAAAGCGTCCACAGGCGCCTTGAGCGGCGTCATCGAAGCCAATACGCCTTCGAATTCGCGCTTGCCATAGAGGATCTTGGCAACGGGCTCGTGGTCGCCGACGGCATCAAAGAGCGCCTTTTCAGCCGCTTCGGTCAACAAAGCCTTGTTCACTTCGGTCGGGATGTCGCCTTCAATCTTCTTCAAGATGTTGGCGATACGCTTGTTGGCGGCCGACAAGCTTTCGGCTTCGGTCATTTGCATGAACTTTTGAACGGCCTGCAAACGCTTGCGGGTGTCGGCAACATGGTAAATGCGCTTGGCCAATACCGCTTCGACTTCCTGAGCCGTGAAGCCTTCGTCGCGCATCATGACGCGCAAACGATCGAAGAAGAAGTTGAGAAGGGCTTCGGACTCGTCCTTGACGCCCTCGACCTGACCTTCGACTTCAAAGCTCGTACGAACGAGTTCGTCCAGATCGATCGGCAACTGCTTTTCGATGAGCATGCGCAAAACGCCCAATGCATGACGACGCAAAGCAAACGGATCCTTGTCGCCGGTCGGCATCTGACCGATACCGAACATACCGGCCAAGGTTTCCATCTTGTCGGCCATGGCCACGGCCAGCGACACCGGCGTCGAGGGCAATTCGTCCCCGGCAAAACGCGGTGCGTAATGTTCGCGAACGGCCAAAGCCACGTCGTCGGCTTCACCGTCGTGACGGGCGTAGTACTCGCCCATGATGCCCTGCAATTCGGGGAACTCGCCCACCATCAGCGTGCGCAAGTCGGCCTTCGAAAGCATGGCGGCACGAGCGGCCTGTTCCTTGTCGGCGCCGATCTTGGAAGCGATGCGGGCGGCCAATTCCTGAACGCGCAACGTACGTTCGCCCTGCGTGCCCAACTTGTTGTGATACACCACGTTGGTCAAGCCGGGAACGCGACTTTCGAGCGTGCTCTGGCAGTCTTGGTTGTAGAAGAATTCGGCGTCGGCCAAACGGGCGCGAACAACACGGGCATTGCCCGAGCTGATGGCGTGACCGCCGTCCTTGGCTTCGATGTGAGACACCAAGCAGAAACGATTCATCAAGCGACCGAAAGCATCGCGCAACGGGAAGTACTTCTGGTTGGTCTGCATCGTCAGAATCAAGCATTCTTCGGGCACCGCCAAGAACTTTTCTTCAAATTCGGACGTGTAGATGACGGGCCATTCGGTGAGCGAAGTGGTTTCGTCGATCAGATCTTCCGGAGCGATCAACGTGCCGCCCGCAGCCTTGGCGGAGTCTTCTAGCAACGAGACCAACAGGGCGCGACGTTCGCCGTAATGAGCGATGACCTTGCCTTCGCTCTTGAGTTGTTCGGCATAACCGTCGGCATCGCGCAGGCTGATCGGTTCGCTCGTATGGAAACGATGTCCCATCGTCAAACGATCGGCGGTCAGACCGAACATGCCGACCGGCAAAACGGCGTCGCCGTACAGGGCGACCAAACGCTTGACGGGGCGAACGAACTGAACGGTCGTGGTACCGTCGGCCAACTGATAGTTCATGACCTTCGGAATCGGCAACGCCTTGATACTGTCTTCCAAGGCCTTCTGCAAACCGTCTTGCAGACCGACACCGGCCTTGATGCCTTCGTAAACAAGCTGTTCGTTTTTGCCGTCGTTGACGCGCTTGAGATCGCCGACAGAGCATTCGATGCCCAACGCCGCCATCTTCTTGATCAAAGCCGAGGTGGCCTGACCTTCCTCATTCAAACCGACGCGTACGGGAACGAGCTTTTGCACGAACGCTTCGTCGGGCGACGTTTCCAAAACGTCGGTGATCAAAACGGCCATACGGCGGGGCGCGCCGTAACCGGTGGCGACGGAAGAGTCCTGCAAGAAATTTTGCGCGCGCAAGCTCTTGACCACGCCGTCGGCGAAGGCTTCGGAGAGCTTCTTCAGGGCTTTCGGCGGCAGTTCTTCAGTATGAAGTTCAACAAGCAAACTAGTCATTTTCTATTCTCTCTTTGGCCCTGTTATTCTGTTTTCAACATCGGGAAGCCCAAACGTTCGCGGGCGTCGTAGTAGCTCTGAGCCACGGCACGGCTGAAGTTGCGGATGCGACCGATGTAAGCGGCGCGTTCCGTGACGGAGATGGCGCCACGGGCATCCAACAAGTTGAAGGTATGACCGGCCTTCAACACCATTTCATAAGCGGGCAAGGCCAATTCCAATTCCATCAAGCGCTTGGCTTCGCTTTCAAAATAGTCAAACTGCTTGAAGAGCTTTTCGGGATCGCAGGCTTCGAAGTTGTAGCAGCTCTGTTCGACTTCGTTTTGATGGAAAACGTCGCCGTACGTCAAGGCATGCTTCTTGCCCATGCCGTCGGTCCAGTAGGTATAGACCAAGTCGAAAACGTTGTCGCAATTTTGCAGATACATCGTCAAACGTTCGAGACCGTACGTGATTTCGCCGGTAATCGGCTTGCATTCCAAACCGCCGACCTGTTGGAAGTACGTGAACTGCGTCACTTCCATACCGTTCATCCACACTTCCCAACCGAGACCCCAAGCGCCGAGCGTCGGATTTTCCCAGTTGTCTTCAACGAAACGGATGTCGTTGACCTCAGTATCGATACCGAGAGCGCGCAAGGAACCCAAATACAAATCGACGATGTTGACCGGAGACGGCTTCAAGACGACCTGATACTGATGGTGCTGGTGCAAACGATTGGGATTTTCACCGTAACGAGCATCCTTGGGACGACGCGAGGGCTGAACATAAGCCGCACGCCAGGGTTCGGGACCCAATGCACGCAAGAACGTTGCCGTATGCGACGTACCCGCACCGACTTCGACGTCGATCGGTTGCAACAGAGCACAACCTTGCTTGTTCCAATATTCCTGCAAACGCAGGATCACTTCTTGAAAGGTAATCATGATCTATTTCACCAAGACGTTTATCGACGTGTGTATACGGTGTCAGATGTATACACACGGCGACAAACAACAAACACAAGACAGTTATTGTACTCGCTCGTTCGCTTTTTTATTTTTAAAGCGAGAGAAAACAACGCTTGCGAGCAAGGACAGCGTTGTCAAGAGAACGATCAGGCCGTTGCCGTAGCGAACGAACGGCGTCGGTTCGCCAAAACAAGGCGCCACCGTCATATCGAGCGACTGCGCGCCGCTCCACGCCCGACGCTGCACTCGACCTTGCGCGTCGATCAGCGCCGAGTGCGAGTTGTTCAACGCCTGGATGTATGGACGCGCCGTTTCGCGCGCACGCATTTGGCTCATCTGCGTGAACTGGTCGGCAACGAACGGCGCGAACCAGCCCAGATTCGCCGTATTGACGATCATCCTCGGATTGCCCGTCGCCCACCATTGACGCAATTCTTCGCCGAACATGTTTTCATAACACACCTGCAGAGCCGTCTGCACTTCGGCGATCTTCACGCCGCGAGCCGGAATGCTGCCGCGCGTCTGATCGGCCATCGGGATGCCCAACAAGTCCACGAACCAGCGAAAGCCGAACGGAACGAATTCGCCGAAGGGCACCAAATGCATTTTGGCGTACACGGGTTCAGGCAAGCGTCCGTCTTGGCTCACCCAGACGGCATTGTGAAAGACACGGGGTTGCGGCATGGCAAACGCATTCATCACCACCGATGCTCCGGTGGCGGCCGAAACGTTCGCACCCGACATCACCGTGTCGCGCATCCGATCGATCGGCCAGACATAAACGCTTTCGGGCCAAACAATCAAATCCAGTGAACCGCCCAGACTCGAGCGTCGGCTCATCGCCTCGACTCGTTCAACGCGCTTTTGCTCGGTAGCGGCGTCGGCCCGCATCACGACGGGCAGAGCCGGTTGCACGACACGAACGTCCAACGCTCTTTGCGGCGTCGACCAACGAACGTCCTCAAGAACGACGGAGGCGACGCCCAACGCCCCCAAAAACAACGCGACGAACGATTTACCCCAGAGGCCTGCGTGACAGTACGCCAACGCCGCCACGCCGCCGACCAACGACGTAGCGACCCACGACACGCCGTAGACGCCCAATATCGGCGCCCAGGCGGCAAACGTCCAATCGACAAACGCGTATCCGACGGACAACCAGCCGAACCCGAGCAACGCGGCGCCTCGCACCCATTCGCACAGCACCCAACAGGCAGGCAACACGATCGCCAGTCGCACCACGGCACCGACGGGCATCCGACGGGCGAGCCCGCAGGCAAGAGCGATCGTCAGTGCCAAAAACGCGGCCAACAAAACGAGACCCAACATCGCGACGACGGCGGGCAGCTGCCCGAACTCGTTCATGGAACGAAACGTCCAACTCAGGCCCGTTGCAAAATAACCGACGCCCCAAAGCCAACCGCTCACGGCCGACTCGCCGGGCGTTTTGGCATTGTGCGCGACAAGAAAAAGAAGATACAGGCCGATCAAAAGACACAAAGGCATCGACACGGGGGCAAACCCCGCCGCCGCCAAGGGACCGGCCCCCAACGCCAACACCAGGCGAACGCGACGATCAGCAAACCAGTTCAACATGACCGTCAGCCTTCCATCGCTTCGTCTTGGACGGTCGACTTCAGGCGTTCGACCATAAACAGGTGCGCCTGACGTTCGTCCCCCTTGATCACCTTGAATCGGAAACCGTCGATTTCGATCGATTCACCGCGATGCGGCACATGTTCGAAACGATCCGTCACCACGCCGCCGACGGTTTCACAATAGTCGTCGGTGAGGTTGGATCCGAAAAATTCGTTGAATTGTTCCAAAGGCGTTTCGGCTTTGACACGCCAATTTTCCTGATCGACGGCCGTGACGTTGTCTTTGCCGGCGTTGACGTTGTCGAACTCGTCGTCAATTTCGCCGATCACCTGCTCGATCACGTCTTCAATCGTGATCAGACCGGAGACACTGCCAAATTCGTCGATGACCAACGCCAGATGATTGCGCGTCGCACGGAAATCGCGCAACAGCACGTTTAGGGGTTGCGTTTCGGGAATAAAACGGGGGGTTCGGAGGTGTTTGCGCAAATCGTAGTTTTTATCGATGATCAAACGCAACAAATCCTTGGCATGCAAAATGCCGAGAACCTCGTCAATGTCGCCGTCGACAACGGGAAAGCGCGAGTGCCCTCGCGCAATCAACTTGTTCAGCCAGACTTCCTGCGGTTCCGTAATGTCGACGACTTCCATCTGAGCGCGCGGCACCATCAAGTCGGCGGCGCTCAGTTCGGCAACCTTCAGCGCCCCTTCCATCATCACCAACGCTTCGGCGTCGAACAGTTGATGATGTTGCGCGTTGCGCAATACGGTGAGCAACTCGTCTCGGTTGCTCGGTTCATGAGAAAACACGGAGGCCAACCGATCGAAAAGGCTCGGCTTGCCTTTGGCCGTATCGTTAGTGTGTTGATGTTCTTCTGTCATATGAATCGACGGTCCTTGTGAACCGTCGGCTGTCGGATCGTACCTTTAATGGGCTCGTGCGCGATCGGAATACGGATCGGCAAAACCCAAACTTTTCATGAGACGCGTTTCCAAGGCTTCCATTTCCTCGGCCTCTTCGTCCGTCATGTGATCCCATCCTTGGGCATGCAACACGCCGTGAATCAACAAATGCGCCAAGTGCGAGCGAAAACTTTTTTTCTGCTCGGCGGCTTCACGCACCAACACGTCCGTGCAAATGACCAAATCGGCCTGAGCCACGGGTTCGTGCGCGTAATCAAACGTCAACACATTGGTCGCGTAATCCTTGTCGCGGTACATTCGATTGAGTTCGCGCCCTTCTTCAAGGCCGACGAAACGCACGGAAACATCCATATCGACGGACGCCGCCGCGGTCATCCACTCGCGCATCTCGCGACGCGTGGGCAAACGACGGGCCGTGTCGTCGGCGCGCTCGAATGCGATTTGTACGTCAAACTCGCTCATTGGCGTTCTCCTTGCGACTCCTTGTCCGTGCCGGCAAGACGCGCCAGCCGTTCCAATCGTTCCTGACGTTCGGCCCGACGCTCTTGCGCACGCATTTCCTGCTCGCGTTTTTCCTGTTCTTCGGCACGGGCGTAGGCCTTGACGATCGCACCGACCAACGGGTGTCGAACGACGTCCTCGGCCGTAAATTCCACCATGCTGATGCCCTTGACGTCCTTGAGAACCTCGGAGGCCTGAGCCAAGCCGCTGCGAACCCCCTTGGGCAAGTCGATCTGCGTGATGTCGCCCGTGATCACGGCGCGCGTGCCGAAACCGATACGCGTCAGCAACATCTTCATTTGCTCGGTCGTCGTGTTTTGCGCTTCGTCCAAAATGACGAACGCATTGTTGAGCGTACGACCGCGCATGAACGCCAACGGCGCGATTTCGATGATTTGCTTTTCGATCAGTCGTTGCGTCTTTTCAAACCCGAACAAATCGAACAACGCGTCGTACAAAGGCCGCAAGTACGGATCGACTTTTTGAACCAGATCACCGGGCAAAAAGCCCAGGCGCTCACCCGCTTCAATGGCGGGGCGCGTCAAGATGATGCGCTCGACGGCGTCGCGCTCGTAAGCGTCGACGGCCGCGGCCACGGCCAAGTACGTCTTGCCGGTACCGGCCGGACCGATGCCGAACGTCACGTCCGTACGCATGATCGCGTCGAGATACTCTTTCTGATGCGGCGTGCGCGGCTTAAGCCCGGAGCGACGGGTCTTCAACACGATGCCGTCCGTATCGTCGAGCGCGCAGGCGCCACTCTGAGCGCCGATCACGATCATCTGAACGTCGTTCACTGTGATCTCGTCACCGGCATGAACGCGTGCGGCGCACATTTCCAAAGCGCCCAGCGCCCGATCGGCTTCGTCGCCGGTCAAGCGAAAACGCGACCCTCTGCGAGCGATTTTGACGTCGAACGCCGTCTCGATTTGGCGCAGGTTTTCATCCAACGGTCCGACCAACATGGCCAGTTCGCCGGCCGTCGATTCGAATCCGAAAAACAACTCTTTGGTTTTGGACATCGATCAGCCCTCTTTTTGGACCAATTCCCCGCCCAAGGAGTGCGGGAACACCTCGGTGATGCGCACGTCAACCATCTGTCCGATCAGGGACGCGTCACCGACGAAATTGACCACGCGATTGTTGTCGGTACGCGCCGACAACATGCCTTCGCCGCGGCGAGCATGATCGAACACCAAACAACGTTCCACTTGGCCGAGCATGGCGTTGGCGATCTTGTTGGCGTTAGCTTCGATCACGGCCTGCAGATGTTGCAGACGCTTGAGCTTGACTTCCTGCGGCGTATCGTCGGGCAAATCGGCCGCGGGCGTTCCGGGGCGCTTGGAATAAACGAACGAGAAGCTGGCGTCAAAGCCGACTTCTTCGATCAGACGCATGGTTTCGTCAAAGTCTTCCTGCGTTTCGCCGGGGAAGCCCACGATGAAATCGGTGGCGATGCAAATATCGGGACGTACGGCGCGCAGCTTGGCGATACGATCCAAATACCAATCGTGCGTGTAACCGCGCTTCATGGCGGTCAAGATGGTGTCCGAGCCGCTCTGAACGGGCAAATGCACGTGGTTGGCCAACTTGGGCAGCTTGCCGTAAGCCGCGATCAAGCGATCGGAGAACTCTTTGGGATGGCTCGTCGTATAACGAATGCGTTCGATACCGGCAATTTCGCTGACATATTCGAGCAACAAAGCAAAACCGACTTCCTTGCCGTCGACGCCCTTGCCTTGATAGGCGTTGACGTTCTGACCGAGCAACGTGATTTCCTTCACGCCCTGTGCGGCCAACTGGGCGCATTCGACCAACACGTCCATCAACGGACGGCTGATTTCTTCGCCGCGCGTGTAGGGAACAACGCAATAGGAACAGTACTTGCTGCACCCTTCCATGACGGAAACGAAAGCGGTGGCGCCTTCACAACGCGGTGCGGGCAAATGATCGAACTTTTCGATTTCCGGGAACGTAACGTCGACCTGAGAGCGGCCGGTTTGCAAACGCTTTTCCAGCAAAGCGGGCAAGCGGTGCAGGGTTTGCGGACCGAAAACCACGTCGACCCAGGGCGCGCGGCGCAAAATGTTCTTGCCTTCCTGACTGGCGACGCAACCGCCGACGGCGATCATCATGTCGGGGCGTTCTTTCTTGATCTCGCGAATGCGCCCCAGATCGGAGAAGGTCTTTTCTTGTGCTTTTTCACGAATCGAACAGGTGACGATAACGACAAGGTCGGCCTGTTCGGGAGCGTCCAGGCGCTCGTATCCGCACTTTTCACGCATCAGGTCCACGATGCGGGCGGAGTCGTAATCATTCATTTGGCAACCGAAGCTGCGCAGATACAATTTTTTTGCGGTCACGGTTTACATCCGTTGGCTGAAGTTGAAACGGCTTATTTTAGCGTAGGACGCCGCCCTTCTGTCACTCAGAGCTCGTGAACAGTTCCCGCGGCCGCCCACGCCACGTCCTCGAAGGTACGAGCCAACACAGCCGCCGCATCGAATCCCGTGCAATGGCAAGGGCGCCAACGCATGACGTCGTACTGCGCCAACTCGCGCATCCACACCTCGTATTCGGACGGATCGACACCGCACAAATGCGTCCCGCCGATCACGGTATGAAAACGCTCCACCCCGAATTCTTCTTGCGCGTAACGCAAAATGTTCGGCAATCCCGCATGCGCGCATCCGAGCAATACCGAAGCGCCGCGCTCCGTTTGAACCAAAATCGACACGTCGTCCTCAAAGGTATCGGCGCATTTGCACCCGATGGCGTTCTGCTCGAACATGTTCTTGGTACAGATCCAACGGGAATCGCGTCGATCCAAAGGAACGGTAAAGGCCGTCACGCCGGGAGCAATCGTCGCATGCGGCGCGATGCGATGGCGCACGATCCCTTCAAGCAACGGGCCGCCGCCGGCCAAACGAGCGGCATCGGCGTCCCCCCATCGCGGACGGGCGATGCTTGCGGCACCCCAGAGGCGTGCATGCGGCGCCAAACGCAGTACGTCCGACAAACCGGCGGTGTGATCGAAGTGCCCGTGCGACAACACCACGTCGGTCAAACGAGACGGATCAAATCCCAACGCGCGTGCGTTGTGCTCCCATACGTGCAAAATGCCGCCGGTATCCAACAAAATTCTCGACTCGCCGGCATCGAGCCACGCGCTGTAGCCCCATTCGCCGAACAACGTTTGCTTCACGGTGAGATTTTCAACGATAACGCTCAATCGCATTTTTTCATCCCAAAGACAAAAGGGGCGTCAACAACGCCCCTTGTTCGTCAACATTCAACGATACTCAACGCCAAACCGCCTTGACTCGTTTCCTTGTACTTGCTCTGCATGTCGCGTCCGGTCTCGAACATCGTGCGCATCACCTGATCCAAACTGACCACATGCGTACCATCGCCGGCCAACGCCATGCGCGCCGCGTTGATCGCTTTGACCGCCGCCACCGCGTTGCGTTCGATGCACGGAATCTGAACTTGACCGGCCACGGGATCGCAGGTCAAGCCCAAGTGATGTTCCATGCCGATTTCCGCGGCATTTTCCACCTGACACACGCTGCCGCCCATAATCGCCGCCAAACCGGCCGCCGCCATGGAACAGGCAACGCCGACTTCGCCCTGACAACCGACCTCGGCGCCGGAAATCGACGCGTTTTCTTTGTACAGCATCCCGACGGCGCCGGCCGTCAGCATGAAGTCGCGAACGGCGCGCGCACTGCCGTCGATATAAGAGACCATGTACTTGATGACGGCGGGGATCACGCCTGCCGCCCCGTTGGTCGGACACGTCACAATCCGACCGCCGCAGGCGTTCTCTTCGGCAACCGCCAATCCCCAGGCATTGACCCAATCGACCGCCAACATGGGGTCTTGTTCCAAGGTTTTTCCGACCAAACGGGCGGCCAATGCCTTGGAGCGACGCTTCACGCGCATCGGCCCCGGCAAAACGCCGTCCGCAGTCAAACCGCGATCCAAGCACTCTTGCATCACGGCCCAAATACGATCGAGTTCGGCGTCGATCTCTTCGTCGGTACGATGCACCCGTTCGTTGGCGCGCACCAACTGCGCGATCGTCTTGTTGTGCTTGATGGTCATTTCCACCAACTCGGACGCATTGCGATACGGGAACGGCACCTCCGGCCCCTCGTGCGCCTCGTAGCGCTTGGGCACCTTGATACGCTCGAAATCGTTTTCATCCGCGCACACGATAAAACCGCCGCCGACCGAGTAATAGCGACGTTCGAGAATCACCCCGCCCTCGGCGTCCGTCGCCTTGAGCTGCATGGCATTCGTATGAAACGCGGCGACTTTTTGAGCGGAAAACACGATGTCCGAATCCATGTCGAACGCAATCTCGTGCCCGCCCTCAAGCATCAGGCGCTTCGTTTCTCTGACGCGGCGCATCAAACAGGGGACCGCGGACGTATCCACCTGTTCGGGACCGTACCCCATCAGTCCCAACAAGCAGGCTTGATCGGTCACGTGTCCCTTGCCCGTCGCCCCCAGACTGCCCATCAAATCCAACACGATGCGGGCGGTACGTCCTTGTGCGTCGACTTGAGACAATTCATGCGCAAAACGTCGAGCCGCACGCATGGGACCGACGGTATGGCTCGAACTCGGGCCGACACCGACGCGAAACATTTCAAAAATACTGATCGGCATAACCAACGTGCCTTTGCAGAAAAAACTCTCCGAGCGAAACGTTCCGTCGGAGAGCAAAAAACATCAGAGCTGAGGATCGATGACCAAAGCGCCGCCGCAGTTTGTACGCGGATCCGTTCGAACGATCGTTTCAAAGTGCTGTCCGACTTGCACGTCGTAGGGCAATCGAACCAAACCGACCGTCAACGGCATTTCGGGAATGCGCGCCAAACTCGTCAGCGGATACCCCATCTCACCGACAACCACCAACGGCGCTTCGACCAACAGCATCGGATCAAAGGCCGTATCGAAGGCCACCAAATGCAAGCGTTCGTAGCCGCCCGCATTGAAACGGGCTTCGCACAAGGCGCGGCCCAAGAAAATGCGGTTGGGATCGTTAAAGTCGACGGCGTCGATCAACCCGGATTCCAACGGGCTCACCGACTCGTCCAATTCGAGGCCGAGCGCCGGCTCACGCGCCAGGATGCGCAAGGCGTCCAGACCGGACTGTTCACCCTTTTTCGCGCCGAGATTTTGCAAACTGCGGCTCAACGCCTCGACGTTTTCGCCGGCGCCGACCACCATTTGCATCCAACCCATATGCAAAAAGAGCATGCCCGAGCGTTCGACGAACTTCTTGGGGTGCATGTCGATACCCTCGATGGGAAGGTTGCCGACAAAATGGAAGCCGGATTGCTTTTCGGTCTGCACTTCGGAATCGAACGCGACGCTCATCTGACGAATCCACGCTTCGCGCACGTCGGCGCTTTCGCCGACCAACAGCAACTTGTAGCAATCCAACTCGGTTCGAGCGACGAACAACGTGTCGATCACGCCGCCGGTCGCGTTCATCATCACGGTACGTTCAACGGAGCCGACGGCCATTTTGGCCACGTCGCTCGTTACCAAACGCTCCATAAAACGAGCGGAATTCTTAACCGTCAATACCGTGACGGGAACAATGTCGAATAAAACCGTATCAATCGCCATTTTGTCTTCTTTTCCTTTGCATTAATCTTCACGCACGCAGTCGAGCATGTATTTGACGGTGCCGTCTTGCTCCTTGACCTTGACCAAACCGTGAACGTCGCTTTCGAAACCGGGGAAACGACGGGTGAAATCGCGGGCAAAGCGCAAATACTGAACGATCTTCGAATTGACGCGTTCGCCCGGAACGAGCAACGGAATACCCGGCGGATACGGCGTCAACAAGACGGCCGAGACGCGCCCTTCGAGTTCGTCGATCGGCAAACGATCGACCTCGCCGTGCACGAGCTTGGCGTACGCATCCGTCGGTCGCATGGCCGGAACCATTTCCGAAACGTACATCTGAGTCGTCAGACGGGCGACATCATACTCGCGATAGACCTCGTGAACACTCTGACAGAGATCTTTCAGACCCATGTTTTCGTATTCCGGGAAGCTCGCGATGAACTTGGGCATGACACGCCACAACGGCGCGTTGATATCGTAGGCGTCCTTGAACTGTTGCAGTTCGGTCACCATGGTATTCCAACGACCCTTGGTGATGCCGATGGTGAACATGATGAAGAAGGAGTACAAACCGGTCTTTTCGACGATGATGCCGTGCTCGGCCAAGTACTTCGTGACGACGGCCGCAGGGATGCCGGTCTCGGCAAATTCGCCGTTCAGACTGAGCCCCGGCGTCACGATCGTTCCCTTGATCGGGTCGAGCATGTTGAAATCGGGCGCAATGTCGCCAAAGCCGTGCCAACTGTCTTGCGCGCGCAACTTCCAGTCTTCCTGCGTGCCGATGCCTTCGCTCGGCAGACGATCCGGGCCCCAAACGCTGAACCACCAATCGTCGTAGCTCTGACCGACTTCTCGCATGGCGCGGCGGAAATCGACCGCCTCTTGAATGGACTCTTCCACCAGAGCCGTACCGGCACGACCTTCCATCATGGCCGCCGCGACGTCGCAACTGGCGATGATCGAATACTGCGGCGACGTGGACGTATGCATCATGAAGGACTCGTTAAAGCCGGGACGATCCAACTTCGTGGTTTCCGAGTCCTGAATGCAAATCTGGCTGGCCTGCGAAATGCCGGCCAACAACTTGTGCGTCGAATGCGTCGCAAAGACCAAGCTGTCCTTCGTTCGGGGCTTGTCGCGATCGATGGCGTGCATGTTCGTGTAGAACGGATGGAAAGCGGCGTGCGGCAACCACGCTTCGTCAAAGTGCAGAATATCGATCTTGCCGTCCAACTTCGCCTTGATGTCTTCGTCGTTGTACACGATGCCGTCGTAGGTCGACTGCGTGATCGTCATGATGCGCGGCTTGGCCGTCTTGTTCTTGATCAGCGGGTTCTTGTCGATTTTGCTTTGGATCGTTTCCCAATCGAATTCGGAGCGCGGAATCGGACCGATGATGCCGTAGTGATTGCGCGTGGGCATCAAAAAGACGGGAATGGCGCCGGTCAACGTAATCGAATGCAAAATCGATTTGTGGCAGTTGCGATCGACCACGACCACGTCGCCGGGCGCGACCGTGTAGTTCCAAACGATCTTGTTGGACGTCGACGTGCCGTTAGTGACGAAAAAGAGGTTGTCACAACCGAAAATGCGGGCGGCGTTTTGTTCGGACTTGGCCACGGGACCGGTATGGTCGAGCAACTGTCCGAGCTCTTCGACGGCGTTGCACACGTCGGCGCGCAACATGTTTTCACCGAAGAACTGATGGAACATCTGACCGACCGGGCTCTTCAAAAACGCCACGCCGCCGGAGTGTCCGGGACAGTGCCACGAATAGGACGAGTGAGCGGCGTAATCGGTCAGCGCCTTGAAAAACGGCGGCGGCAGGCTCTTGAGATAGTCTTTGGCCTCGCGAACGATGTAACGGGCGACGAAGTCGGGCGTATCTTCGAACATGTGGATGAAGCCGTGCAATTCGCGCAACACGTCGTTGGGAATGGACGGAGCCGTCTTCGTTTCGCCGTGCAAAAACAGCGGAATGTCGGGATTGACGCGACGCACTTGGCGTACGAACTCTCTCAATTGCGTCAATGCGGATTTTTCCGATTCGACGTCGGCAAAGTCGCTGTCGTTCAAGCTCACGATGAAAGCCGAGGCTCGGCTGGCCTGTTTGGCCAAACTGGCCATTTCAGCAAACGTCGTCACGGCCCGAACGGCCATTCGCTGCGTTTCGATGGCATGGGCCAGATCACGAATCCCGAGACCGGAAACGTTTTCCGAGTGGTAGTCCTCGGCAATGATCACGATGGGAAAGTTGTACTTCATACAATCTACTCTCAAATACGGAAACACACGCCCGCAACACGCGGTGCACGAGCATAATCCATCTCAGTATATAAGAAACACCGACGATTCCCTTCAATTTTTTAGAACTATGCGCCAAGGTTCTGACTTAGTGCCAAGCGCCTAAGGTTTTTTGTTGCTTTTTCGCTCGAGCAAAACGCTCTCGGACTCAGCAAAAGGACTAAAATAAACAATCTTCCCGTTCATTTTCGTCCTGCATCATTCATCATGGAACAAACCGCCCAAGTCAAGACGAGCGCCGGCCGTCTTTTTATGGTCACCGCTCCGTCCGGAGCCGGCAAAAGCTCTCTCGTCAAGGCCCTGTTGGCCCGAGACGCTTCAATCAAGCTGTCCATTTCTCACACGACCCGCGCACCCCGCCCGGGTGAAGAAAACGGTCGCGAATACCATTTCGTCACCGTCGAAGACTTTGAAGCGAGCAAAGCAAACGACGAATTCCTCGAATGGGCGCTCGTTCACGGAAACTATTACGGCACCAGCCGCGTTTGGATCGAAGAACAAATGCGCGCGGGCAACGACGTTTTGCTTGAAATCGATTGGCAAGGCGCGCGTCAGGTTCGTCAGCAGTTCCCCGACGTGTTGGGCGTCTTCATTTTGCCCCCCTCCTTGCAGATTTTGGCCGAGCGTTTGAACAAACGCGGAACCGACTCCCAAGAGGTGATCGCCAAGCGTCTCAAGGGCGCAGGAGCCGAGATCGAACATGCAACGGATTTCGAGTTCGTTATAATCAACGATGACTTTGAAACAGCCTTGAACGAGCTCAACGCCGTCGTTACCGCGGCTCGCCTGACCTGCAAGACGCAGGCCGTTCGCCATCGTCAGCAATTCATCGACCTTGGCGTACCCGTATAAGTTAAGCAAGGTTGTTGTTTTTGCTGTATTATTTCACCCCCTTTTTTGAACAAGAGATTCTAAGAAAAATGGCTCGTATTACCGTCGAAGATTGCTTGAAGAAGATCAACAACCGTTTTGAAATGGTGTTGTGTGCCGCTTACCGCGCTCGCTTGATCAGCCAGGGTCACGCTCCCAAGATCGAAGCCAAGGACAAGCCCACCGTGATCGCTCTTCGTGAAGTGGCTCAGGGCGAGGTTGGTCGCGAAATGCTCGAACGCGTTGCTTGATCACGCAACTGCCGTCAGCTACAGAAAGATAAAAAGAAACGCCGTGCTAGTCCGTAATATCTTGGCTAGTGCGGCGTACGCGTTTTAGGGAGACCTTACATGTCGGAAGCAGTAAATCGCATCGGCTCCTCCATCTTGGGCGGCATCGCCCCCCGCCCCGTTTTGCCGGTAGCTCAGTCGTACGAAGAAGAAGACTACGACGACGCCTACCTCAACAAGCGCGCCGACGCCACTGTCTCGGCCGTTGCCGATCTCCCTTTGTTCTCGCCCGTCACGGAAGTCAAGCACATCGCCACCTCGGCCGATTTGTTGGCACGTTGCCGTCAATACCTGTCTCGCAGCGATGTCGAAACCATTCAACGCGCCTTCCGTTACGCCGACGACGCGCACCTCGGGCAATTTCGCAAGTCGGGCGAAGCCTATATCACCCACCCCTTGGCCGTAGCCAGCATCTTGGCCGACTGGCATCTGGACGCCACGACCATCTGCGCCGGTTTGATGCACGACGTGTTGGAAGACACCGGCATCGCGAAAATCGAAATGGCCGAACGCTTCGGCATTGAAGTGACGGAACTCGTCGACGGCGTCAGCAAGCTTGACAAGCTGCGCTTTTCGTCCAACGAAGTCGCCCAGGCCGAAAGTTTCCGCAAGATGCTTTTGGCCATGAGCCGCGACGTGCGCGTCATCCTCGTCAAACTGGCCGACCGCCTGCACAATCTGCGCACGCTCGGCGTCATGCGACCTGAAAAGCGTCACCGCATCGGCAAGGAAACGGTGGAAATCTACGTGCCGATCGCCCATCGCCTCGGCCTCAATCAAGTGTTTCGCGAGTTGCAGGAACTGTCGTTCCTCAACATGTATCCCCGTCGCTATCAGATTCTCAAAGACAACGTCCTGAACAGTCGAGGCAATCGCCGTGCGATTTTGGAGCGCATTTTGCGCGAAACGCGCGAAATTCTTCCCAAACATCGTATCGTCGCCCAAGTGCAAGGCCGCGACAAAACGATCTACGGCATCTACAACCGCATGAAAGACTCGCACCAGTCTTTCTCCGAAGCGCTCGACGTTTACGGTTTTCGTATCATCGTTCGCACGCGTGAAGAGTGCTACCTGACGCTGTGCGCGCTGCACCAACTCTATAAGCCCGTACACCACCGCTTCAAGGACTTCATCGCCATCCCCAAGTCCAACGGCTATCAAAGTCTGCACACCACCGTCATCGGCCCCAACGGCACGGCGATCGAATACCAAATTCGAACCACTCAGATGCACCGCATCGATGAAATGGGGATTTTGTCGCACTGGTTGTACAACGACGGCCTCGACACGACCGAATTGCAAAGCATGGTGGCCGCCTGGTTGCAGAGCCTCATGGAAATTCAGCGCACCAGCAAGGACAGCAACGAATTTCTTGAAAACATCAAGATCGACTTGTTCCCCGACCGCGTCTACATCTTCACGCCCAAGAGCAAGATCATCAGCCTGCCTCAAGGTTCTTGCGCCGTCGACTTCGCTTATCAGGTTCACACGGACGTCGGCAACAAGACGGTCGGTTGCAAGATCAACGGGGAAATCGGCTGTCTGTCCAAGACGCTGGAAAACGGCGACATGGTCGAAATCCTGACCGATCCCAACGCCCAGCCCGATCCGCAATGGCTGACATTCGTTCGAAGCGGTAAGGCGCGCGCCGAAGTGCGTCAATATCTGCGCTCGCGCAGCCACGAGGAAACCGTCGATATCGGTCGCAAGGCGATGGAAAAGGCCGCGCAAGACGCGCACTTCGATTTGGACGGCGTCAGTGACGAGGTTTGGGAAAACTGATCAAGGAAACGGACACGAAGGATCGCGACGCCATCCTGGCCGCCATCGGTCTTGGCAAACAATTCGCCACCGCACTCGTGGCGCGATTGCTCGCTTTTGCCCGAGACGAATCCAATACCCGCCCCACCAGCCGCGTGAAGATTCTCGGCACCGAAGGTGTTTCCGTCCAATTGGCCTCGTGTTGCCACCCGATTCCGGGCGACTCGATTTGCGGCTACATGCGCAAGGGTCAAGGCATGACCGTCCATCGCAAGGATTGCCATCACGTGGCCCGCGGTCGAGAAACGGAACCCGAACGCTGGACGTCCATCGGTTGGAAGGATGAGAACAATCAGCAAGCGCTCTTTACTGTTCCCGTCGATTTGGTCGTGACGCAGGAACGCGCCGCGCTCGCTTCCATCGCCACCGAACTGGCGCGATTCGGGTCGTCGATCATCGGGTTGGCGGTTGAAGACGGCAAGCGCTCGGATGAATCGCCCACGCTTCATCTGACGATTCAGATTCGCAATCGAGCGCATCTGAAGGAAGTGCTTGGCAATCTGTCTCAATTGCCGACCGTCAAATCCGTCTATCGATTGCTCGACGGCGATCGCAAGCGCGATTACTCGGTCTAAGCCTTTCGACTGGCAAAAAACAAAACATCCTCGACGCTCTGCCGGCGTCGAGGATGTTTTTTTGTACGAAACAAGCGATCAGCGAGGCGATGCGCTGGTGTAATAAACCTCGATGATCTCGAGCGTTTCGACTCGAGCGGGGTGTTCTACCGTGCTCGGCGTCGGCAACTTCACCTGATCGCCCTCGCGCGCCTTGAGCAAAACACGTGCGATCGGACTGACCCAACTGACATCGCCCCGTTCAGGATCTGCTTCATCGATCCCCACGATACGGATCGTGTGTTCCGTACCGTCGGACAAGTTCTCGTAGCGAACCGTCGCACCAAAAAAGATTTGATCGGTCGCCGGTCGGGTTTCGGGATCGACCACCTCCGCCGATTCGATACGCTTGTTGAGGAAACGAATGCGACGGTCAATTTCGCGCAAGCGACGCTTGCCGTATTGGTAGTCTCCGTTTTCGCTTCGATCGCCGTTACTGGCCGCCCAACTGACAACGCTCACCATGTCGGGGCGCTCAACGTTGACCAGTTTTTCTCGCTCGTCGAGCAAACGACGATAACACGTCGGCGTCATGTAATTTTTCGTATTGGCCGGCAGCCCCGGCAATTTGACGTCATCGTCGTCTTCGTCGTTCATTTCATGCGTGTGAGTCATAGCCTTGTCCACTTCCGATGGTCTGTCCCTCGATTTTACTAAAAATCCGTTTTGTGCTTCGTCATTGATTGACTTTTCCTGTCACTCACTAAGTCTTTCAACGGAACCGATACCACGGTAAGCCTGTCTGGCATTGTTTTTCAAGAAAAATTTCAGTATTCTGTTGGTATACCATAAATGCACTCAATCGATTCGCCATTCGTAGAGAAAGGAATCGGCTATGCAAATGACGTCTTCACAGCAAAGGCTCTCTCCCATGGCTCCGGAAGCGTCCGTCGGCTACGGGTGGATTGCACCTTTGGCCAATATCGCACTTGAGCGAGGCATCGACGTATCGCACATTTTGTACTGTTTGGGAATAGAACCCCACCAGTTGCGGCATACGGCGGCACGATTGACTCCTCGACAGGCACGTGAATTTTGGCGTCTGTCCGTTGCTCATCTCGGCGACAAACTGGTTGGCCTGCAAGTGGGCGAACACATGGATCTGAAACTCTTCCCCGGCATCGGTACGGCGGTCGCTCATGCCAGTGATCTGGGCCATGCCATTGAGTTGATGAGCGAGCTGGCCAGTTGCATCAGCACCGATTTGGAGATCGTTTCCGAGTTGCAGTACGGACGTTGGCTCGTTCGTATCCGCTCTACGGCCCAACCCACGGCGTTGTGTTACGAACGCTTTGCCATGATCGCATGCATCATGAAACTGGCGAGGACGCAAACCGTTTTCCCTGTCGTACCGCGCGAAGTCCACTTCAGAGGCACTCTGCATTCCGATCCCGTCGCCATTAGCGAGCGCCTACGCGTCCCCCTCTTGACGGACAAAGACGATGACGTGCTGGTTTTTGATCAAGCCGACCAATACGTCTCTTTCAAACACGCCAATCAAGAAACGAGCGTATTCGGCGAATGCGTTGCCCGCTACTTCCTTTCCCGACTGCCGCTGCCCGCCACGTTCTGCGAACAAGTGCGTCAAAAAATCAATCTTGTCATGGAAAGAACGGACGCGAAGTTGTCGGTCGTCGCACAAGAGTCGGGGATTTCTTTGCGCACCTTGCAGCGACGGCTCGACATGGAGTCGTGTTCGTACGCGAGCCTGCTCGAAGAAGTCAAGCGTCACTTTTTAACCCAACTGCTGCTGAAAACCGACGCTCCGATTTCCCGCATCAGCAACTTATTGCATTTCTCCGAACCCAGCTCGTTGACACGAGCTTGCGTCCGATGGTTCGGCGTCAGCCCGATGAACTATCGCAAACAGCTCAGACGCGAGGCGGCCTAAAAGACAATGCCGACCTGGAAGGGAACTTGCAACGATTAAGTTCCCATACCGATCGGCATTTTTTATTCGGCTCCATCAGAACCGTTCGTCAGGTCCGAGATACCGCCACTGACCGAGCGGCAAATTCCCCAATCGAACTTTTCCGATGCGCACGCGCTTCAAACGGGTGACCTTCAGACCAACCGCTTCGCACATGCGACGAATCTGACGCTTTTTGCCCTCTTTGAGTTCGAACTTCAGCTCGCTTTCGTTTAGCCAGACGACCTTGGCCGGCATCAGTTTCTTACCGTCCAAACTCAAACCGTGATTGAGCAATGCCAAGCCTCTTGCATCCAGGCGAGGAGGCATCGAGCCGTCCCGATTGGCGACGCGAACGATATATTCCTTGTCAATCGTGCTGTTTTGATCGATCAGTTGCTTGGCGACGCGCCCGTCCTGAGTCAAAACCAACAGCCCGACGGAGTCAATGTCCAAACGTCCGGCCGGAACCAAACTGACGAGGTGTTTGGGCGAAAACTTGCGAGGCGATTCGTCGCGTTGCCATCGCGTCGACGCTTTGACCAACACCTTGGCAGGCTCGTACCCGTCTTCGGCCTGGCCGCTCACGTACCCGACCGGCTTGTTGATCAAGATCGTCACTTGTTCGCTTTGTTGAGCGCGCGCCCGCGGGTCAACCGTAATCCGATCGGCGCCCGTCACTTTCATGCCGAGCGTCGCGACCGTTCCGTTGACGCTGACCCACCCTTTTTCAATCCAGGCGTCCGCTTCGCGTCGGCTGGCAAGTCCCAGCTCGCTCATGCGTTTGCTCAAACGCATGGAGGCGGACGCATCGGATTTTTCATCATTGCGATGCACGTTTTATACCTTTCCGAGCAAGCAAAATTCCATAATGCCCTTTTGAGCGTGCAGACGATTTTCCGCTTCGTCCCACACAACCGATTGCGGACCATCGATCACCTCGGCGGTCACTTCTTCGCCTCGGTGAGCCGGCAAGCAGTGCATGAAGAGCGCGTCGGGCTTGGCTGCCGCCATCACGCGAGCGTTGACCTGATAGTCGGCGAAATCCGCCATACGCTTAGCGTTTTCTTCCTCAAAACCCATGCTCGTCCAGACGTCCGTCGTGACCAAGTCGGCGTCCTTGCAAGCCTCGATCGGATCACGCGTCACGGTGTAATAATCGGTTCCCTCGGGAATCAGGCTGGTATCGAGCTCATAGCCTTCGGGAATCGCCAACGACAGGTGGAATCCCAAAATCTTGGCCGCCTCCAACCACGAATAACTCATGTTGTTGGCGTCGCCAACCCAAGCGACACGCTTGCCCTTGATCGAACCGCGATGTTCCATGAACGTCATGATGTCGGTCATGATTTGGACGGGGTGGTACTCGTCGGTCAACCCGTTGATGACGGGAACCTTAGAGTATCGGCTGAACGCCTCGATGCGATCCTGACCGAACGTACGGATCATCACGAGATCCACCATGCGGCTGATCACGCGAGCCGTATCTTCAATCGATTCACTGCGCCCCAATTGGGATCCCTGGCTCGTCAAATGAATGACGTTGCCGCCCAACTGATAAAACCCGGCTTCAAACGATACTCGGGTTCGCGTACTGGCCTTTTCAAAAATCATGGCCAACACCTTGCCCCTGAACGGCTCGTAGGGCGTTCCGGCTTTCTGCTGCGACTTGATCCACAAAGCTCGGTCAAGCATGTGGTTGAGTTCGTCGGCAGAAAAGTCGGCTAATTTCAAAAAGTGGCGAATGGTCATCTAAGGTCTCCCGAGTTGACAATGTGCCGGTATGCGCGTGCCGGCGTTTCCATTGCTATTTTTTTAAAGCATAACGGATTCATTTTACGACTCGCCACAAAGCGAGACAACGCTTCATCGTACGGAAAGCGCTTTTATTTGCGCCCACACAGTTTGACTAACGAACAATCCTAACTCGTGTACGCTACGGCTCGTTACCAAAGCCTGCAGGGGCTGACCGGCCACGTCCATCGACACCAACACATGCGCGCGCCCCGCATAAGGGTGCAGTCCGACGATACGCGCCGGCAAACGATTCTGAATGCTCGAACGCGTGCTTTCGTCCAAACTGATCGACACGTCCGCCGCTTTGACACTCGCGCGAATGGCCGAACCGATCGGCGCGTCGGCCGCCGGAAGCCATAAACTCAGGCCGGAGCCCCCCAACCCGACGCGCGTCAAACCCCATTGCGCCTGTTGCTCCAACACGTTGCCGCGTAACAAAACGGTCGGCTCGTTGGCAAATTCCGTAGACCACGTCGGATCGGCCAAAATCGCGTCAATCGCTCCGTGCGCGACGGCGCGACCGTCGCGCATCAGAATCAAGTGATCGGCCAAGCGCATCAACTCGGACTTGGAATGGGTCACGTACACCATTGGAATGGCCAGCTCGTCCCGCAGCCGCTCCAACCAGGGAAGAATGTCCCGACGGCGAATGTCATCCAATGCGGCCAACGGCTCGTCCAATAGCAAAACATCCGGCGCGTACACCAAGCTGCGGGCAATGGCGCACCGCTGGCGCTCGCCGCCGCTCAAATTGAGGGGGCGTCGATCGAGCAGATGCCCTATTCCCAACAATTCGACGGCTTCTTGCAGTCGCCGATCGCCGTCGGGGATCGAACGACGTTTCAAACCGAAAGCCAGATTGTCCCGAACCGACAAATGATCGAACAGACTCGCCTCTTGAAAGACGTAGCCCAAGTTGCGTCGATGGGTCGGGACGTAAATCCCCGCCTCGTCGTCCTGCCAACACGTTTGCGTGATCTTGACGTATCCCCGAGCTCTGTCCAACCCCGCCATACAACGCAAGATGGTCGTTTTTCCGCAACCGGACGGCCCGAACAGCACGGTCACGCCTTGCGGCGCAATCTCACAGTCGACATCCAAAGAAAATCCCGAGCCTCGTTGCAACTTCAATGCGATGCGTCCCGTCATAAGCCGACCCCGATGCGTTGTTTACGACGATTGATCAAACCGAGCACAAGCAAAACGATGAAAGAAAACAGCAGCATCCCGCCGGCCAACACATGCGCCTTGTCATACTCCATTGCTTCGACAAAGGTAAAAATTTCCGTGGAAATCACCTGCGTCTTGCCCGGGATGTTTCCGCCGATCATCAACACGACGCCGAATTCGCCGATCGTGTGCGCAAAGGTTAAAACGGCGGCGGTGACAAACCCCGATCTGGTCAACGGCACGATCACGGAGAAAAAGGCGTCCAACGGTTTGGCGCCGAGCGTGGCCGCGACCTCCTGAGGACGCTTTCCGAGCGATTCGAACGCCGATTGCAACGGCTGAACCGCAAACGGCAGCGAATAAACAACGGAACCAATGACCAAGCCCGAAAAAGTAAACGTCATCAAACCCAGCCCAAACGATTGCGTCAGCTGTCCGACGGGGCCGTTCGGCCCTAGAGCGACCAAAATGTAAAAACCGAGCACCGACGGAGGTAAAACCAACGGCAATGTCACGACGGCGCCGATCGGCGCCTTCCACACGCTGTCAGTATGCGCCAGCCACCAGGCCAACGGCGTGGCCAACGCCAGCAAAATGATCGTCGTGATCCCGGCCAACTCCAGGCTAAGCCAAACCGGCTGTAAAGAGATTCCGTCCATCGTCATGCACCCGCATCAAGGTACGTCGTACCCATAGAAAGCTTTAACTTGCTTGGCCGTCGAACCGCGCAAAAACGCCAAAAACTCGCGAGCGGCCGCCGGCTCGCCGCCTCGAGTCAACAAGACCGCATTTTGTTTGATCGGCGCGTACAGATGCTCGGGTACAACCCAACCCGAGCCTGCCGTCAATTTGCCGTCTCTCACGACGTGACTCAGGGCGACGAAACCGATTTCCGCATTGCCCGTTTTGACAAATTGATAGGCCTTGCCGACACTGTCGCCCTCGACAAACTTCGGACGCGTCGCGTCGAAAACGCCGAGCGCTTTCATCGTCTCGTACGCCGCCGCCCCGTAAGGCGCCAATTTCGGATTGGCCACGGCACAACGCTCAAATCGCCCCTGTTTGAGCACCTGTTCTCCGTTTTGGATCGTGCCCGCATCGGCAGACCACAAAATCAACTTCCCCAAAGCATACGTTTCGTTCGTACCGCTCACACCGTAACCCTCTTTCACGGCTTGGGCGGGCGTTTTGGCATCGGCCGCCAACAACACGTCATACGGCGCTCCATTTTTGATCTGGCCGTACAACACGCCGGTACCGCCGAAACTCAAGACCACTTTGTGCCCGGTTTCTTTTTCAAAAAGCGACGCCAACTGCTTGGCCGGAGCCGTGAAGTTGGCCGCGACGGCAACGTGAATGTTCGCGGCCTGAACGTTTGCAACCAACACTCCGCAGAGCGAAACGGTCGCGAGGAAACTCTTGAGCATCTGTCATCCTTTCGCATTCGGCGCATGCGATGTCATAATGCGTTATTACAAAAATGAATAGCCAAATTATGGCATGCGTTATTCTGTTTTGGAATAACGCTGACGAACGACTTCGCCCTCCCCCATTTGAAGGACTCTCATGAGCTCGCATCCGTCACAAGCCGATTCCATCGCACTGGCGCGTCAACTCACCAATGCCGTTGACAAACGGCTCGATATTTTGCGTCGACTTGACGAATGCGGTTCGATATCCAAAGCCGCGCAACTGAGCGGCGTTTCGTACAAAGCCGCATGGCAAGCGATCGAAACGTTGGAAAACTTGGCGGGAAGCGCATTGGTTGAGAAGGTGGTCGGCGGAAGCAAAGGCGGCGGCACGCGCCTGACCGAATCGGGACGCTCCGTCTTGCAACTGGCGGTTCGTCTGGCCAGAGCGCGGGAAGCCGTGTTGCGTGAGTTTGCCCAAAGCCCTGACGGGGCTTTCGCGCATATCGGCATGTTCGGACTGCAAACGTCGATGCGCAACATGATTCCCTGCCGTATCGAAAGCATTTCCTACGGTGCGGCCATGGTTCGCGTGGCTTTGCGCATTGACGGGAACAACGTGTTGAGCGCCAACATTACCCGCGAAAGCGCTCAGCTGCTCGATCTCAAAGAAGGCATGTCGGTGTTGGCCATGTCCAAGGGAACGGCGGCGGAAGTGGCTGCCAACTTCCCGTCGGAAAAATCCACGCATGTACTGACGGGGAAACTAACCCGTTGCAACCGTGAGGACAAGGGTGGGGAAGCATCCGTCACGTTGCCCAACGGAGTGAACGTCGTCGGGTTTTGCCGCCCCAACCACGGGCTGCGCCCGGGTGACGTCGTCAGCGTCTTTTTACCCCCGGAAACCGTTGTGATTGGCCTAAGCCATTAATAGGCCAAAAATTGAATTTTCAGCACTAACCCGAACCAAAAACAGCCTTCTTGACATGCGTCAAGAGAGACGCACCACGACAAGAAGCAAGCCCCCTAATATTCTTGTTGGAATTTTTCAGTACTCAGGAGGGCATTCCTATTGTTGTCGTGACTCCCCAACGCGTCAACGTCGCTGAAGTCCACCCCCACTCGTTCTGGAGAACATTTTTTCTCCTCACATAGACTGAAGAATATAGGAGTCTTACCATGAGTAAAAACGGTAAATGGTATTTGGCCGGCGTAGGTCTCGTCGGCGTTGTTATGGGTGTCGCTCTTGTCGCCGTCGGCAACTCGACCTTGCATTGGGCCGGATCCAACGAATTCTGCGGTTCGTTCTGCCACTCCATGGACAACGTCAAGGTTGCCTATGAAAAGGGTCAGCACTTCCAAACGAAGTCCGGTTTCTCCGTCAACTGCGTTGAATGCCATAACCTTTACAAGTCCGACCGTCATTATTCCTTCTCTCACGTCATCGGCGGCCTGATCCACAAGGCCGAAGCCGGTTTCTCGAGCTTGAGCGGCGAAATCCGCGGCACGATGGCCACTCCGGAAATGCAGGTTGCCAAGCAGGCCGAACTGAGCAAGAAGGTTCACGACTGGATGAAGGAAGTCAACTTCCAGCCCTGCCGCGGTTGCCACGACTTGGCCAACATGGCCCCGAATCCGCAAAAGCCCATGATTCCCATGATGCATAAGAACATGGCCGCCAATCCGAAGACGGACTGCTTGACCTGCCACAAGATCGCCGGTCACAAGTACAACTAATTGTCGTCGTACTGATCGAAAGAGCGTTTCGCATGCGAAACGCTCTTTTTTTATCCTCACTGCTCGACGCGTTGCCGCTCTCGCGGCGTGAAAAAATCCTTTGGCCGGACGCCCCCGTCGGCAACGCTTCTCCCGATCGGCGCCTCGTTGGTCGTTTCAGCGCCTCGGACAAGAAAAAACCCGAGTTAATCGCTTAACTCGGGTTTCGCGCGTCAAACAAACGCCATTAAGAACCGAACCACTTCTTGTAGATCTTGTCGTACGTGCCGTCGGCCTTCATGGAAGCCAATGCGTCGTTAACCTTCTTGAGCAATTCGGTGTTGCCCTTCTTGAGAGCGTAACCGAAGAATTCGGTATCGAGCGTTACGGGAACCTGAACCAGACCCTTGGCCGCACGCGGGTTCTTAACGATGAAATAGCCGATCACGGGACGATCGGTAATCACGGCGTCAGCACCGCCCATGCGCAAATCCATGAAAGCTTCGGCGCTGGTGTTGAAAGCCTTGATCTTGGCATCCTTAATCGTCTTGGCGAATTCGGCGCCGGTCGTGCCGATCTGAACGGCGACCGTACGACCTTCAAGGCTCTTGACGTCCTTGAACTTCGTTTCGTTACCGGCCTTGACCATCATGCCCTGACCGGCACGATAGTAAGGATCGCAGAAATCAACCTTCTTCTTTCGTTCTTCGGTAATGGTGATGCCGGAGGCGGCGATATCAATGCTGCCGGTCATCAAAGCGGGGATCAAGCCGTCGAACCCCATGTTAACCAACTTCACGTCCATGCCGGCTCGCTTACCGATTTCGTTGATCATGTCGATGTCAAAACCGACATATTCGCGCGTCTTGCTGTCCAAGAATTCAAACGGTGCGAACGTCGGGTGCGTGCCGACGCGCAAGTCCGCTGCGGAGGCGGCGAACGAGGTAATGGCCATCAGGCCGGCCGTGATAGTTGCTAATACTTTTGCCTTCATTTGTCGTATCTCCAGGCGCATGCTCATGACATGAACGCATGCCCCGTCGTATGGTGTTTTACAAAACGACGATCCTGACAGGAAGGACTCCACCGTCAAAGATCGTCTTACTAGCGTACCGAGCCGTACGAAACGACGAATCAACGTGTACGTTAGGGACGATTGTACGGCACAACGCTTGTCTTGTTGCGACGTTTCTTTCGCCTTTTTGTATCGTTATGCGGTTTTATTAAGTTTTTTAGGTAATTGTCTTTACTTTTCTTTCATTACTTTTGACTATCGAACATCAATCGAGAATAGATATTCTCTGTTACGAGTTGGAACAAAAAAGACATTTTTTCTCACATTCAGCCCATGCCGTTGGCGTGGTTTTTTTGTTATAGTTCGTCTTACCCAAACGCACCGTCCTCTCGAGGTCATAGTTCATTGATCTCTGGCGAAATTTCTCAAGTTTCAGTGCGTTGATCCGCCTTTTCTCCCTTCGTGTTTTTTTCACCGACCCATTGGGTCGAAGAAGCTTGTTGAGGGAAGGTTTGGACACCGTTTCGATTTCATACACTCGTTTTTATAAAGGTACTCTTATGAGCGACAAGATCCGCATGGTTAACGACGGCAACTTTGCCGACGAAGTCAAGAACGTTGCCGACGTTCCCGTTTTCGTTGATTTCTGGGCCCCCTGGTGCGGTCCCTGCCGTATGCTCGCTCCTTTGCTTGATCAGGCTGCCGTCGCTTACGAAGGCAAGGCCGTCATCGCCAAGTACAACGTTGACGAATCCAGCGACGTTGCCAATGAAAACGGCATCCGCGGCATCCCGACCATCCTCGTTTACAAGAACGGCGAAGTTGTCGGCCAGCACACCGGCGCGATGAACAAGGCTCAGCTCGATGCCTTCATCGAACAGTACTGCTAATTTCCAACGTTAAAACGACGTTTCGCGGGGCATTCATTCGATGTCCCGCATATTCATTTCTCCTTTCCCCCTTTCTCCCTTCCCCCTGTCCTCCTCAAAATGCATCTCTCCGAGCTTAAAACTCTGCACATCAGCCAGTTGCTCGACATGGCCACCGAGCTTGAAATCGACAATGCCCAACGCATGCGCAAACAAGAATTGATGTTTGCCATCTTGAAAAAGCGCTCCAAAGCCGGCGAACAAATTTTCGGCGACGGCACGCTTGAAGTCTTGCCCGACGGTTTCGGTTTCTTGCGCAGTCCCGACACCAATTACCTGGCCTCCACCGATGACATTTACATCTCGCCGCAGCAGATTCGTCGCTTCAATCTGCATACGGGCGACACGATCGAAGGGGAAGTGCGTACGCCGACCAAGGAAAACGATCGCTACTTTGCTTTGGTCAAGGTGGAAAAGGTCAACGGCCACGCACCGGAAACGCTCAAGCACCGCATGTTGTTCGAAAACTTGACGCCGCTCTTCCCGAGCGAGCCCTTGCAACTCGAACGCAACATGCGCGGCGAAGAAAACTTGACCGGACGTTTGATCGACATCATCGCCCCCATCGGCAAGGGCCAGCGCGGTTTGATCGTTGCCAGTCCGAAGTCCGGTAAGACCGTTCTGATGCAACATATCGCACACGCCATCACGACCAACCATCCCGATTGCGTCCTGATCGTCCTGTTGATCGACGAACGTCCCGAAGAAGTGACGGAAATGCAGCGCTCCGTTCGCGGCGAGGTCATCGCCTCCACGTTTGACGAACCGGCAACCCGTCACGTTCAAGTCGCCGAAATGGTGATCGAAAAAGCCAAGCGTTTGGCCGAAAGCAAAAAAGACGTCATCATTTTGTTGGATTCCATCACGCGTTTGGCTCGCGCCTACAATACGGTCATCCCGAGCTCCGGCAAGGTTCTGACCGGCGGCGTCGACGCCAATGCATTGCATCGCCCGAAGCGTTTCTTCGGCGCCGCTCGCAATATCGAAGAAGGCGGTTCCCTCACCATTTTGGCCACCGCCTTGATCGACACCGGTTCTCGTATGGACGACGTGATTTACGAAGAGTTCAAGGGCACGGGCAACATGGAAATCCATTTGGAACGCCGCCTTGCCGAAAAACGCGTTTATCCGGCCATCAACGTCAATCGCTCGGGCACGCGTCGTGAAGAACTTCTTCTCAAGCCCGACGTACTGCAAAAGGTCTGGGTCTTGCGCAAGATTTTGTACGATATGGACGAAATCGAAGCGATGGAATTCCTGCTCGACAAGATTCGCAATACCAAGAGCAACAACGAATTCTTCGACTTGATGCGCAAATAAACGCTCCGGCGCTTCAATCCTCGCTCACACCCCCGTCGGCTCATTCTTCGGAATGCGGCAACGGGGGTTTGATTATTCTATCTAGGTAGCGCGACGAACGAGCTTTGCGGAAGCGATGGGGGCTTCGATCTCGAATTTGTTCTTATTTTTCGCTGAAGCTCTTGATTTTGCATATGTTTTCGTGGATAATGTTGGCCTTTCCCAGTTGGGCACGTGGGAGGCATGCCTGTCGTAAGACCATTGAGACGAGAATGGCGGACACGCAAGGCATCCAGGGCGACCGACACAAACTACTCGGAATTTTTATCAAATGAAAAAGAACATTCACCCCGAATACCGCGACGTTGCTTTCGTCGACCTCTCCATCAACAAGACCTTCATCATTGCTTCTTCCGTAGCAACGAAGGAAACGATCGAAATCGACGGCGTCACCTACCCGCTCTTCAAGCTCGATACCTCTTCTGAAAGCCACCCCTTCTACACCGGTGCTCAGACCCGTATCGTTGAAGCCGGTCGTGTTGAAAAGTTCCGCGCCAAGTACGCTGCCGCTTTGGGTACCAAGTAATAGCGCTTGTGCTGAACACGAAAGGAAAGATTTGCTTTCCTTCACAAAAGGCAGTTATACCTGCAATCGGTATTACTGCCTTTTTTTTCGTTTATGCTTAGGGCAACGACCTTTACGTCATCATCCGACTTTCGTCATGTTTGAACTGCGACTGACTCCCGCCAACGTATCCGCTCAGGCCGCTCAGAAACTGCCCCGTTGGGCTTTGTGGGCCGTTCTTATTTTGTTTATGTTGCCGGCTCTCTTGTCTCGCGACATTTGGACCGTTCGCGAAGCCGCCGCATTCGGCGAAATGCTGGAAATGTCCCAAGGCAATTTCATGTCTTGGTTGCTTCCGACGAGCTCCGACGTCTACGTTTCGGATCACGGCCCTCTGGCTACCTGGGTCGGCGCTCTCTTCATCAAATTGTTCGGCGGTTGGATTTCGCCGATCGTCGCCTCGCGACTGACGGCGACCATTTGGTTTGCCATCGCAACGGCGGGGATCTGGTACGGCACGTGGTATTTGGCCCGTCGTCGTGAAGCGCAACCCATCGCTCAGGTTTTTGGCGTCTCCGCTTCGTACCGCGACTACGGTCGCTTGATTTCGGATGCGGCCACGCTCTTTTTCGTTTCCATCTGCGGATTGGCCGTTCGCCATCACGAGGCCACGTACGAAACGGCCGAGTTGGCCTTGGTCGCCATGGCTTATTTCGGTTGCACGTGGTCCATGTCGCGTCCCTATTGGGGCGCCATGATTGCCGGTTTGGCCAGCGGCGCCGTCATGTTGACCGCCAGCCTGTTGTCCGGCATCACGGTCCTGTTGGCCGCCTGTCTGTCGCAACTGGTCGTTAACGTGCGCGGACGTACCGATACGAAAATTACGATTGCCGTTGCAACGGCTTTGATCACGTTCAGTCTGTGGCCTTTCACGGCGCTGTTGTTTGCCGGTGAAAACGCGACCGCCTACTTCGTTCTCTGGGCTCAGGCGCAAGCCAACGTCTTTGGCATCTTCAATCAATCCGAGATCATCTGGTTCCTGCAACACGTCTTGTGGTACCTGTGTCCCGTATTGCCTTTTGCGATCGCCGCCGTCTGGTTCTGGCGCCATCAACTCGGCACGCCCATGCTGTCCATGCCGTTGGCCTTTGTCGCCGCCTGGGCCATCGGCTTTTTAATTTCGGACAGCCTGTCGGCCGAGGATCTGTTCGCCATTCTGATTCCTGCATTGTGCACGTTGGCCGCGTTCGGTTTGATCGCCGTGCGCCGCTCTTGGCGCAGCATGCTCGACTGTTTTGCCATCACCAGCTTTTGCCTGATGCTGTTTCTGTTGTGGGCGTATTGGATCGCCTGGCAGATCGGCGTCCCCGTCAAAATGTATGAATCGGCCGCTCGTTTGGCGCCTTCCCTCGCTCCCTCCGCGGTCTTGCAATGGCCTGTCGGCGGAGCCGTACTGGCAACGTTGGTGTGGCTGTATTTCTCTTACCAACGTCTACGCGCTCATCCCAAGGTGTTGTGGACCGGTCCGTGGCTCGGTGCCGTCGGCATGACGTGTTTGTGGTGTGTTGTGATCGGTTTGTTCAGTACCGCCGTTGACGCCAACCGCAGCTATCGTTCGGTAGCGCAAGATCTGCGCAAAGAGTTGACCACGATGAATTTCATCCCCGGAGTCGATTGCGTCTACACCGGTTCGATGCCCGCAGGCGTTTCCGCCGTCTTGGGTTACTATGGCCAGCTGAACGTGACGCGCGTTGAGCCTTCGGTCTGCCGCTATGAAATTACGCGTACGACGGCTAAGGCACTGGGACCGGCTCCGTTGCCTCGCGCTTACAAGCGCGAATCGCAAACCCAAGAACGCTTCATCGCACTGAAACGTTCGCCGTTCATGTGATCAGCCGACAACAATCGGCTGTAAAAGATCCATTCGATTGGTGCAAACGGCATCGACTCCCATCGCAAGGAGTTTCGATGCCGTTTTTGCATCGTCAACCGTATAACACATGACGCCCCATCCGTTGGCATGAGCCCTCAGAACCATGTCCGGGGTGATCTCGCGGTAGTTGGGGTGTACGGCCACGACGTCCAACGATCGAGCCAACTGCTCCCAATCGTCGGGCAAGCGCTCGAACAAAATCCCTCGCGGAAATCGCGGCGCCAACATCTGCATCTGACGCAGACTCTCTAAAGAAAACGAGGAAATCAAAGGAAGCGGCGCACGATCGCCGTCGTAATACCGCGTCACCATGGCGGCGAGCTCACGTGCCGTGCGCACATCTTCACCCGTGCACGGTTTAATCTCGATGTTCATCGCGATGTCGTGTTCGATCGACCATTCGATCGCCCGATCCAAGCGGCAAACGCGCTCGCCCCGATAGTCCGGGCCGAATCGCACCCCCGCATCGAGTCGACTCATCTCGAGGTACGTGCGATCACCCACGCACCCTTCGCCCTCGATGGCTCGCCCGAGTTGCTCGTCATGCGACAAAATCAGCACGCCGTCACGGGTCAGCATCGCATCGACTTCCACCATACGACAGCCCAAGCTTTCGGCCAATGCAAAGCCGCGGAGCGTATTTTCAGGCGCCAACGTGCCGCTGGCACGGTGCGCCACCAACCTCGGATAGGACCAATACCGCGTCCCGAACATGCTGCAAACCTCGGCTTAGTTGGTGATGCCTTGCAATCGGCTCAGTTGAGCGAACTCGCCGTCACTCGCCATCAGTTCGTCCCACGTACCGCTCTCAACGATACGACCGTCTCGCATCACGATGATGCGATCGACGTGTTCGATACTCGAGAAGCGATGGGCGACCGTAATGCACGTACGACCTTGACGCAACGCTTCGAGCGCCTCTTTGATATGGTGTTCTGTTTCGCTGTCCAAAGCGCTGGTCGCTTCGTCGAAAATCAAAATCGGCGCGTCTTTCAACAAGGCGCGTGCAATGGCCACGCGTTGGCGCTGACCGCCGGACAACAAACCGCCCTCGTCGCCCACGGGCATGTCCAAGCCCTTTTCATGCGAACGAACAAACGAGGACAAACCGGCCGCATCCACCACGCGCCAAAGATCTTCTTCGGTCGCATTCGGATAGCCGTAAGCAATGTTGTCGCGCAACGAAGCGTCAAACAAAACGGGATCCTGAGTGACGATGGAAATTTGATCGCGCAAACTGGCCAACGTCAACTCTTTCACGTCAACGCCGTCCAACAAAATACGTCCGGAAGTTGCCTCCCAAAAACGCGGAATCATGTTGATGACCGTCGTTTTGCCCGAGCCGGAAGCCCCGACCAAAGCCACGTACTCGCCGGGACGAATCGTGAGATTCAATCCCTTTAACGCGTCCTTGTCCGACGTGGGATAACGCAACGTCACGTCCTCAAAAACCAGCTGACCCCGGGCCTTTTCAAGCGTTCGGGTTCCCTTGTCGTTTTCGCACTCGATGTCCAACACGGTGAAAATGCTTTCGGCCGCTGCGGAAATGCTGGCGAACGTACCGTTCAAGCTGGACAAATGGCGCACGGGCGCCTTGAGCATCAGCAAGGCGGTCAAGAACGTGATGAATTCGCCGATCGTGAGCAGCCCCTTTTGCGCCTCGAACAATGCAACAGCCACGACAAAAGCGACCGCCAACATCGTCATTACTTGGCTGACGGGGGTCGAGAGACTTTCCAATTTCGTCGTTTTGACAGCTAACTTGGCTATGCGCTCGTTGACCTTGGCAAAGCGTCGATCTTCAAAATCATACGTCCCGCTGATCTTCACGATGCGTTCGGCATCGTAAGACTCTTCCACACGGGAGATCATCGACGCGACCGTTTCTTGACTTTCTTTGACGATCTTTCTGACGCGTTTGGCAATACGGCGGAAAATGAAAATCAGCCCCGGCAAGGCGACGAACGTTACGAGCGTCAGCTGCCAGTTATGCCAAAACAAAACGCCCAACAACCCGAGCACTTGCAACGAATCGCGAACCAGAACGATCACAGCATTGGCGGCTCCCCCCAACGCAACACCCGCCTCGTTGACGAACTTCGAGCTCACGAGCCCCGTCGTATTGTCTTGATAGGCTTGAGAGGGCCAACGCAGAAAACGTTCGAACATCGCCACACGGATGGTTTTCAAAACGTTTTGACTGACTTTGGCCATCAAAAACGAACTGACGATCGTGCAGACAGCAAACCCGACCGTGACGCCGATCAATGCCGCGGGGGCCGCCCATACGACCCAAGCAGCTTGGTTGTAAAAACCGGCATCGGTGATCTTGCCCAAAAGGCTTGCCGTGATCGAGGAAGTACTGGCCGAACCGATCAGGAACAAACAAGCCAACAACAGCGTGCCCTTGTACGGCCAAAAGTAGCCGTACAGTCGACGCAAACTCGGATCCATGCGACTGAACAACTTCATTGTGCGGCCCCTTCTTGTTCTGACTGCATCGACTGCAGACGACAGAGCTTGGCGTAAAACCCGTCGTGAGCCAACAGTTCGGCGCGCGTCCCTTGTTCCTGAATTTTGCCGTCCGCCATGGCCACGATCTTCGTGGCGTTTTCAATCGTGGACAACCGATGCGCCACGACAAACGACGTGCGTCCGCGCATCAACTCCTGCAATGCGTCCTTGATCTTGGCTTCGCTCTCGCTGTCAAGCGCGCTGGTCGCTTCGTCCAAAATCAAAATCGGCGCGTTTTTCAGCAGGGCTCGCGCAATGGAAATGCGTTGCTTCTGTCCGCCGGACAAACGATTGCCGCCTTCTCCGACCATAGTTTCCAACCCGTCGGGCAGAGACTCGATCACTTCGGTCAGAGCTGACGCTTCAATCGCGCGCACCACCGCCTCTTCCGAGACATTTTCACTACCGTAGAGGATATTGTTGCGGATCGTATCGTCAAACAAGATGACGTCCTGAGAGACCACGGCAATGTGTCGACGCAACGAAGCCAACGTCATCTCTTGCGTGTCGACGCCGTCAATCAAAATTCGTCCCCGTGTCGGATTCCAGAAACGAGGAATCATGTTGACAAGAGACGATTTACCCGAACCGGAGTACCCGACCAACGCCACGCAATCACCCGCGTTTACCTCCAAGTTGAAATCGTGTACCGAATCGATCTTTGCTTTCGGATAGCGCAAGCTAACATGATCAAAGGTGAGATGCCCCTTACATGCTTCAAACTCAATCACCCCGCGGTCATCTTCGACAGCCGTGTCTAACATGTGGAAAATACTTTTACTGGCCACACTCATCATCGTGAGGCTGGCATTGACCCCGGCCAGATTACGCAAAGGTGGCATCAGCAACAACAACGCGGCCAAGAAGGTGACGAAATCCCCCATGGTCAAATCGCCCGTCTGCGTTTGGTACATCGCAAAGGCCAACACAAAGCCCACGCCGCACATGCAAATCAGCTGGGTCAACGGCGCGCCCAACGCGGTGATCTTGGTCATGTCGACCATCATCTTGCGCACGCATTCGTTAGTATGTTCGAACTTTGCATTCTCTGCGGGATACATGTTGGCCAATTTGACAACGCGTTGACCGCGATGCACTTCCTTGACACGCACCAATATGGAGCCCAACGTGGCCTGCGTCGATGCCATAACTCCACGCATTTTTTGCGAGATATATCGCAACAACCAACCGATAAACGGCGCCATTACGAGGCTGACGATCGCCAAACGCCAATCCTGCCAAAACAAGAGTCCCGTCAGACAAACGACCTGAACGGCGTCACGAACCACCACAATACTGGCTTTTGTCGCAGTTGACAGCGCTCTATTGGCTTCGAATACGAACTTGGAACCGATTTTTCCCGCGGAGTTATCGAGATAGGACTTGGCCGGCCAACGCAAAAACTGATGGAACATTTGTTGTCGCAGCGTTTGCATTACGGACTGGCTGACCTTGCCGAGCAAATAGTTGCTCATGAACATGCTGCCGCCATGCAAAATCGACACCAAAATGAGCCCGACGGGAGCGGCGACGATAATCCATGCGGCCTGATCGTAAAAGCCGACGTCGGTGAGCTTGCCGAGTAAACTCGCGATCAAAGACGAACCCAAGCCCGCCGTGATCATAAAAAAGATGGCCGACGCAATGTACCCCTTATACGGGGGCAAATAGGTGAGCAATCGCCTCAAACTCGGACTGAGCGAGGGTAATTTCCATTGCATTCACTAACTCCAGTCAATTCCGTTCCAACGGCGTTGCGACAACGCCTTAACCATAGACAAACTCGACGCATCGCACGCCCGGCACTTGCTCGACGGCGCGGCGGAACTTGTCCGAAGGAATAATTTTTCGCGGCAAATCAAACGTGCTTGCACAGCACTCCAAAGAGGAGACGGACACGTTCATCCGTAAGCCGACGCCCTGACGGCCTTGCGCCTCGAACTGTTTGAGAAGACGTTCGAGAGCAATCGGATCGCACTGATCGGTCACATCCACTTGAACCGTGACCTGAACGCGCTGACGCCAGTCCTCCAACAGGGCGATTTCATCGGCAATCAGCGAAATTTTACCGCTTGTCGCATCAAGTTTTCCCTTACCCTTGACGCAAACGATCTCGTCGATCTTAAAGCTTTGTTGGTAGCGCACGTAGACGTCGGAATAGGCCAACACTTCCATGTTGTCCTCTCCGTTATTGATCGTCAAAACGGCGAACTTGCCTCGTTTGCCCAAAATGACGCGTACGTCGACCAAAATACCGGCGACCGTCGACTGCTGTTTGCCGGCCGTCACGCGATGGAAGGGCGTCGCAAATTGAGCGACTTCGCGTTCATAGGCCTCGAACGCGTTGCCCGTCAACGCAAACCCGAAGGCGTTGCGCTCTTCGGCGTACTTGTTCTTGGCGTCCCAGGCCGGCGCGTCCAACCAGTTGACGATGCGTTCGTTTTCTCCGTTTTCATCGGCAAACAAGCTGGCCTGCCCTTGCGAGGCCGCAACGGTCTGCGCCGCTTGCAGCGCCTGACCGACGTTGGCGAACAACTTGCCTCGGTTGTCGTCGAGCCCGTCGAACGCTCCCGAACGAACCAACTGTTCCAACACCTTGCGATTGACGCTCGGCACGCGAGCCGGCACGTCGAACAAATCCAAATACGGTCCGTTGCGCTTGCGCTCGTGCAAAATGTCTTCCACGATGTTCTGGCTGATGCCTTTGATGGCGCCGATACCGAAACGCACCGTCTTTTTGTCGGGCACCGTAAAGAACCATTCGCTGACGTTGATATCGGGCGGCAACACCGTCACCCCCATGGCGCGGGCGTCCTCGACCAGCGCGCGCATTTTGTCGGCCTGATCCATCACCAAGCACAAGTTGCCGGCCGTAAAGCACGCCGTATGATGGGCCTTGAGGTAAGCGGTCTGCCAGGCAACGTAGGAATAAGCTGCCGCGTGCGACTTGTTAAAGCCGTAGCCGGCGAACTTTTCCATCAAATTGAAGATTTCCGTCGCCGTCGCTTCGTCCACGTTGCGTTCGGCCGCGCCTTTGACGAACACGGCGCGCTGACGCTTCATTTCCTCCACGTTTTTCTTACCCATGGCGCGACGCAGCAAGTCGGCGCCGCCCAACGAGTAACCGCCGATGGCACGGGCAACGAGCATCACCTGTTCCTGATACACCATGATGCCGTACGTTTCGGCCAAAATCGGTTCCATGCGGGGATCCAAATACTCCACCTTCTCGCGACCGAACTTGCGATCGATAAAGTGCGGAATCTGATCCATCGGACCGGGGCGGTACAACGCGTTCAGGGCGACCAAGTCTTCAAGGCAGTCGGGCTTGGCCTTGCGCAACTGATCTCGCATCCCTTCGGATTCAAACTGGAAGATCGCGCCCGTGTTGCCGTCCTGAAAGAGTTTGAGCGTGGCTTTGTCGTCGACCGGAATACGATCCAAATCGAAATGCTCGCCGGGCGTCAGGCGATCGATGTATTCCACGGACTTGGCCAAAATCGTGAGAGTCGTCAAACCCAAGAAGTCGAACTTGACCAGGCCGACGTTTTCCACGTCCTTTTTGTCGTATTGACTGACCGTGTTTTCCGCCGTGCCGTCCGCATTGTACAAAGGACAAAAATCCGTCAACTTGCCCGGAGCGATCAACACGCCGCCCGCGTGCATGCCGAGGTTGCGCGTCAAACCTTCAAGCGATTTGGCGTAGCTCATCAGCTCCTTGAACTCGTCGCTGTTGGCCAACGCCTTGAAATCGGGCTCCATTTCCTCGGCCTTGCTCAACGTGATGTCCATGCCGGGCTTTTGAGGAATCAACTTGGCCAGACGGTCGACTTGGTTGTAGCCCATGTTGAGCACGCGACCGACGTCGCGCACGACGGCCTTGGCGCCCATCGCGCCGAACGTGACGATCTGACTGACGGCCGCTTCGCCGTAGGTGCGCTTGACGTACTCGATCGTGCGATCGCGATTGTGCTGACAAAAGTCAATGTCAAAGTCAGGCATCGAAACGCGTTCGGGATTGAGAAAGCGTTCGAACAGCAACCCGTAGTGCAACGGGTCGAGATCGGTAATGCCCAAAACGTACGCGACTAGAGACCCGGCGCCGGAACCGCGCCCGGGGCCGACCGGCACGCCGTTGCGTTTGGACCAATTGATGAAGTCTTGCACGATCAGGAAGTACCCGGGGAACTTCATCGAGTAGATCGTTTTGAGTTCGTAATCGAGACGCTCTTCGTACTCGTGTCGAATGGCTTCGCGCTTTTGCGGATCGGGATACAAAAACTCCAGACGACGATCAAGCCCTTCTTTGGCCAGTTGCGTCATGTAATCTTCCAACGTCATCCCTTCGGGGGTCGGGAAAATCGGCAACTGAGGCTTTTGCAAAACGCCGTCGAGGTTGCATCGCTGCGCAACGACCAACGTGTTGTCGAGCGCCTGCGGCAAATCCGCAAAGAGCTCGCGCATTTCGGCTTCGGTTTTGAGGTATTGCTCGGGCGTGAAATGCTTGGGGCGTCGAGGATCGGCCAGCACGTAGCCTTCGGCAATGCACACGCGCACTTCGTGCGCCGTGAATTCTTCCTTTTTCAGGAACTGAACCGGATGCGTGGCCACCAACGGAACGCCCATGCGTACCGAAAAGTTGGCCATGTGGGCCACCAACAATTCGTCGCCCTTGCGTCCCGCACGCTGCACTTCGAAGTACAAACGATCGGGGAAGGCCCGCTTGAGATGCTCGGCGTACTTTCGGGCTTGTTCGGGTTGTTTGTCGAGCAAATTGCGCTCGATGATGCCCAAAGGTCCGCCCGACAAACAAAGCAACCCTTCGCACGCTTCGGGCGTGAGCCATTGCATCCGAATTTCACCGCGGCCCAAATATTGATTCTGCATCCAACCGCGACTGAGCAATTCGCACAACCCGAGATAGCCTTGGTGATTCTGACAATACACCGTCAGGCGATACGGTTGGTCCCGCTTGTCGGGATCTTCGTTCGTGACCCACAAATCGCACCCGATGATGGGCTTGATGCCGTCGGCAATCGCGTGCGAGTAAAAGCGCAGACCGCCGAAAATATTCATCGAGTCGGTGATGCCGAGCGCAACGCCCCCTTCCTCGGCGATCGCATGCAGGATCGGATCCAAACGCACGATACCGTCGGTGATGGAGTACTCGGAATGAAAACGCAGGTGAACGAACTTATTGGGCATGACGATTCGGGGACTTTCGGACCTGAACAAGCAATGCGCGCGCCGTCGAACTTGCTTACGCAAGAGCTCGCGACGCGGCGCAATTAAAAAGGGAAGCGGCCACTCGCAGCATCCACTTCCCTTTCCCGTTTTGGCAAGAACGCTTAGTGCTTCAAGGGCTTGAAGCGAATGCGATGCGGGCGGGCGGCTTCTTCACCGAGACGCTTGCGCTTGTCGGCTTCGTACTCGTTGTAGTTGCCGTCGAAGAACACCACCTTACTGTCGCCTTCGAACGCCAAAATATGCGTGGCGATACGATCGAGGAACCAGCGGTCGTGCGACGTGACCAACGCGCAACCGGCAAATTCCAACAAGGCTTCTTCCAAAGCGCGCAACGTTTCAACGTCGAGGTCGTTGGACGGTTCGTCCAAAATCAACACGTTGCCGCCCTTGAGCAACGTAGCCGCCAAATGCAAACGACCGCGTTCGCCGCCGGACAAAACGCCAACCAACTTTTGTTGATCGCCGCCCTTGAAATTGAAGCGGCCGAGATAGGCGCGAGACGCCATTTCAAACTTGCCGACTTGCAAAATGTCCGAACCGCCGGACACGGCGTCGAACACCGTCTTGTCGTTGGGCAAAGCGTCGCGCAACTGATCGACGGCGGCCAACTTCACGGTATCGCCCAAAACGATCTGACCAGAATCGGGTTGTTCCTTGCCGCTGATCATCTTAAAGAGCGTGGACTTACCCGCACCGTTCGGACCGATCACGCCGACGATGGCGCCCGGCGGCAACGAGAAGGACAAGTTGTCGATCAACAACCGATCGCCGAAGCCCTTGCTGACGTTGAGGAACTCAATGACCTTGTTACCCAGGCGTTCTGCCACGGGAATGAAGATTTCATTGGTTTCGTTGCGAGTCTGATATTCGTAGCTCGACAGCTCTTCGAAGCGATTCAAACGAGCCTTGGCCTTGGCCTGACGACCCTTGGGATTTTGACGAACCCATTCCAATTCGTGCTTGATGGCCTTGGCACGGGATTCTTGCTGACGCTTTTCCATTTCCAGGCGCTTTTCCTTCTGGTCGAGCCAAGAGGAATAGTTGCCCTTCCAAGGAATGCCCTCGCCGCGGTCCAATTCCAAAATCCATTCGGCCGCATTGTCCAAGAAGTAGCGGTCATGGGTGACGGCGACGACCGTCCCGGGGAAACGCTGCAGGAACTGTTCGAGCCATTCGACGCTTTCGGCGTCCAAGTGGTTCGTCGGCTCGTCCAACAAAAGCATGTCGGGACGGCTCAACAAGAGGCGGCACAAAGCGACGCGGCGCTTTTCGCCCCCGGACAAAAATTCGATCTTCGCGTCCCACGGCGGCAAGCGCAACGCGTCCGCGGCAATTTCCATCTGCGTGGAAGCATCGGTGCCGGCAGCCGCGATAATGGCTTCGAGGCGTGCCTGTTCGGTCGCCAACGCGTCGAAGTCGGCGTCCGGATCGGCATAAGCGGCGTAAACGGCGTCCAGCTTGGCCTGCGCCTGCATCACTTCGCCCATGCCTTCTTCAACGCACTCGCGCACCGTCGCCTGAGGATCCAGCTGAGGCTCCTGCGGCAAATAACCGATCTTCAGATCGTTTTGCCAAACGATTTCCCCTTCGATGTCCTTGTCGACGCCGGCCATAATCTTCAACAGCGTCGACTTGCCGGCGCCGTTCAAACCGAGCACGCCGATCTTGGCACCGGGGAAGAAAGACAGAGAAATATCCTTGAGAATCTGACGCTTAGGCGGAACAATCTTGCCTACGCGATTCATCGTCATGACGTACTGAGCCATTTACTATCCGCAATGTAAAAAAGTAAGACTCTTTATTATACGGCGTCTGATCACAAGGCCTTGAAAAATCGACTCTTTACATGCTTTTTACACGGCGGATTCAGACGAACGCCGGCACATCAAGGTACAATGCCGTTATGAAAAACCTACTCAAATCTAGTCAACGAAGATTTGACGTTTTCTTTTCGGTTCACCGAACGCGGTTTCACACGGAGACCCTCGGATTCCCGTGCCAGAGCCTGCATTCTCCCCGAACTGCTGTTTGTAGGGTCA
>JAGBZO010000016.1 GCA_017628205.1 Duodenibacillus sp.
TATTCGTAACGCCCACACTTATCGGTTCGTTTCAAGTTTTTAAAGAGCAATTCGCTTTTTATCGCGAACAGAAGAAGAAGTATATCCAAACTTTCTTCGTTTTGCAAATTGTTTTTCAATTTGCATTTTTTTCCTTTCAAGCTCGAATGCGTCGAAGCGCTTTCGTTCTGAAGGGAGGCGCATTATGACCTCTAAAAATCCAATTGTCAAATTGCCCCAAAAAAAACGATGAATTTCATTCGAAATCCATCGTTTTTAGGTTTATGGGATCGGCATTCAAAATTTACCGCGACATTTTCCCGTCACCTTTTCAATCTCGACCATCCACCATTTCGTTGCGTGCAGGCTCTCGGTTAACTCTTTGGCATTGCGTTCCGGAGAGTTATCAGGGGCGAACCGCCGAATCAATGCATTAATACACTTGGCTTTGTCCTCCCCTTCGGCCAGGCAAACACGTCCGGAAACAATGGTACAGGCATAGTCGGTGGACAACTCGTCTTGAACAACACGGCAATGCCGCACGAAACAGATACTAACCCTATCGTTTACCTGCAAATTCAAGGCACGGCGACTGTCTTCCGAGGCGGTTCCGTGAAAATATAATTTATTGCCTTCCAGTGCAAAGTGAATGGGGACGCCATATGGGACGCCTTGTGCGTCTACCGTACTCATTACGCCAAAGTCGCTCTCGTTAATCACTCGAAGCGCTTCTGCGACCGTCAATTCACGATCTTTTCGCCTCAACGGTTTATTCATCGTCGTCTCTTGCATATGCGTCCTCACATTAGGCTACTGGTGTCTCGCAACACATCGACCCCCTTGGGGAGATCCAACACGAATTCTTCGTCCTTGATCGAAACATTGAGTTCCATGTCACTAAAAGTCAATTTCGTCATTCGACCGAAGTGATCGAACAGCCGCATTTGTCGAAGCCATCCCGTCTCGTCAAAACCCACTCGAATATGAGAGAACGATACGTCTTCTTTCTTCGGCAAGGCCCCGGCCCAAAGCAATCCGTCCTCTTTATCCAGGTCATCGATCTCGAACGCTTTTTTCAAGTCGCCCTGTCCGAACAAAATCGAAGCGGGCGACGTCGGGGCGGCATCGCCAATTTTTTTCACCGTAACCTGCCCCAGATCGGGATCGTACAACCACAATTCTTTTCCATCGAACAGAATGGTTTGAGGATACGGCTTGAGAATCATCCAGGAAAACCGATTGGGGCGAACAAACTTAAACTCTCCGTGACTCGTTCCTTCGGACGTTCCATTTTGATCGACAACCTCCTGAACGAATTTCCCTCGGGCGCTCAAGACGTCTCTACCGAAATCGACGAGCATTCTCGATGCCTTCAAGTCTCGAGCCGTCACTCGCCCCGACGCCACTGCAAAAGCAAGTGCCCCGACAATCAACTCTCTGCGCTTCACAAAATTTCTCCTTGCCGACCGTGACCAGGCACCAAAATCACGCGCTTGCCGGCAGCGTTCGGCTTGCTCACGGCACCGGCCGCTTCCATGCTTTCTATCAAATTGGCGGCACGGTTATACCCGATGCTGAATCGTCTTTGCAGAAAACTGATCGAAACGCGATTTTCTTCCAAGAGCAATTGCAACGCCTCGTCGTACAAAGGATCCCCCTCGCCGCTTTTGCCACCTACGTCTCCGGCCTGGCCCGTGCCGGTTTCTTTTTCCGTCACCGCATCGACATACTCGGGCTGTCCTAGACTCTTGAGCTCGTCAACGACCGCCAGAATTTCATTTTCTTCGACCATACATCCTTGAACTCGCATGGTTGCGGTCTTGCTCGGCAGCTTACAGAGCATATCGCCACGCCCCAACAGATCCTGCGCCCCGACTTCATCGAGTACAACCTGGCTGTCGAATCGGCTAGCGACCTGGAAGCAGATACGCGCCACGATATTGGCTTTAATCAGCGGCGTTACGATATCCGCACTCGGGCGTTGGGTAGCCAAAACCAAGTGAATGCCGGCCGCACGGGCTTTTTGAGCCAAACGCATAATCTGCATTTCCACTTGTTTGCGATTGACCAAAATAAGGTCCGCCAACTCGTCAATGAAACAGACGATGTACGGCATCGGAGCCAAAGGAACGTGCGGCAGGGGCTCTTCGGGCGTCACATCGAACGGATCCATGATCGGCTCGCCGTTGTCCTGCGCCTTTCTGACTTTGTCGTTAAAGCTGTCGAAGCTTCGTACGCCGAGTTTGCTCATCAGAGCGTATCGGCGATCCATCTCGACCACCAGCCAATCCAGAGCATTTGCCGCCTTGTTCATGTCGGTCACGACAGGACACAGCAAATGCGGGATGTCCTGATATAAAGAGAACTCAACCGTCTTGGGATCAATCAAGACAAGCCTCAGCTGACTCGGATCACACTTGTAAAGTAGCGAAAGAATCATGGTGTTGATGGCAACCGACTTACCCGAACCGGTCGTACCACCCACCAACAAATGCGGCATGCGTGCCAGATCGACAACGACGGCATCGCCCGCAATATCCTTGCCCAATGCCAAAGACAACAACGATTTGCTATTGGCAAACGCTTCGCTCTCCAACACCTCTTTCAGATAGACGGCCATGCGTTGGGCGACACCGTTGGGAATTTCCAACCCCATGTACGGCTTGTTCGGAATGACGGGCACGACACGCACGGAATGTACCGCCAGAGCGCGCGTCAAATCTTTTCTGACATCCTCGACTTGGGATCCTTTGACGCCCTCGGCCAACTCGATCCAATACTGCGTGATAACCGGGCCCGCTTGGGCGCCCTTCACTTCCGCCTTAATACGATACGTGCGCAATTTGCTCTCGATCAGACGGCTCGTCAGCTCGATCGTTTCGGGCGTGATACCGCCGCGATCGTCTGGAGGCGCATTCAACAATTGCGTTCCCGGCTTAATGCGGGCGGACGACTCGGGCAAAACGGTCGACCCGTCAGACACTTTGTCTTCCGTTGCCGATTCATCTACGTCAACGACGGCCACCGGATCGGCAATGGGCCGAACAGGTTCTTGAACCTCGGATTGCTCCGGCTCGGGAACGTCTTGTTGCACAGGCTCCTGAATGGAAACGGGCGAAGGCAATACGGCGGGCGCCTTGGGAACCGGAGCCAACTTCGGCTCCTTGACTCTAAGTTCGCGCTGTTCTCGCCGCTGCGCAAAAAACTTAGCGATGGACTTGCAGAGTTGTTCGAAACAAAAACCGATGGCTTCTGCAACGTTGAGCCAGGAAAAATGAAAAAAGACGGCGCTTCCGACAGCCAAAACGACAAAAAATACAATGGTCGTTCCGACAATCCCCAAATAAGGCGCGACTGTCAGGGCAATCAACTGCCCGCAAAGACCGCCGCCTCCCAAAGGCAGATGAGACGCCATTTGGCCAAACTGCAAAGCCTCCAAACCAACGCTCGAGCACATCAGCAAAATGAGCCCGAAAAACGTAGAAACGATGCGCAACCGAACTGACAATTCGTCACGGCGTGCGGTAAGAACACGCAAACACTGGCAACAAAAGACGATCAATCCCAGCTCGATCCACCATGCCGAATAACCGAACGACCAATAAAGAAGGTCGGCTAACCATGCTCCCATCAGCCCGCAATAGTTTTCGGGAGTCGTCGTACCCGTGACGGAAAATCCAGGATCAACCGGCGTGTAAGTAATCAGCGCTACGGCCAGCAAGACCGATAAAACCGCACTCACGACAAACCCGATAAGGGGCACGTATTTTTGGAAAAATCCGTTGACGGCCGCCACCATTTCGCGACGAGAGCGGCGCTTTTCTTCTCGTGCCTTCTCGATATCGGCCTGATCTTTGTCTTTTTTGTTTTTACGCCACTCGCTGGCAATGGCTGGTTTTTTGCTTGTTTTCATTCAGTTGTGTCTACCTAACGTAGCGTGACTTCGTGTCCTACCGATTATAGGGAGGCTTTACGTCAATCCACGACGTGCAGTCATTTTTTTCATATCGCCGACACCTACTCGGTATCAACCGCGACCGAACGTCGTCCGAATCCCTAAAAGGCTCTTTTTAAATTCGGCCGACCGCTCCCCAAGAGAGAGTTGAACATATGTTGTATGTACATTTGCCGCGTCTCAACTTAATCGATCGGTTTGAACCATCCGAAATAAGCGTCCGTACGAATCGGCAACTCCTCGACGATCGGTCTTAAAGCCTCGTCGAAGGCCTCCGGCGTCTTTGATTTGAAGAGATTTTTGGCATATGCTTGCGCGCCTTCAAACAAATTGAGCTGATAAAACCAATATTCCTTAATGCGCATCAAGGCATTCTTACGGCTGTCGAACGCACGAGCGTAAGACTCGAACAGCTCACGGGTGAATCCGACTATCTCTTCACGGCTCGCGCTCGGCCCGCCCTTGACTTTACGAAACAGCGCAGGATCGGCCATGAGCGCGCGTCCAACCATAATTTGCTGCAAACCGCCGAAACGCTCCTTCGTCGCCACGATGTCGGCCACGGTCGTCAAATCGCCGTTGTAGCCGATCGGAACGTTAAAGCCGTCGTAATACTTCTCGAAAACGTGTGTCCGCACCTGACCTTTATACTGGTCGGACTTAAGCCGAGGATGGATGATCAATGTTTTGAGTCGATGACGATCAAATACGTTGCTCAGCAAATCAAATTCGCTCTCGTCGGCCCAACCCAAACGCGTTTTGACCGATATCTCGACCCCGAGATCGGCCTCGCAGACCGTATCGAGAAAATGATCGAGATCGGCAGGCGTACGCAAGAAACCCGACCCCTTGCCCTTGGCGACCACCGTACCTGCCGGACAACCAACGTTCAAGTTGACTTCGTCGTATCCCATCTCGCCAAGCGTCTTTGCCGCCCAAATAAAGTCCTCCGTTCGTCGCGTCAAAAGCTGAGGCACGACGTGCAGCCCCGCATTCACCGTCGGCGCCAACTCTCTTAACTGACGTTCCGTGAACTTGGGCAAGATTGTCGGCGTCACGAACGGAATGTAATAAACGTCGGCCCCGCCGAACAGACGCGAGTGAACCTGACGAAAGACGACGCCCGTCAATCCTTCCATGGGGGCGACGGACAAGAGCGGAAACTTCTGAGACATGACCAACCGCGAAAGAGTTCGCAAAAGACAACAAGATAGCCTCGGGCCGCGTTTTTGTCTATTTTTTTCGAGAGTACCGCCGCAATCCGAGCCAAATCATGCGAAAATGTTGAGGATTTACGCTCGCGTCAGCTTCTTTTGCCGATTGCGGGCTTTCGTTGTTTACTTTCCTATTAGAACGATTACGATGAGCGATACGACTTCCAACGAATTAGCCAAGAGCTTCGAACCCGCCGATATCGAATCGCGTTGGTACCCCATCTGGGAAGAACGCGGATATTTCGCTGCCGGTTCCGACCTGTCCAAACCGAGCTTTGCCATCCAGTTGCCCCCGCCCAACATCACGGGCATCTTGCACATGGGGCACGCTTTCAATCAAACGGTAATGGACTCCTTGACCCGTTACTATCGTATGCGCGGTTACAACACGGCATGGATTCCCGGTACCGACCATGCGGGTATCGCCACGCAGATCGTTGTCGAACGTCAGTTGCAAAGCCAAGGCATCGATCGTCGTAGTCTGACCCGCGAAGAATTCATCGAAAAGATCTGGGAATGGCAGAAGTTCTCCGGCGGCACGATTCTCAACCAGATGCGTCGTCTCGGCGACAGCCTCGATTGGTCTCGTTTGTACTTCACCATGGACGACAAACTGTCTCGCGTCGTGCGCGAAACGTTTGTCAAGCTTTATGAACAAGGCTTGATCTACCGTGGCAAACGCTTGGTGAACTGGGATCCCAAGTTGCAAAGCGCCGTTTCCGATCTGGAAGTCGAAAACGAAGAAGCCAACGGCCATCTTTGGGAAATCCGCTACCCGGCCGTCGACGGCGGCGAAGGCGTCGTCGTTGCCACGACGCGTCCCGAAACGCTCTTCGGCGACCAAGCCGTTGCCGTTCACCCCGAAGACGAACGCTACCAGCACCTCATCGGCAAGATGCTCGTGTTGCCGCTGACCGGCCGCGAAATTCCTGTGATTGCCGACGAATATGTCGATCGTGAATTCGGTTCCGGCTGCGTGAAGATTACGCCCGCACACGACTTCAACGACTTTGAAGTCGGCAAGCGCCACAACTTGCCGATGCTCAATGTCTTGACCAAGACTGCCACGATGAACGAATGCGTGCCCGAAAAGTATCAGGGCATGGATCGCTACGCCTGCCGAAAGGCTTGCGTCGCCGACCTCGAAGAACAGGGGCTTTTGGTTGCCGTCAAGGATCACAAGCACATGGTTCCGCGTGTTTCCCGTACCGGCGAAATCGTCGAACCGATGCTCTCCGAACAGTGGTACATGGCAATGAGCAAGCCGGCTCCCGAGGGCTCCTACAACCCCGGCCGTTCCATTGCCGAAGTCGGTCTCGAAGCCGTCACCTCCGGCGAAGTCAATATTTTCCCGAAGGAATGGCAGGGCGTTTACCGTCAGTGGCTCGAAAATATCCAGGACTGGTGTATCAGCCGTCAGCTCTGGTGGGGTCATCAGATCCCCGCTTGGTATGACGAAGCGGGCAACGTCTATGTCGCCCGCTCCGAAGAAGAAGCTCAGGCTCAGGCAGGCGAAGGCGTCGCTTTGACGCGTGACGAGGACGTTCTCGATACCTGGTTCAGTTCCGCCATGGTTCCCTTCTCCACCCTCGGCTGGCCCGCTCCGGAAGGCGACGACAAGACCGCTTACGACCTGTACCTACCCTCCACCGTTTTGGTGACCGGTTACGACATCATCTTCTTCTGGGTGGCTCGTATGGTCATGATGACCAAGCATTTCACCGGTCGCGTACCGTTCAAAAACGTGTACATCCACGGTCTCGTTCGCGACGCCGAAGGCAAGAAGATGAGTAAGAGCGAAGGCAATACGCTCGACCCGCTCGATATCATCGGCGGCATCGATCTCGAAAACCTCGTCAAGAAAAACACCCGTGGCTTGCGTCAGCCTGAAAAGGCTCCTCAGGTCGAAAAGAAGATTCGCAAGAACTACCCCGAAGGCATTGCCGCCCACGGTGCGGATGCGTTGCGCTTCACGATGGCCGCTTACGCCACCCTCGGTCGCAACGTCAACTTCGACATCAAGCGTTGCGAAGGCTATCGCAACTTCTGCAACAAGTTGTGGAATGCAACCCGCTTTGCTTTGATGAACCTCGACGGCAAGGATTGCGGTATCGGTGCCGATGCCGGAAAACCCATGACATTCAGCTTTGTCGACAAGTGGATTCAGAGCGAATTCGAGCGCACCGTCAAACTTGTTCAAGACGGTTTTGCCGAATATCGTTTGGACAACGTCGCCAATGCCATTTACAGCTTTGTTTGGAACGAGTTCTGTGACTGGTACTTGGAATTGTCGAAGGTTCAGCTCAACAGCGGTGACGAAGCCGCTGCTCGCGGTACGCGTTACACGCTCGCCACGATTCTGGAAAAGACCCTGCGCTTGGCCCATCCCGTCATTCCGTTCATCACGGAAGAGTTGTGGCAAAAGGTCTCCGTCGTAGCCGGCACGCGTCGCGCCGACGAACAGGCCAGCGTCATGATTGCCGATTATCCGACGTATGACGCGGCCCGTATTGATGCCGCCAGCGACGACAAGATGGCTTTGACCAAGCAGATGATCGACGCCGTTCGCAACTTGCGCGGTGAAATGCAGTTGTCTCCGGGCAACCGCGTGCCTCTGTTGATCGAAGGTTCGGAAGAAACCGTCAAGGCCGTTTCGTCCTACATCGCCTTCTTGGCTCGCCTGGCAGAAGTCACGCACGTTAACGACATCAGCAAGGGCAATGAGAATGCCATCGCTCCGGTTGCCATCGTCGGCGACTTCAAGCTGATGCTCAAGGTCGAAATCGACGTGGCCGCCGAACGCGAACGTCTTGGCAAGGAAGTCGCCCGTTTGAGCGGCGAACTCAAGAAGTGCGAAGCCAAGCTCTCGAACGCTTCGTTCGTTCAACGCGCTCCGGCAGCGGTTGTCGAACAAGAACGCAAGCGTCAAGCCGAATTTGCCGCTCTGCTTGAAAAGGTCAGCGGTCAATTGGCCAAGCTTCCGCAAGCCTAACGCATCGATTTGATGTATCGTTAATGCCGTATTCGGTCGTATCGGATACGGCATTTTTTATCGAGAGCCCCATGACGACATTTCCTGTTCCCACTACCTTGCCGACAGAGGAAAACAAAGAAGGCGGGGTCATGATTGTTCTGGCCTCGGGTTACGGCCCGCAACAGTCGGCCGCTCGTCGCTCCTTTTTCTCCGACACGGGAGTGGACAAAGGCGCGGTATTAAATCGGTTTGTCACGTGGTTCGATCAATGGTCGTTGCCGTTGGCCAAGCGTCGCGGTGCCGACACGTCGTTTGATCGGCGCTTTTTCTGCATCGAATGGCCCGAAAGCGACATCGGCCCCGCTCACGGACCGCAACAAGTCGCACGATTTGCCGACCGCATCGACGAACTCGTGCGCGTCGTCGAAGAACGTCGTCCCAAGATCGTCGTGTTTTTGTCGTGTTATTTGTGGCAGGCGGTGAACCTGCCCGACAGCATGCAGGCATTGCAAAAAGCATGGGGAGCCCCAAAAAGTGCGGGACGTCGACTGTCTTCCCACCGTTTGGGAGCCTTTCATCAGTCGTGGGACAAGGTCGAAATCATTGCGCTTCCGATGCCGAGCAAAAATACGACCGACGCGTTTGTTCTATCCTTGGCCCAACCCGTTCATGCCATTTTCGATAAAGTCGGTTTTTTGCCGGACGGATCGTCCGATCCGTTGATTCTTCAGGCCGCTCGGTGCTTGGTCTTGGACAAGGACGCATCGATTCAACGTATTCGCACGCAATTGCATATCACTCCGGAACGTGCCCGATCGCTTTTTAACGGTCTGCAAGGCGTCGTTTACGAACAAGAAGCGACCTGTCAGCTGACGTTAAAGTCCTAGCGGGTAATTGTGCGCCCCTGATAACGTCCTTTGTCGTCATAAAAACGACCGTCTTGGGTTTGGCGTCCCTGATATCGTCCCGCCTTGTCATAAAAGCGCCCGTCTTGGCTCATTCGCCCTTGGTAACGACCGCTCTCGTCATAAAATCGTCCTGATCGCTCAGTGCCCGTCAACCGACCGTCCGCGTCGTAAAGCCGCCCGTTCTCCGTTTTTCGCCCTTGATAGCGCCCCGTTTCATCATAAAAGCGGCCGTCGGCCGTTTCTCTGCCCTGGTAACGCCCTTGCGCATCGTAAAAACGGGTGTCGGCCTGAGCTTGCATTGACAAAAGAGTCGCCAAACAAACCGCCACGATCATTGTCCTTTGCCTCATCATCCTCTTTTCCTCATTTCCACCCCCGTCGCTCCTTAGTTTACGCCGACGAACACGACGTCAAATCCTCTGATTCGCCCCTTTGTTTCACTTTACACCGTGACTCGGCTACTTGATCGGTAGATCCACTCCTACGTCGGGCATAACCGCTGATCCAGACTCCAGACGATAGAAAAAAACGCTTTCGACATAGGTCGAAAGCGTTTTTGTTTATTCAATAAAGTCCGAGGTTTTAGGCCTGATTCTTCTTCAGCGCTTCGATGCGGTCTTCCAAAGACGGATGGGAGGCAAACAGCGAACCAATGCCACCGCTAATACCGAACCCCTTGACGGAGGCCGGCAATTCGGCCGGTTCCATCGTGCCCAGACGTTGCAATGCTTCAATCATCCCCTGAGGAGAGCCCATGATACGGGCGGCGCCCGCGTCGGCTCGATACTCGCGATGACGACTGAAGGCGGCCACGACGATACCTGCCAAGAAACCCAACGCAATGTCCAAAACAATGCTCGTAATAAAGTAGCCCATACCGGGGCCTTCTTCTTCGTTACGCAAAATTTGGCGATCGACAACCCAACCGACGATGCGAGAAATAAATACCACGAAAGTATTCATCACACCCTGAACGAGGGTCATCGTTACCATGTCCCCGTTGCTCACGTGGCTGATTTCATGAGCCAACACGGCTTCGACTTCGCGCTGATTCATCAGACGCAACAAACCGGTGGAAACGGCAACCATGGAAGAGTTCTTGGTTGCGCCGGTTGCGAAAGCATTGGGTTCGCCTTCATAAATACCGACTTCAGGCATGCGAATGCCGGCACGTTCGGACTGTTCGCGAATTACGCCGACCAACCATGCTTCCAAACCGGGAGCAGGATTGTTCACGTTGATCATCTGAACGCCCATACTCATCTTGGCCATTTGCTTGCTCATGAGCAACGAAATGATCGAGCCCGCAAAACCGACAACCAAAGAAAAGACAAACAAGGCGGCGATATCCAAATTGGATCCGGCCATTTGACCGAAGTTCAACCCGGTAAGCGCGCTCACGACGTTGAGCACGATACCCAACATCACGACGATCAAGATGTTCGTTAAAATCAAAAGCGCAATACGCTTCATACCTTCAAATCCTTACTAAACGTGATTAGCGATGAAGAAAACAATACCACTCTTCATCGTACGGTTGAAAGTGTACCGATTTTGTGAACTCGCTCGCTGCGAATTCGTACCGAATATTTAACAAATTGTTTTTTCTTGCCGCGTGCATTCCCAAAACGTCGAGACGGGCGTTTTTCGAACAATGGGAAAAGCCTTCCCGTCATCGGCGTTTGGACGCGACAAGCTCGTTGCTATATCATTGAAAGACTATGAAAAAACAATACTACGACACACATACCGCGGACGACCAAGAGGAAGACGACGTCTACTCCGGTCCGTCCAAATCTCAACGCAAACGTGACTGCGACGCTCTTCAGGCGTTGGGGCAGGAACTCACGACGTTGTCCCCCGACCAGCTCGAACGCATCGATTTGCCCGAAGACATTTTGGCCGCCATCGCCGAATTCAAGCGTCTGCGCTCGTTCGGCGCACAGCGTCGTCAACTGCAATTGCTCGGCAAGCTCATGCGTCAACTCGACGGTCCGAGCGTACGAGAAGCCATTGACCGCGCCACCGGCGAAAGCCGAGCCGCCGTCGCCGCCTTGCACCGCGCGGAACGTGCGCGCGACGCGATGTTGAGCGCCGACGACGCCGTCACCAAATACATCGACGCCCACCCCGAAGTGGACGTTCAGAAGTTGCGCCAGTTGGTTCGCACCGCCCGCAAGGAAAAGGAAGCGGGCAAACCGCCCAAGAGCGCACGCGAACTCTACCGTCTAATCTACTCGATCGAGTTGCCTCCGGTGGATATTTACCCCCGCGAGGAAGACGACGAAGAATAACGCCAAACGACACTAATCTCCGTGAGATTAGTGTCATTTTTATGCTCGTCATCCGACGAGCCGTGAAGAATTTTCAGCTTTTTCTACGAAGGACAACTCTATGCGTGCAAAGCGCTCTTGCGAAAACGAATTGATTTTGGGGCTTGTCTCCGTATCCGACCGAGCCAGTCGAGGCGAATACCGCGACGAAGGCATTCCCGCGCTTCAAGCGTGGTGTGAAGACGCAATCACGACTCCCGTCCAATTTCATACCCGCCTGATCGAGGACGACCAATACACGATCGAAGAAACGCTGCGTGAACTCGTCGACCGCGTCGGTTGCGATCTGGTCTTTACCACCGGCGGTACGGGTCCTGCACGTCGCGACGTCACTCCCGAAGCGACGTTGGCCGTCGGTACGCGAGAAATGCCCGGCTTTGCGGAACAAATGCGCCGCATTTCTTTGAATTTCGTCCCCACCGCCATTCTCTCCCGTCAGGTCGCCGTGTTGCGCGAAACGCCCACTCACGCCGCCCTGATCGTTAATCTGCCCGGTCGCCCCAAGTCCATTTCAGAAACGTTGGGCGGCTTCCGCAGCAGTGACGGCGAGGTTATCGACGCCGGCATTTTTGCCTCCATTCCTTACTGCATCGACTTGATCGGCGGTCCTTACATCGAAACCGACCCGAGCATCATCGATGCTTTCCGCCCCAAAAACGCTCGTCGTCCCAAGGCAGAGCCCGTTCAAGAGCAGCCCAAACCGACGCCCATGAGCGCCGAAGCCCTGACGCCGAATTTCCCCAAGACGACCGATGCGCTCAATCAGGACGAGCAACGCGAACGTGAACGACTCGTCGAACAAGCCAAGGCTCAGATTGAGGCGGCCAAACAAAACGCGCCTCGCGGCGTCCCGCTTTACCATGCCGAGGCGCACGATGCGACGCCCTCGCTTGATGTCGTTGTCAAGGATCCGATCAACGGTCTGGACCCGAGTTGTACGGTCATCTGGCTGCACGGCATGGGTACCAATGCGGACGACTTCGCGCCCTTCCCCCAAGAGCTCTTGGATTTCGGGGGCCCGGCCGCTCGCTTTATCATGCCCAACGCGCCCGAAATCGCCCTGACCGCCCATCACGGTTGGCGGACCAGCGCCTGGTATGACATTCTGTCCAACAACTTCTCGGGCCCGGAAGATCAGATCGGCATCAACAAAATGCATCTGCAGATTTCGCAAATTATTAACGAAATCATTTCCACCGGCGTTCCTGCAGAACGCATCTTCTTGGGCGGCTTCTCGCAAGGCGCCGCCATGGCTCTTTACAGCGGTCTGCGACAGGCTCGCACGTTGGGCGGCGTAATCGCCCTGTCCGGCTACTTGCCGTTGGCAAACAACCTCGGGCACGACATCAGCATCGCAGGCCGTTCCACGCCCGTGTTTATGGCGCACGGCGCATTCGACAGCGTTGTCAGTCCGATTCTTGCAAAGCGCAGCGCCGACATTGTCGACGCCAACGTTCAAACCCTGATTTGGCGCGAATACAACATGGAACACGAACTGTGTGCGGAAGAAATCACCCACATCGCTCAATTCATGAATACCGCGCTGCAAATTTAAGCGGAGAAAACATGCAAAACTCTAAACGGATTGAAAACGTCGCCATCGTCGGCATGGGCGCTTTGGGGATTTTATTCGGTCAGCATCTGACCCAGGCCATCGGCTCTGATCGCGTTACGTTCATCGCCGACGCACAACGCGTCGAACGCTATAAAAACAGCATGATCTTGTCCAACGACACGGTCTGCCAATTTGCGTTTTCCACGCCGGAAGCCTACGGCCGTAAACCCGATCTGTTGATTTTTGCAGTCAAAGGCACGGCATTGAAAGAGGCGCTCTTTATGGTGCGCCCGCTCATTGGGCACGACACGATCATCATTTCGTTAATCAACGGTATTGAAAGCGAAACGTACATCGAAGACATGACCGACCACGACGCGGTCGTCGTTTCCTGCGTCGCGCAAGGAATGGACGCGTTGCGCACGAACACATCCATTCGCTATACCAAGATGGGCTATCTGTGCATCGGTCTGAAAAAAGATCAAACCCACTGGTCCGAGGCCTTCCGTCGCTTAACCGATTTCTTCGATGCCATCCGCCTGCCCTATCGGGCGGAAGAAGACATCGAGCGTCGTCTCTGGTGCAAATGGATGCAAAACATCGGCGTCAACCAGATCGTCATGCTCGAACAGAGTAACTTTGCTTGCATTCAACAGCCCGGCCCGGCGCGCGAGCGCATGATCGCCGCCATGCGTGAAGTCATGCAACTGGCTGCTCTTAACGGCATTGTCATTACCGAAGACGACCTGAACGAATATCTTGCCATCAATGACAGCTTGAATCCCGCCGGGATGCCGTCGATGCGTCAAGACGGCGTTGCCAAACGCTACTCCGAAGTTGAACTGTTCTCAGGGGCTCTTGTTCGCAAAGCGGCTGAGGTCGGCATGCAGGCTCCCGTCAACGAACAAATTTACCGCGATGTAAAAGCCATCGAAGCCACCTACTAAGAATAACGGCTCTCGAGCCTTCGCCATCCGCCTCGTCGCTTTCTCGTGACGAGGCTTTTTATTCATCGTTGTGCCTGCGCGGATAAAGCGCAAAAAAATACCGCCCTCTTCAACGCGTTAAGAGGACGATATCCAAGGCGGCATTCTAAGCCGCCATTGCAAAGTCACGGGAGAAAGCCGACGCGAGATCGGCTTTCACGCCACTAACTTCAAACTCCCGAATCAGGCGCGATCCAAGATGATGCGCAGCATGCGACGCAACGGTTCGGCGGCGCCCCACAACAACTGATCGCCGACGGTGAAGGCACTGATGTATTCGGGCCCCATGGCCAACTTGCGGATACGTCCGATGGGAATGCGGCGCGTACCGGAGATCTTGGAAGGAGCCAATTCGGCGATCGATTCTTCCTTACGGTTGGGAACCACGTAAGCCCATTCGTTCGCTTCGTTGAGCAGACGTTCGATTTCTTCAACCGGAACGTCCTTCTTGAGCTTGATCGTCAAAGCCTGACTGTGGCAACGCATCGAACCGACGCGAACACACAAGCCTTCGACGGTTACGGAACCGGGTTCGCCGTTAGCCGGCAAAGCCAAGATCTTGTTGGCTTCGGCTCCGCCCTTCCATTCTTCACGAGACTGACCGTTACCCAAGTCACGATCGATCCAAGGGATCAAAGAGCCGGCCAAAGCGGCGCCGAACGCAGCCTGCGGGAACGCTTCATCCTTGAAAGCTTCGGTTACCTTGCGGTCGATATCGAGAATCGGGGAGCGCGGCTGAGCCAATTCTTCTTGAACGGCGGCATTCAAATACCCCATCTGAGAGAGCAGCTCGCGCATGTTCTGAGCGCCGGCACCGCTGGCGGCCTGATACGTCATGGAGCTGACCCATTCGACCAAATCGGCCTTGATAAGACCGTCCAACGCCAAAAGCATCAAAGACACGGTGCAGTTGCCGCCGATGTAATCCTTGATACCCTTGTTCAACGAGGCGTCGATCACATGCATGTTGACCGGATCGAGAATAATGACCGCGTCGTCGTTCATACGCAACGTGGAAGCCGCGTCAACCCAATAACCGTTCCAGCCTGCCGCACGCAAAGCCGGATGAACGGCCTTGGTGTAGTCGCCGCCCTGACACGAAATGATGACGTCGCAACGCTTGAGCGCTTCAATGTCCTTGGCGTCCGCCAATACGGGTTCCGCGTTGACCACGTCGGGAGCCTGTCCCCCCGCGGCGGAAGTCGAGAAGAAGATCGTTTTTTCGACCAATGCGAAGTCGTTTTCTTCACGCATACGTCCCATAAGGACGCTGCCGACCATGCCTCGCCAACCAACCATACCTAAAATCATCTCGTTCCCCTTTCCAATTCGTTAGAACTCAAGCTCGACGCATCAGTATGCATCGAGCTAACTTAAAAAATTTATCGGAGCGCGGCGCGAACGGCGTCACCCATTTCGGAGCACGACACACGTTGGCAACCTTCGCTCATGATATCGCCGGTACGCAGTCCCTGCTCAAGAACACGCGCTACGGCGTCTTCGATGCGATCGGCCTCGTCGTTCATGTCAAGACTATAACGCAACATCATGGCGGCGGACAGGATCGTCGCAATCGGGTTGGCGATATTCTTGCCGGCAATGTCGGGAGCCGAACCGTGAGAGGGCTCGAACAAACCCTGCTTCTTGTCGTTCAAGCTGGCCGAGGCCAACATACCGATCGAACCGGTCAGCATCGAGGCTTCATCGGACAGAATGTCGCCGAAGATATTGCCCGTCAATACGACGTCCAGCGCCTTGGGTGCGCGAACCAACTGCATGGCCGCATTGTCGATGTACATATGTTCGAGCGTGACGTCCGGGTAGTCTCGAGCGACTTCCGTCACGGTGTCGCGCCACAATTGGCTCGTTTCCAATACATTGGCCTTGTCGACGCTCGTCACCTTCTTGTTGCGCTTGCGTGCGGCTTCGAAAGCCACGCGGGCGATACGTTCGACTTCGGGAACGCTGTAGCGCATCGTGTCGAAAGCTTCGGGCGCACCGGGGAAGTTTCCGTCGACGGCGGTGCGACGACCGCGAGGCGTGCCGAAATAAATGTCGCCGGTCAACTCGCGAACGATCAACAGATCCAAACCGCTGACCACTTCCGGACGCAGGGTGGAAGCCCCCGTCAGCTCCTTGAAACACTTGGCAGGGCGAAGATTGGCAAACAAGCCCATGTGCTTACGCAAACCCAAAATGGCCTGCTCGGGACGCAAAGCGCGTTCCAGCGTGTCGTAGCGGAAGTCGCCGACGGCGCCGAACAAAACGGCATCGGACTGCATTGCCAAATCCAAGGTCGACTGGGGCAAAGGATGTCCGTGATTGGCATAAGCCACACCACCGACGTCGGCCCATTCCATCTCAAAATCCTGTCCAAGGGCATTCAACACCTTGACGGCCTGTTCCATAATTTCCGGACCGATACCGTCGCCCGGAAGAACCGCAATATGCTTGCTCATACCTAACCTATCCTTTCCTTATTTACTTGACGAGCGTCTTGGCGAGCCAGGGCTTGTTGGCCAAACGTTCGTTTTCAAACGCACGAATCTTGTCCTGCTTGTTGGCAAGCGTGATGCCGATATCGTCAAAGCCGTTCATCATGGCCCAACGGCGGAATTCGGCGATCTCAAAGGGCGTTTCTTTACCGTCGGGTTCGACAACGACCTGACGTTCCAAATCCATTGTCAGGCTGTAACCGGGTACCGCACGGCAAGCATCGAACAAGCGGTCGATAACCAATTCGGGCAACACGACCAACAACAAACCGTTTTTCAACGAATTGGAATAAAAAATGTCGGCAAAGCTCGGTGCGATGACGGCGCGGAAGCCGTATTGCATCAATGCCCAAGGAGCATGTTCGCGAGAAGACCCGCAACCGAAATTCTTTCGGGTCAACAAAATGCTGGCCCCTTGATAACGCGGTTCGTTCAAGACAAAGTCTGGATTGAGGGGACGCTTGGAATTATCCATCCCCGGTTCGCCACGATCCAGATAACGCCATTCGTCAAAAGCGTTGGGGCCGTACCCCGTACGATAGATGGACTTCAGAAACTGCTTGGGAATGATCGCGTCCGTATCGACGTTGCTACGATCCAGGGGCGCCACCACACCCGTATGAACGGTAAATTTTTCCATTTTGTCTATGCCCCATTAAAAAAGTTTGCTGACGTCAACGAAGTGCCCCATCACGGCGGCAGCCGCTGCCATGGCGGGACTGACCAGATGGGTGCGTCCGCCCTTGCCCTGACGGCATTCGAAGTTGCGGTTGGAGGTACTGGCGCAACGATCGCCCGGATTGATTCGGTCGGCGTTCATCGCCAAGCACATCGAGCAACCGGGTTCACGCCATTCAAAGCCGGCCGATTTGAAAATCATGTCGAGACCTTCGGCTTCGGCTTGCAACTTCACGAGACCGGAACCGGGGACCACCATGGCGCGACGAACCGTCGGAGCAACATTGCGACCGAGTTTGCGAACGACATAGGCGGCCATACGCAAATCTTCAATACGCGAGTTCGTGCACGAACCGATAAAGACATGATCGGGAGCGATTTCACTGATCTTGGTGCCGGGCTCGAGACCCATATACGTCAAGGCGCGTTCCCAGCCTTCACGCTTGACCGGGTCGGGCTGATGATCGGGATCGGGAACGCTGTCGTCAATGCTGGCCACCATTTCGGGCGACGTACCCCAAGTAACCATCGGGCGGATCGTTTCGCCTCGAATTTCCACGACAACATCAAAGACGGCGTCCGGATCGGAGACCAACGTCTTCCAGTAAGCTACCGCTTGTTCCCACTCGATGCCCGTCGGAGCCAACGGACGATTACGCATGTACTCGATCGTCTTTTCATCCACGGCGACAAGACCGGAACGCGCACCGGCTTCGATCGCCATATTGCACAGCGTCATGCGGCCTTCCATGGACAACGAGCGAATGGCGGAACCGGCAAATTCAATGGTGCAACCCGTACCGCCCGCCGTACCGATCTTGCCGATCACGGCCAATGCCACGTCCTTGCCCGTTACGCCGTGAGCCAACTTCCCTTCGACCTTGACGAGCATGTTACGATTCTTTTTGGTCAACAACGTTTGCGTGGCCAAAACGTGTTCAACTTCCGACGTGCCGATACCAAACGCCAATGCGGCGCAAGCGCCGTGCGTGGACGTATGACTGTCCCCGCAAACCACCGTCATGCCGGGCAGCGTCGCTCCCTGCTCGGGCCCCATCACGTGAATGATGCCCTGCCCCTTGTCCATAAAGGGAAAATAAGCGGCGCACCCTTCGCGTTCAATATTGGCGTTCAAGGTTTCAACCTGAAGGCGAGCGATCGGATCGGTAATGCCGTCCATGCCGAACTCCCAACCCGACGTCGGCGTATTGTGGTCGGCCGTCGCCACAACGGAGCTAATGCGCCACGGCTTGCGATTTTGTAGACGCAACCCTTCAAACGCCTGAGGACTCGTCACTTCGTGAATCAGATGTCGATCAATGTACAACGTTGTCGTACCGTCTTGTTCTGCATCAACAACATGTTCATCCCAGAGCTTGTCATAAAGGGTCTTTGCCATTTTCTTTCCTACGTACTAAAAGTTCGTTAGCGTCTCGTTCGAGTCATCGAAATTCGTTTTTTTTGTATAAAAATTCATCTCGACGAGAGATCGTCTAGTCAGTATGCCACAACTTCCCAACCCTTGTTATCGTTGATTTCAATTCATTTTCTTGAGATAAGTAGAACGTCCTAAACGACTTAACATATTGCAAAACGAATGCATCGTTTGCCATGGGACAATTACAATTTGCGACACTGAATCCCATTGACGAGACCATACCCATGATCAAATACAACACCTTACGACTGCTGTCGATCGCGGCGCTCGTCGCGTTGTCTGGCTGCTCGAGCATCGTCACGTTTACGAGCGACATCGAAGGCGCCGACGTCCATACCGTCGACGGGGTTCACTACGGAAAAACGCCGATCGACATCCGCTACGACAACGACATGCTTGCAAGCTCGCGCAACGCGCACGGTTGCTCACAAATTCCAGGCGTCATCTATACCTGGTCGTCCGGCGCCCAGGCTCGCAGCGACAATCCCATCGTTCTTTGTAACGACGCGTCCCATTACACCGTATCGTTGAATCGTCCGTCGGAGCATCCCGACCTGGAAACCGATTTGCGCTTGGCCTTGGAACGCCAACAGGCTCGTGAACGGGTCTTACGACAAGAATTGGAGCTCGAACGCATGCGAAACGAAATGTTCTTTTTCGGCCCCGGTTTTGGCATGCGAGGCGCCATCTTGTTTCCAATGACCGGTCCTCGTCCAGCGCATCCTCATCCGCCTCGTCCCCCTCGGCACTGAAGCCCGAACTCGCCATAACAACTATTTGAGCCTATACTTTTTATTTTTAGGCGGGTGTTTCTTATGCAAGCGTTGTGGATGGTTGTATCGGCACTGTTATTTGCGTTTTATGCCGTCTGTGTCAAGTACGCCAGCTTGGAAGGCATCGGTTCGTTCGAGGTGCTCTTCTACCGCTCCGTATTCGGCTTAGTGCTTATCAGCCTGCTGCTCAAACACCGAAAAATTACGATTCGGACGAAACATCCTCTCGCCCATGCTGTCCGTGCCGGCATCGGGACGGTAGCCTGCATCGCCGGCATTTACGCCATCTCGAAGCTCAACATCGGCTTGGCGATGACGCTCAATTACACTTCGCCCCTGTTCATCGGTTGTTTCACGATCGGCGCAGCCTGGCTGGCGAAGCGTCCCGTCAACTGGAGGTTGATTTCCACTCTCGTCGTCGGCTTCATCGGCGTCGTCGTTTTATTGTCACCCACCATCGCCCCGCATGAGTACGCCTACGCCGGCGTGGGATTGAGCGCCGGTTTTTGCACGGCCATTGCCGTCAGTTATGTCAAACGCCTGGCCAATTACCACGAACCGGAGTTGCGCATCTTGTTCTATTTTGTCCTGATCGGCGCGATCGCCGGGCTGATCGGCTCGCTTGTTCAGAACGGGTTTACGACGCCGACATGGCATGCCGCACTCTTTATTCTGGGCTTCAGCATCTTTGCCAACGCCGCTCAAATGTGTTTGACACGAGCATTCAGTCGCGGCAACGTTGTTCTTAGCGGCGCTTTGCAATACACCGTCATTCTTTTTTCCACGTTGTTGGGCGAAATCATCTTTGACGAACCGGCCACGCCGAGCATCATTCTCGGCATGCTCATGATCGTCTTTGCCGGCATTGCGGCCAGTTACTTCACCCGACAGGAAATCATCAAAAACCAACAGTCCCGAACGGCATCCTAGGTTTTTGACTAGAATTAATTGTTTGCTTCCTCCAGGTCTGGAATTCGCTTATGAAAGTTCTCGGCATCGAAAGTTCTTGTGATGAAACCGGTATTGCGTTGATTGACAGTGAAAAAGGGCTGCTTGCCCACGCCATCCATACGCAAATCGACATGCATCGCGCCTACGGCGGGGTCGTGCCCGAACTGGCCAGCCGCGACCACATTCGTCGCGTGATCGTGTTGGCCGACCAGGTATTGGCGGAAGCCGGCGTCAAAAAGACCGAAATCGATGCCGTCGCCGTCACCGAAGGCCCCGGTTTGGCCGGCGCCCTGCTTGTCGGCACGTCCGTCGCTCACGCCCTCGGCTATGCGCTTGGCATCCCCGTCATCGGCGTTCATCATTTGGAAGGACACTTGTTGTCAGCGCGTTTGGCCGATCCCAAACCGGAATTTCCTTTCATCGCGTTGCTCGTATCGGGCGGACACACTCAATTTATGAAAGTCAGTGCGTTCGGACAATACGAACTGCTCGGCGAAACGCTTGACGATGCGGCCGGCGAAGCGTTTGACAAAACGGCCCAATTGCTCGGCGAGTGCTACCCCGGCGGTCCCGCCGTCTCGCGCTTGGCCGACGAAGGTACTCCGGGCGCCATTGAGCTGCCGCGACCGATGCTGCACTCGAAAAACCTCGACATGAGTTTTTCCGGTTTGAAGACCGCCGTTCTGACTCAAGTTCATAATGCCCCCGATCCCAAAGACGAAACCTTCCGTCGCAACTTGGCCCGCGGCTTTGTCGACGCGGTCGTCGACGTACTGGTGACCAAGGCCACCAAAGCCATGAAAACGACAGGCATCAACCGATTGGTCGTGGCCGGCGGCGTTTCGGCAAACAAACAATTGCGCAACGGTTTGATCGCCGCTTGCAAAAAACGTCGAGCACGCGCGTACTTCCCGCCGATGCACCTGTGTACGGACAACGGCGCCATGATCGCCGTGGCCGGCATGACGCGTCTGATGAACATGACCGACGAGCAACGAGAACAAGCCGCCCGACGACTGGGATTTGCGGCTAAACCCCGTTGGACGCTGACACAGGCGGCCAATCCCGATTTGTGATTAATCCAAACATAAATGCCGGCGCCTTACGCGCCGGCATTGGTGTGTTGAAACATCAATCTTTCAAATAGTACTCGACCGTCGTCACGATACGCACTTTCTTCAAATGCGGCGTGTTGTGATCACGATCCGTCACGCTGAATTGCCCTTGAGAAGCTCGGCGAATTTTGCCCAAGCGACTACCAGAATCATCCGCGAATTTTTGCGCTCCGGTCCGAGCATTTTGCGTCGCCTCTTCGATCATGGCCGGCTTAATCGCGTTTAGCCCCGTAAACTGAAACTGCGTGTTGTAGCTTTGACTGAGAACGACGCCGCGGCCGATCAGTTCGGTCTGGTTCGCCAAGGCCTGCAAGACGGGCTCGACCTGGTCGCTTGCCACCACAACGGTACATTCCATACGGTAGCGTTCCGGCGGTCGATTCGAACCGTAAAAGTCCATATGCGTATCGGTGACCGAGGGTCTGCCCAGGCTGATCGCGTCTTCCCGAATACCTTGCGAGATCAGATAGGCGCGAATCAGATCGGTCTGCGCGTCGGCTCGTTTTTTGACGTCGACCAAATCATTACCCGTCAGTCGAAAAACAATGGGCCAAATCACGGAATCAGCCGGAACAACGCGTTCGGACAACCCTTTGACGGTCACGACTCGATCGCGTTCGACGAAGTGATCGATACCAGACTTGAGCGACCAACCGACCGATGCGATGGCGACGGAAACGCAACCTGCAACAATAACGGATTGCTTCAACATCTCTATCTGCTCCTCGTTGTTTCAGTGGATAAGCCAAGCGTACTCTTTCTGCGCTTCGTCATCGCGAGCAGATCCGATTCTTTACACTTGTTTACTCAACTTCACGCTCGTTTCCGACGATCGGCCTTCGAGCCTCTCCCTAACAAAAAAACGGTCGAAAGAATCAATACGGCGCCCCATACTTCAAACAAGGACATCGACACGTCCAACCACCAAACGGACAACAATACGGCCGACAGCGGCTCAAAGGCCGTCAACACGCTCGTGGCCGTCGGAGAAATGTAGTCCATGCTTTTAAAGTAACACCAAAAAGCCGCGACGGTTCCGACCAAAACAATATAGGCGTAGCCCGTCATCGTCCTGAGGTTCCACACGACGTCCATGTTCCATGGAGGGTAAACGACACACAAGATCATACCTCCGACCGTCATTCCAATCCCAATGCACGTCGTCACCCCAACGCGTTGCATGGCACGTCGAGGATACAACGTGCAAAAAGCGCCTCCGGCAGCCGAGGCCAATCCCCATAGAACCCCGACGGACGAAAGATCCAACGAATCCCACCGACCCTTGGTGACGATCAAAACGACACCGAGCAAAGCCAAAACGACACTGACCCATTCCAGAGGAAAAACACGCTTTCCGGAGAACAAGTAATAAAAAACAATGAAGACGGGCGCCATCATCACCATAATGGCGGCCGTTCCCGCGTTGGACGTTTGAATGGCCATGAAAAACGTCCATTGAATCACGAGCAGGCCGACGCCATACACCGTCAACGTAACGATCAACGAGCGATCCTTAAACACGGTACGCAGACGCTCCGGGTGTTGCAGAGCATCGATCCCCAGCAAAAAAATACCGGCGCCAACAAGACGCGCCGCAACCAGATCGGTCGGCAGGAACCGATACTCTTGCATCAGATATTGGCCGACAACACCCATGGATCCCCATGCGAGCCCGGCGACAATGACCAAGAAAACGCCCGCTAGCGATTGGCCCAGCAACATGACGACTCCTTTCGTTTCATGTTCGGCAATCATAGCGCATCCCCCGCTTCGGACACGGAGCGACGAAAAACTCGACTTCCGTTATGAAAAACCTACTCAAATCTAGTCAACGAAGATTTGACGTTTTCTTTTCGGTTCACCGAACGCGGTTTCACACGGAGACCCTCGGATTCCCGTGCCAGAGCCTGCATTCTCCCCGAACTGCTGTTTGTAGGGTCA
>JAGBZO010000017.1 GCA_017628205.1 Duodenibacillus sp.
ATCGGTGCTGGCGACGACTTTTCGCGCGGACGCTCCACGTTTCTCGTTGAGATGCAGGAGGCGGCAAACATCCTCAACAACGCCACGCCGAAATCCCTCATCGTACTCGACGAAATCGGACGCGGCACCTCCACATTCGACGGCATTTCCATCGCATGGAGCGTCGCCGAATATCTGCATGAAAATCCGCAGGTCAAGGCGAAAACGCTTTTTGCAACGCATTACCACGAATTGACGGATCTGGCGGACCGTTTCTCAGGCGTCAAGAACTGGACGGTGCGCGTAAACCAGAATGGGGATAAGATAGCATTCCTTCGCCGCATCGTTCCGGGTGTCGCAGAGAAGTCGTTCGGCATCCATGTGGCGGCAATGGCTGGGCTACCGAAGGCTGTGGTTGACAGAGCCGGAAAGATCCTTGCAAATCTCGAAGCCAACGATATCGATGTGGATGCGGCAAAGATTGTGCGCAAACCGCGCAAAAAGCTTTCCGACATCCCTGGCCAGATGACCCTCTTCTGATGGATGCTGCAATGGAGTGTGTACTATCAGCCGCCTTGTCTGCCAACCCTGAAAAACCGAGCATAGGCGAGTGCGCTATTGCGAATCTATCCCACTTTTGATACAATGCAATCACTTTTTTTCAACATCAACAGAAAACAACTCTATAACTTAACGTAAGGAGCGGACAAAATGTCAGGTCACAGCCATTGGGCGACAATTAAGCGCGCGAAGGGCGCCGCAGACGCCAAGAAGGGAAAAATTTTCTCCAAGCTCGGCAAGGAAATCACGATCGTCGTGAAGGCAAAGGGCGGCAACCCCGACAATAACCCCACGCTGCGTACGCTTATCGCCAAGGCCAAGGCCGCGCAGATGCCTAACGACAACATCGAGCGCGCCATCAAGAAAGGCACCGGCGAACTCGAGTCCGCAGCACTCGTTGATGCACAGTACGAGGGCATCAAGGGCGGTACCGCCGTTGTCGTCAACGTTCTTACCGACAACAAGAACCGCGCCGCCGCCGAAGTCGGCAACGTGTTCAAGAAGAACGGCATCGAATTCGCCAAGCAGGGCAGCGCCACGCGTCTCTTCGACCGCATGGGTCAGATCATGATCCCGGCCGCCGATGGCGTCACCGAAGATAGCGTCATGGAAGTCGCTCTCGAAGCGGGTGCTGAGGACGTGGTCGGCGAAGAAGGCGGATTCACGGTCAAGTGCCAGCCTTCCGATTTCACGGCCGTTCTCGAAGCCGTCAAGGGTGCCGGCATCAACGTTGATGAAGAGAACTCCGCGATCGGTCTCGTTCCGAACATGATGAACCCCGTCTCCGACGTTGCGACCGCCAAGGCCATCAACAAGTTCGTTGACATGCTCGAAGATCTCGAGGACGTTCAGGACGTCTATACGAACATGGAAACGACCGACGAAGTCGATGCCGCGCTCGAAGCTGAAGGCTAATCGGTTCAAGCCATAAGGCGTTACGCAAAAAGCACCGCACGGGTTACCGGCGGTGCTTTTGCTTTAATCCGTCTGGTGCCAGAGG
>JAGBZO010000018.1 GCA_017628205.1 Duodenibacillus sp.
AAATATATCCAAAATCAGCGTTCGCCGAGCTAACGCTCGGCCCGCTAACCATCCTCCTTCTTACGCAGGAGGAATTCCGCGGAGTTAGTTAAAAATAAAATAGATTTTTTGCGACAATTTAAATGTTGAGTTTTAGAGATTGCGAATGTTAGAATAAAAAAACAAATTGAAATGATCTCTAAAGAGAAATAGAGGAGAAATACAAATGGACGTATCCAAGACCTTGCGCGAAATTATTGCTCAGGAAGCCAAGTTGCGTGAAAAGAAAGAGGCCTGCCGATTGGCGGCCATCGAAACCGTCAACAATCTGATCGCCGTTTTCGAATTGAAGGCTGACGAGCTGGCTTTTGACGGCAAGTTGATCCCCGCCGTGGTTCAGAAAGCGCCCAAGCAAGCCAAGAAAGTGCAGAAGGTCAAGCCGAAGTATTGTGCTCCGGACGGTACGCTTTGGACGGGGCGCGGCCGCATGCCGGTGGCCATTCGTACGGCTCTCGACGCCGGAGCGAAGCTGGAAGATTTCTTGATTGAAAAAGCAGAATAATCATTTCTCGATTTAAACAAAAAAGGATGCGTTTAATTAAAATCGCATCCTTTTTTGTTTTATGACTTTTACCGTTTAAGATCGTTTTATTTGAATCTTCGGCGTGATCAAAATGATTTTTTGAATCATTTTTCAAACAAATCGTCGTAAAAGATAATTTCGCCGCGTCAAGCCGTTGTCTTTTCTTTGTATTCGCACAAATCGGCAATCGGGCAGGCGGGACAATCGGGCTTGCGCGCTTTGCAACAATAACGGCCGTGAAGCAACAACCAATGATGGGCGTTTTTCAAATAGTCCTTGGGCGTGACCTTGACGAGTTTCTCGGCGACGGCGTCGGGTGTTTTACCGGGAGCCATACCGGTGCGATTGGCCACTCGGAAAATATGCGTGTCCACGGCGATGGTTGGGCGACCGAACGCAACGTTCAAAACGACGTTGGCGGTTTTGGCTCCGACGCCGGGCAAAGAGACGAGGGCGTCGAAATCATCGGGGACTTGGCTTGCGAAGCGGTCGATCAAAATGCGACAGGTGGCGATGACGTTTTTGGCCTTGCTGCGATACAGTCCGATCGTTTGGATGTAGGATTCGAGCCCTTCGACGCCGAGCGCGTAAATGGCTTCGGGGGTGTTGGCCACGGGATAGAGTTTGGCCGTGGCGATGTTCACGCTTTTGTCCGTCGCCTGAGCCGACAACATGACGGCGACGAGCAATTCGAACGGCGTCGTGTAATCGAGTTCGCTTTTGGGATCGGGGCGTTCGGCCGAGAGTCGGCGCATGATTTCGGTTCGAATGTCGCGATTCATGGGACGTTTCCGGTTCAACGGGGGTGCATCATGGCGCGGACGCGCGCCATCACGTCGTCGAGGACGGCCTTTTTGGTGGCGTCGTCGTGCTCTTTTTCAGCGTCTTTTTTCGAGAGCATGGCCGAGCGCAGACGTTGAGTCGTGAGGTAGGCCTCGCGGGCGCGACGCGCGTCTTCGCGCGTCCAGCTGCGTTCAAGTTCCACCAGTTCGACGCAATCCATCGGGCAAGGCGCGACGCACAGAGCGCATCCGGTGCACGTCTCTTCAATAACGGCGAACAAGCGCTTGGGAGCGCCCGTAATGGAGCCGACGGGACATGCAACCGCACACAATCGACAACCGATGCATCGGGTGGCGTCGATACGTGCGACGGCAAAGGGCGCTTCGTGTCCGTAATCGGGATCGAGTTCAAGGACGGGACGATCGGTCAGTTCGGCCAGACGGGCGATGCCTTCGCGGCCGCCGGGAGCGCAGCGATTGATGGGAGCGCCCTCAACGATGGCCTGCGCGTAGGCGCGGCAACCGTCATAGCCGCATTGACGGCATTGCGTTTGAGGCAATGCGTCGTCGATGAGATCAATGCAAAGGGACATCGTGTCAGAGCCAGAAGTTTTCCGCAAGCACCTGACCGGGTTTGCCGGCGCGCGGACTGACCATCGAACGGGACTTGAGGTGATTGCGTACGCCCTTGACCATGCCGGGATTGCCGCAAAGCAGAACGCGGCTCGTGGCCTGTTCGATCGCGATGCCGGCAATCTTTTCCAAAGCGCCGCTTTCGAGCGCCTCGGGGATGCGTTCGGTCAACATGGCGCCTTCTTCGCGCGTGACCGAGCAAATCACCTGAATTTTGGGATCCGGCACGATGTGGCGGCTCAGATAACCGCTTTCGTCCCAGGTGCGTACGCCATGAACCAAAATCACGCGTTCGTATTGATCGAGCAAGGCGCGATCGGACAACATGGCGATAAAGGGCGCCACGCCCGTGCCGGTACTCATCAACCAGAGGTACTTGCCTCCCTCTTCAAGACGAGAGGGCAACAACGTGCCGTTGACTTCCGTATCGAGCAAAAGGTCGTCGCCCGCTTGCAATGCGTGAAGTCGAGGCGAGAGCGCGCCGTCGGTCACGTGCGCGATGAAAAAATCAATCGTATCGGACTCGGGCGTCGAGGCGATGGAATACGCGCGAAACACTTCTTCTCCCGCGACATTCAAGCCGATGCGGGCGAATTGCCCGAGCTGCCATGCATAACCGTCGGGTCTTTCGATCTGAAGATGAATCACGTTGGATGCCACCATCTGAGCGGTGCGTACGCGGGCGGATACGATAGCCATCTATTGCTCCAATACGATTTGAAATCAGTTTAGCGCTTGAGGAACTGCAGCTTGCCGGTCTTGCCGCGCCATTCGTCGGCATCGTCGGGAGCGGGCTTCTTGCGCGTGATGGACGGCCACTGGTGAGCCAATTCGGCATTCAAAGCGATGAATTCGACCTGATCGTCGGGTACGTCTTCTTCAGCGTAAATGGCGCCTTCGGGACATTCGGGGATGCAAACGGCACAGTCGATGCATTCATCGGGATCGATAACCAAGAAGTTGGGGCCTTCGCGGAAGCAGTCGACGGGGCATACGTCCACACAATCGGTACGCTTGCAACCAATACAAGCTTCGCACACTACGTGAGCCATTAGGATTCTCCTGCAGTTAAAAAGAAACAACCGAATAATTTTAAATCATTTTTTCAGTCAAACGTGCAACAGCCGAACCAATCTTTCGGTGAGGGAGGATTGAGAAAAGAGGTAGCGTTGCCATGAGGTGGCGCCGAGGCGCATCTCGTCGAGACGGTCGCGCCAGTCGGACCAAGCCGACGGATTCAAATCCCCTCGGTTCAGACCGAGTTCCATCGCCATCCAAGGCGCCTGCGCCGTTTCGGGAAGATGCTCTTGATACAAGCGGGCGAACGCTCGAAGCTTGACCACGTGGGTTTCTTCGGTTTGCGGGTAGAGCGTCCACAATAGCGGGGTGCCGACCAGTTGGGCGCGCATGACGCTGTCTTCGCCGCGCACCAACGCGCAATCGACGCTTTGCAGCAGGCCGTCGAACGCCTTTTGCGGCACCATGGGGGCGCGAACGATTCGAACGTGCTCGGGCGAGCCGAGCGCCTCGTACGTGCGCGCGAACGTGTCCGACGCTTCGCCCGGCGCCAAAATGACTTGAATGGGGCGAGGATCGGCCGCAAGAGAGCGAACCAGGGTTTCGACGGGAGTCGTCGGGTACGTAAAGAAAAAGAGCGTGAAGGGGTGAGACGGATCGGCGCCGACGCCGCTCAGGATCTCCTGACGCCGCGAGCCGTCGAAGCGAATGCGTTCGCGCAGATCGGCTTCGTAAATGATCCCGCCCGTTTTCGGTGTAAAACCGGGAAAAACGAAGGTTTTCGGATAGCCGAAACGCGGGTGCGGGCTCAAGAGCCCGTGCGATTCTTCGGCATACGATTCGGCCGTCAAATAATCGAGCGCGACCACACGCACTTGGCGCGTTTCGTTCGCACGGGCGATGGCCTCTTCATAAGCGTCCGGCAAATAACAAGAGAAGGCTTCGATGACGACGTCGGCGGCTTCGCCGATCGTTCGCTCGAACGCGTCATTCCAACGTACAATGCCGATGGAATCGACCGTTTGCGCATCGCGTCGAGCATCGACTTCCGGAACGAAAGCGGCCAATGTGGCGATGTCGTCGATAATCAGACGAACGTTCCAGCCGCATTCGCGGCTAAGGCTCAGGCCCAATCGCCAGGCAATGCCGGCATCGCCGAAGTTGTCGATGACGCGGCAAAAAAGATCGCAGGTGCGCATGACGGTCCTTTGAGAGTGAGAAGATGACACCAATCAGTAGTGACGATTACAAAACGCAGTTGAGTCATTTGCCGAGTTTGCCCGGCGTCTACCGATACTTTGATCGGGACGGGATGTGTTTGTACGTGGGCAAAGCCAAAGACCTGAAACGTCGCGTCTCGTCGTACTTTCAAAAAAACGATTTGAGCCCCCGCATCGCGCTGATGGTCGCTCAAATCGCTGCGATCGAAACGACCGTCGTTCGTACGGAGGCCGAGGCGTTGTTGTTGGAAAACAATCTTATCAAAGCGCTCGCGCCCAAGTACAACATTTTGTTCAGGGACGACAAAAGTTATCCGTATCTCAAGATCACTGCAGAAGCGTTTCCGCGCGTGTGCTATTACCGCGGCGGCGTGGACAAAAAGAGCCGTTTCTTCGGCCCCTATCCCAACGGGACGGCGGTGCGCGAGGCCATCGGCGTACTGCAAAAAGCCTTTCATTTGCGCACCTGCGAGGACGGCGTCTTTCGCAATCGTTCCCGCGCTTGTCTGATGGGGCAGATGGGACGCTGTTCGGCGCCGTGCGTCGGATTGGTCTCGGTCGAGGACTATCGCAAGGACATCGAGGACGCCTGCGCGTTTTTGGAAGGCAAAACGAACGACATCATGCAAAGCCTGCGCGACAAGATGAACGAGGCGAGCCAAGCCTGGCGTTTTGAAGAAGCGGCCGTCTATCGCGACCGTATCGCCGCTTTGTCCGACGTGATGCATCAACAAGCGGTTGAAACGACGGGCGGGGACGTCAACGCCGACATCATCGCCGTACGCATCAAAAACGGCAAGGCGTGCGTCAATTTGGCCATGGTTCGCGGCGGGCGGCATTTAGGCGATCACGCTTTTTTCCCGAACATTGCCCGCGGTACGGGAGAGACGATTGAAGCGTCGGAAGTGCTTGAAGCGTTTATTTCCCAGCATTACGTCGGTTTGTCGATTCCAACCGTCGTGATCAGCTCGGCCAGCTCCGATTCGGAAGGGTTCGGCGAACGGCTTTCGGACATGGCGCAACGTCGCGTGACGTACGTGCACGAACCGCAAAGCGTGCGACGTCAATGGTTGCAGATGGCGGAACAGGGCGCCGACATCGCCTTGGCTCGTCATTTGGCGGAATCGGGGGGAGAGAAAAAGCGTATCGCCGATTTGGCCGGTGTTTTGGGACTGTCCGCGGACGATATCGACGAAGAATCGTTGACCATCGAGTGCTTCGACATCTCACATACGGCGGGCGAAGCCACGCAGGCCTCTTGCGTGGTTTTCAAGGGCACGCGAATGGATTCGAGCCGCTATCGACGCTACAACATCACGGACGTGGCGGGGGGCGACGACTACGCCGCGATGCGTCAGGTGTTGCTGCGTCGCTATTCCCCCGTGGCACGTGGCGAAGCGACGTTGCCGACCGTCGTTTTGGTCGACGGCGGCAAGGGGCAGGTGCGGATGGCGACCGACGTCTTTACCGAATTGGGCCTGCCGATTTCGGTCATCGTCGGCGTCGCCAAGGGCGAGGGGCGTAAAACGGGCTTGGAAACGTTGATTTTTGCCGACGGACGCGAACCGTTGACCCTCGGCATCGAGAGTCCCGCCCTGATGTTGGTGGCGATGATTCGAGACGAAGCGCACCGGTTTGCCATTACCGGCATGCGGGCCAAGCGCAGCAAAACGCGGCAGACGAGTCGTTTGGAGGATATCGAGGGGATCGGAGCCAAGCGACGTCAAAAAATATTGACGCATTTTGGCGGAATTAAAGGCGTGCGCAACGCGAGCGTCGAAGATATCGCTAAAATTAACGGAATTTCGCGTACACTAGCGCAGAAAATTTATTCCCAATTGCATGGTACGGACTGTTGTGATTAACAAAAAAGCATTCAATATTCCGATGGCGTTGACATGGGCGCGCATTGCCTTCATTCCGCTTATCGTCGGCGTCTTTTATTTGCCCGACACGCTCATCGGACCTCAACTCAAGAATATGTTGGCGAGCGTCATGTTCATCATCGCCGCCATTACCGATGCCTTGGACGGCTATATCGCCCGTCGTTACAACATGATGACCAACAAGGGAGCCTTCTTGGACACCGTCGCGGACAAGTTGGTCGTCTGTTCCGCCGTGGTGGTGTTGTTGGCCTTTGATCGCATCGACATGATCGTCGCGTTGATTATCGTCGGTCGCGAAATCGCCATTACGGCGTTGCGCGAATGGATGGCCAAGATCGGTGCGGCAGCGGCCGTGAAGGTCAACTGGTACGGCAAGATCAAGGCCATCGCCCAGATGACGGCCATTCCGATGCTGCTGTGGTACGACACCTTCCTCGGTTTGGACATGTATTTCTTGGGAACGGTCTTTATTTACGTGGCCGCCGTGCTGACGTTCTATTCCATGTGCGTGTACATGTTGGCCGCTTGGCCCCATATCGAAGCCAAGGACAACGAATAAACCGTCCGAGCGTTTAAGACAAAATGCATGAACAAACGCCGATTTCCTTTTTGGGAAGTCGGCGTTTTTGTCATTCAAGTCGTCGTGTCAGAGCAGTTTTTCGGCTTCGTCTTTGAGTGCGTAAAGCACGTTGAGCGCTTCGCGAGGCGAGAGGTCGTCCACGTCGAGGCGGGCGAGCGACTTGAGATGCTCTGTCACTTCTTCGGGGACGTAGGGCTCGTGCACAACGTTCGGTTCGGTCCCGCTCGACATCCCGGAGACGAAGAGATCGAGTTGAGGCCCTTGCTCCACGGCTCGGTTTTCGAGCGTTTGCAATAACGACTTGGCGCGTCGAATCACGCGCGCGGGAACCCCGGCCAAGCCGGCAACGGCAATACCGTACGATTGGCTCGCGGGACCTTCTTTGACGTCATGCAAAAAGACGACCCCGTTTTGCGTCTGCTCGGCCGAGACATGCACGTTGACCACTTCCGAGCACTCGTGACCCAACTGCGTCAGTTCGAAATAATGGGTGGCGAACAACGTCCAACTACGGGCGTTGACGGCGAGGTCTTGGGCGATGGCGCCCGCCAAACTCAGACCGTCGAACGTCGAGGTGCCGCGTCCGATTTCATCCATCAACACCAAGGATTTGTCGGTGGCCTGATGCAAGATGGCGGCCGCTTCGGTCATTTCCACCATGAACGTGGATCGGCCGCGGGCCAGGTCGTCCGATGCGCCGATGCGCGTCAGAATTTTGTCGATCGGTCCGAGACGGGCCGATTGAGCGGGCACGAAAGCGCCGGCGTAGGCAAGCAACGCAATCAAGGCGATGCTGCGCATGTAAGTGGATTTACCGCCCATATTGGGACCGGTAATCACCAACAAACGACGTCCGGGAACCAGTCGGCAGTCGTTGGGCACGTACTGCTCGAGCATGTGTTCGACCACGGGATGGCGGGCTTGATAGATTTCGATGCCGGGCGACTCGGTCAGCTCCGGAGCGACCCAACGGGCTTCGTGCGCGTGCAAGGAGAAGCCGACGAGAACGTCGACGGCGGCAACGGCACGGGCCGATTGCATCAAGGGCTCGATCCATTGTGCCAAACGCGTCAACAAGGCGTCCCACAGGCCGCGCTCGATTTGGGCCGCGCGTTCTTTGGCCGACAGGGCCTTGTCTTCGTATTCCTTGAGTTCGGGCGTGATGAAGCGTTCCGTGTTTTTCAACGTTTGGCGACGACGGTAGTCGTCCGGCACGTTGTTCGCCTGTCCTTTGGGCACTTCGATGTAATAACCCGAGACGCGGTTGTACTCCACGCGCAAGGCGGAAATGCCGCTGCGTTCTTTTTCACGCACTTCGAGTTGGGCCAAGTAGTCGCCCGCGTTGTCGCGCATGTCGCGCAACGCGGCCAACTCGTCGTTGACAGAGCTCTTGATGACGTCGCCTTCGCGCAATAACGTGGCGGGTTCCTCGAGCAATGTCTCGACGAGATACGTATGGAGCTCGGGATCGACGGCGATGTCCCGACGGGTGCGGGCGAGCAAATCGCAGGAAAAGCCGTCCAAGAGACCGGCCAACTTGGCCAATTGCGGCAACGCGTCGCGCAAAGCGGCCGCTTCTTTGGGACGAATGCTTCGCAAGGCGATGCGACCGGCAATGCGTTCGATGTCCGGAATGGCACGCAACGCTTCGACGATGTCGTCGCGTTCGTAGGGTCTGCACAAGAATTCTTCAACGGCGTTGTGGCGGGATCGAGCTTGATCCTGTTCTCGCAGCGGGTGATGCAACCAATGCTTGAGCAAGCGGCTGCCCATGCTCGTTTGGCATCGATCGATGACGGAAAAAAGGGTGGGGCCGTCGTCGCCGCGCAAGGTTTCCGTCAGTTCAAGATTGCGACGCGTGGCGGCGTCGAGACCGACGAAAGAGGATTCATGCTCGAGAACCAAGGGACGAATGTACGGCAATGCGTCGCACTGCGTTTGTTCGACGTAGGTCAACAAGGCGTTGACGGACGCGAGGATTTGCCGTTCGTTCTCGAGTCCCCAGGCATCGAGATTGTCGAGATTGAACCGATGTTTGAGCTGATCGGCACCGCGTTCGCCGTCGAAGTACCAAACGGGCATTTCCGTGACGGTCGTCGGGATTGTCAGCGACTCGGCCACGTACTCTTTTTGTCCGTCCGGCACCAGAATTTCAGCCGGAGCGATGCGGGCGATTTGGCTGGACAGGTCCTTGACGCTTGCCTTGGCGGCGCGAAACTCGCCGTTGGTGAGCGTGATCCACGTCAGACCGTAATCGCCGACGCGCGCCTTGGGACAGGAGAGGGCCAGCAACACCGAGTCGCTTTTTTCGGGCAACAACGCGTTGTCGGTAATCGTGCCCGGGGTGACGACGCGCACGATCTTGCGCTCCATCATTCCCTTGGTTTGCGAAGCGTCGCCAATCTGTTCGCAAATGGCGACCGATTGCCCGAGACGCACCAAACGGGCCAAATATTGTTCGAGGGTGCTGGCGGGCACCCCGCACATGGGGATGGGTTTTCCGTTGATGTGCCCGCGCTTGGTCAAGGTCAACCCGATCAGTTGATTGATTTTGACGGCGTCGTCGAGGAAGGATTCGTAAAAATCGCCCAAACGATACAACAAGAGGCAGTTCGGATTGGTTTGTTTCATGGTCAGATACTGACGCATGACGGGCGTATACCCTGCCAAAGGATCGGATTCGGGGCCGTTGGCCGCTTCAATGGTGGACATGCAGTTCTCGTTGAGTGAAAGGGTTCGACAGACGTCAAACCCCTGTCGTCGGACAGGGGTTTTCTGCTAAGGACGCCGTTGATCCGACGGATTAGGCGACGGGCGTTTTGATGTCGCCGACGAGGGCCAACAAGTTGGCGAACACGCGCGGCGTGCCGACGCAAATGTTACCCGACTGCAGGTACTGTTCGCCGCCCGACAAGTCGGTGACAAGACCGCCGGCTTCGAGTACGAGCAACGAACCGGCCGCCAAATCCCAGGTGGCCAAATTGGATTCCCAGAAGCCGTCCAAACGACCGCAAGCCACGTAAGCGAGATCAAGGGAGGCGGCGCCGGCGCGACGCAAACCGGCCGTGCTGCGGGCGACGCGTTCGAACTTGGGCATGAATGCGGTGTAGTTGTCCGTGGCGCGGAAGGGGAAGCCGGTACCGATCAGGGCCTTTTCAAAGTCCTTGCGACCGGAGACGCGAATGCGCTTGTTGTTGAGGAAGGCGCCCTGGCCGCGTTCGGCGGTGAAGAGTTCGTTACGGTTGGGGTCGTACACGACGGCGACGACAACGCGACCCTTGACCGCCAAAGCGATGGAGACGGCGTACTGCGGGAAGCCGTGCATGAAGTTGGTCGTTCCGTCGAGCGGATCGATGATCCAAACGTTTTGTGCGTTCGGGTTGATGCGAACGCCGCCTTCTTCGGCCAAAATGCCGTCGCGCGGGAAGTAGCGCTGGATCATGTCGCAAATGGCGCGTTGGCAGTCCAAATCAACACGAGTGACGAAGTCGAATTGCGCCTTTTCCTGTGCGTCGATTCCGTCAAGATTGCGGCTTTCGCGAGAGATGATTTGACCTGCCTTGAGAGCGGCTTTGATCGCAACTTCGAGTTGAGCTGATGCCATGAGTGTGTGTCCGATTGAATAAGAGATGAAAAAGCGATTGTGCCGACTCGATCGTACGTCGCTTGACGTGAAAATAGGCACTAAAATATCAAACCGATATTTTAGCTTGCCTGAGTTGGTTTTAGGCCGTCTTTTTTTAGGAATCAGTTGTGGATCAAGTTCCCGTATTGGCCAAACGCATTCGTTTCATTTTGGTTGAACCCAGTCACCCCGGCAACATCGGTTCGGCGGCCCGCGCCATCAAGACGATGGGCTTTACCGATTTGCGCGTGGTGAACCCGAGGATTGCGGACTATAAGAACGACGAACAAGCCGTTGCCTTGGCAACGAGTTCGATCGACGTATTGCAAAATTGCCGCACGCACGCGTCGTTGCTCGAGGCGCTCGAAGGCGTCAACCAGGCTTTCGCCCTGTCGGGCTACAACCGCGAATTCGGTCCTCCCATCGAAGATCTGCGCACAAGCGTCAATCGTGCGGCGGCATGGCTTGCCCTGCCGCAAGCCGAAAGCGGCGGCGACGTCGCCTTTGTTTTCGGGACCGAGCGCTCGGGATTGACCAACGAGCAGATGGATCTGTGTCAGACGTGCACGGCCATCATCGCCAATCCGCTGAGCCCGAGCCTGAACGTCGCGCAGGCGGTTCAGATCACCGCTTATGAAATGCAGTTGGCGCTTTTGGGCGATTACGCCAACGAGCTGTACGCCTGGCAAACCCGTTTCGAGCAAAAGCCGGCCGCGAGCGTCGAAGCGCTGGAAGGATTTTTCGCGCACTGGGAAAAGGCCATGATCGCCTGCGGCGCGCTCAATCCCGAAGAGCCGAAAAACTTGATGGCGATGACGCGTCGTTTCATTGCCCGCGCCGGGTTGACGCAAAACGACGTCGACATGCTGCGCGGCGTTTGCGCCGCGATCATTCGTCCCAAGGCCGATCGTGTCGGCGGCAAACAAGCGCAAATGGCGTTGCAACGCGCTCAGTCCGCAAAAAAGAACGCGTGAGCGCACTAGTTTCCATCTTTTCGATACAATCAAGGGATGACGCGACTTCGAGCGCTCGTATGAATATCAGTAGGAAAGCAGACCATGTTAGAACGCATTAAGGAAGACCTTGAAACCATTCAAGACCGAGATCCCGCCGCTACGTCGAAGTGGGAGGTGGCGTTGTGTTACCCGGGCTTTCATGCGCTCGTCTTTCATCGCATGGCACACTGGTGCTACATCCAGGGCTGGACGACGGTCGCTCGTATGGTCAGCCAAACGAGCCGCTTCTTTACCGGGATTGAAATTCATCCGGCCGCCAAGATCGGTCGCCGCGTGTTCATGGACCACGGTATGGGCATCGTGATCGGTGAAACGGCCGAAGTCGGCTACGATTGCACGATCTACCACGGCGTCACGTTGGGCGGTACCTCTTTGGGTCGCGGACAAAAGCGCCACCCGACGCTCGGCAACAACGTCGTGGTCGGTGCCGGCGCCAAGATTTTGGGCGGCTTTACCATCGGCGACAACGTTCGCATCGGCTCGAACGCCGTCGTGCTCAAGCCCGTTGCCGATGACGAAACGGTGGTCGGCGTTCCCGCTCGTACGATTGAAGAAAATCGTCAGCAAAAGGAAGCGCACCGCCTGTTTGCCGCTTACGGCGTCAGCCAGGATCAGAACGACCCGTACAGCAAGGCGATCGAAGAGTTGCAGCGTCAGGTTCAAGAGCAGGCCATTTTGATCGAAGACCTGCAAGTGCAGTTGCAAGAGGCAACGCAAGGCAAGCGCGCCAAGGGCAGTTAAGAGCGCCGCGCGAGCGCATAAACGAAGAGCCGTCTCAATCGAGACGGCTCTTTTTTGGTTGTAGGCTTGGTCGGTCAGTTGCCGTGATCGTAAACGGCTTTGAGTTCCGTAAATTCCAGCAGACCGTACAGACCTCCTTCGCGACCCAGACCGCTTTGTTTGTAACCGCCGAAAGGCGCGGTCAAATCACGCGGACCGTCGTTGATGTAGACGTTGCCCGATTTGATGCGCTTGGCGACGCCGAGGGCCATGTCCTTGGGACCGTAAACGGCGGCATTCAGGCCGTAGATCGTGTCGTTGGCCATGGCGATGGCTTCGTCGATCGTGTCGTAAGGAATGACGCACAGCACCGGTCCGAAGATTTCCTCTTGCGCAATGCGCATCTTGTTGGAGACATCGCTAAATATGGTCGGAACGATCCAATAACCGTTGTCGGGATTGTCGGGAAGGCCGCCGACGATCAAACGGGCGCCTTCGGCCAAACCGAGACGGATGTAGTCGGAAATTTTGTCATATTGAGCCCGCGAGGCGACAGGGCCGATGTCCGTTGCCGGATCGAGCGGATCGCCGACACGCAGTCGCGATACGGCTTCGACGAGAGAGCGTTCGATGCGCTCGAGATCCTTTCGCGGTACCAGCAAACGGGAAAGCGAGGTGCACGTCTGGCCCGAATTCAAGAAAATGGAGCCGAGCAATTTGGGTAAAGCGGCTTCGTACGATTCGGACGGGAGCCAAATGTAGGGCGATTTGCCGCCCAATTCCAGGCTGATTCGCTTGACGGAGCCCAAAGCCAGTTGACTGAGTTCAATACCGACACGCGTCGAACCCGTAAAGGAGACCATGTCCACGTCAGGGTGCGTAGAAATATAGCGACCCAAATCGGCTCCCTTGCCCGTGACGAGATTGACGACGCCGGCAGGGAACCCGGCTCGATCGAACGCGTCAAAGAGTAGATAGGCCGTGAGCGGGGTGAGCTGGCTGGGCTTGACCACCACCGTGTTGCCCATCAAAACCGCGGGAATCATCTTTTGAACGATCTGGCCCAACGGGTAATTCCACGGGGTCAAACAGGCGACCACGCCGATCGGTTCACGATAGACGGTGGAAGCGGCGAAAGCCGATTCGAGCTCGACGCGGGAAGCCAATTCGATGTACGAGGCGATGCGATCGAACTGATAATCGCAATGCGCCTGTTTGCCGAACGAAACGGGAGCGCCCAACTCTTTGGCTTCCCATTCGATGATCGTTTCACGGCGTTCTTTGAAGAGTTCGAGCATGCGTTGCATGAGCTCGATACGTCGGGCAAGCGGCGTTTCGCTCCAGGTTTGCTGTGCGTTGCGGGCGGCGCGAACGGCCAAATCGACGTCGGTCGTATCGCCGGCGGGAACGCGTGCAAAGGTCTCGAGCGTGGCGGGATTCTCGATGGAAATGTCGGACGTGCCGTGGCTTTTCACCCAACGACCGTCGATATAGAGGTAGTCAAAATGATCGAACATACCCAAACTCTCCAAAAAGACGTAAAAAGAGTTTACCGATTCGAATCAGACGGCATTCGAATCGGCAACTCTTTTTTTGTATCGCAGTAAACAACTCGCGACTGAAGTCGCAAGCTTTATTGTAGTCACTAAGAAGTGACGCAACATTAGGCCAGCTTACAGTAGCCCCTGGGATATCTGCAGATATCCCAATCCTTG
>JAGBZO010000019.1 GCA_017628205.1 Duodenibacillus sp.
AAAGTCCATTACCGCATCGCTTGTTTGCGCAAAGAGTCACTGCATCAATTGACGCATTATTTGACAAGTCACTTCCATACGATCGGAATCGAGGATCTCAATGTCGGCGGCCTGCTCAAGAATCATCGCTTGGCGATGCGAATTGCCGACATGGGTTTTTACGAGTTTCGACGTCAGTTGGCCTATAAATCGCAAGCTCGCGGTGGCGAGCTTGTCGTTGTGGATCGCTATTTTCCGAGTTCTCGGTTGTGTCGCGAATGTGGTCAAAAGAATGAAGGGCTGAAACTGTCCGAACGACAATGGAGGTGTCCGCATTGCGGGGCATTCATTGCCGATCGTGATTTAAACGCAGCACTCAATATCAGGGATATCGCCGCGAGTTACGCGGGAGCTGCCCCTACAAACAGCAGTTCGGGGAGAATGCAGGCTCTGGCACGGGAATCCGAGGGTCTCCGTGTGAAACCGCGTTCGGTGAACCGAAAAGAAAACGTCAAATCTTCGTTGACTAGATTTGAGTAGGTTTTTCATAACGGTTTAATGGGCGATCGTATCGATGGATTCGACGAGCGTTTTCCATTTGATGGCTTCGTCTCGGATGAAGTCGGCAAAGTCGCGGGCCGACGACGGTCGCGGTTCGGCGCCCTTTTCGATCAGTTTGCGACGCACTTCGGGATCGGCGAGCGTGGTCGCGAGCGCTTGGCTGAGTTTTTCAATTTGTTCGTCCGTTGTTCCTCGCGGGGCGACGAAGCCGTCCCAGGCGTAAAGGGTAAGATCGGGCAAGCCCAATTCGGCGGCGGTCGGAACGTCGGGCAGTTGTTCCAAACGCGCCTCGGTCGTCACGGCCAAAGCGACGAGTCGACCCGATTGCACGTAGGGCAGAACGTTCGGTGCCACGTCGATCATGAGGGGGATGCGTCCCGAAAGGAGGTCGAGCATGGCGGCGGCGCCTCCGCGATAGGGAATGTGAACGAGCGAGAGGCCGGCGGCTCGTTCCAAACACTTGCCGGCCAGATGCGAGGTGGTGCCCTTGCCGGACGAGGCGAAATTCAGTTTGCCGGGGTGAGCCTTGGCATACGCGATCAAGCTTTTGAGATCCTTGACTTCAGGCAAGGCTTTGGGCTTGATCGCAACGATCAAGCCGATGCGGGAAATTTGTCCGACCGGTTTGAGATCGGCCAAAGGATTGAAACGCAGGGGATACAGATGTTGGTTCACGCACATGATCCCGTTGGTGACGTAACCGATCGTCGCGTCTTTGGCTTGGACGACCGCGTTCGTGCCGAGCGAGCCGCCCGCGCCGGGACGGTTGTCCACCCAGACGTCGCGGGTCAACAAGCGTTTGAAGGTGTCGACCAACGAACGCGCGATCGTGTCGCCGCCGCCTCCGGGAGGGAAGGGCACGACAAGACGAACGGACGTTTGCGCCGCGGCCGCGGGAACGATGGCGGCGGCGACGGCCAATGCGGCGGCATTTAAGAGTCGGCGACGAGTCAGCATGAAAAAAATCCTCTGGCAAACGAATGTTGACGGCATTGTAACCGTGCTTTGACAAGGAAAGTAAGAAAAAATGTAATGATCGGTACAAAATTGACGTCGCACGACGTGGAAAGCGACAAAAAAAAGCCGTTCGCGCGGACGGCGAACGGCTTTTGCTACGGTAACTGTCAAACCTCCGACTCTTGCGTTCGGGTGAGAATTTCCGCCGCGTGGTAGAGGTTTTTGGAAATGTTGCGCGACAAACTCGTATCGTTCATCACGCTCGTGGCGACGGAGTCGGAGATGCGACGTTCGCGAATGAGCGAATCCAAGGAGCTCGAGGCAATGGCGTCGAACTTGTTTTTGTTCTTGCGCAACGCCTCTTTGATCTCTTCGACGGTTTCGTGTGAGTCCGCTTGCGTGATGCGTCGATTCAAGCGCAACAGGCGCAACAGATTGCGACGGATGTGCGAGTACTCTTCGCGAACATACAAATTGTCCGAAAAACCGTATTTGAGGATGTTGACGTTGAGCAGTTGCGCTTCTTTCACAGCCGAAGCCAAAAAGAGGTTGGCGCGACGGATGTCCATAATGCGCGTCGTATGCTTGGAGAGGGCGCCGTCGTTGCTCGCGCGTACGGCGTAATCCATGATCTCGGAATAAATGCCTTTGAAGCGCTTTTGGTACAACGCTTCGAATTCCGTTTCGACCGGCACGTTGCGTTCGGTAATCGTTTGACTGGCCGAACGATCGCTCGCGACGTCCTCGTCCGTCACGCAAATGGCACGGGCGACGATGGTCAAGGTGTTGTGCAACAAACGCGTCGTTTCCTTGTTCAACGACTCGACGGCGCCCGCAGAAAATTCGGTCGAGCTGCCGCTGATGTATTTGGCGCGTTCGATCTCTTGGTCGCCGTCTTTGCTCACCATGAATCGGTTGAGGGCGCGCACCATCTGCGGGATGAAGGGATAGAGCAAAATGACGCCCACGATATTGAAGAGCGACGTGAAAATGGCCAGTTTGAAGACGTAATCGTCGGCCGCCAATCCCATGGGCACGGCCAAATAGTCGACGGCGATCAGGAAGTACTTGATCAGGCACAGCGAAATGATGGCGCAAAAGAAGTTGAAAAAGACGTGCACGGCGGCAATCTTTTTGCCTTCGATGTTGCTGCTGAACGAACCCAAGACGGTCAAAATCGTACTGCCCACGCTCGCACCGATCGCAACGCCGATCGAGCCTTCGTACGAGATTTGCCCCACGCTCAAGGCCGCGATGACGAGCGTGAGCGTGGCGTGCGACGATTGGGTGATGGCCGTCACAGCAAAGCCCAGCAACGTGTAGAAAATCAGCCCGACGACGCCGGTGAGCTGATACTGCGAAATGTCAAACGAGTCTTTGAAGAACTCGAAACCTTCCTTCATCCAGGAGATGCCCATAAAGAGCAGCCCCAAGGAGAGAAGGAACATGCCCGAGCCCTTGACGCGTTTGTTGGCGCTCATCAAAAAGACGACACCGAAGACCAAGAAGGGCATGGCGTACATGCTGATTTTGGCTTTGAGGCCGAAGTAACCGACGAACCAAGCCGAAAAGGCGGTCGAGAGGTTGACCCCGTAAATCATGGCCACGCCCGCGGACAAAGACAGCAGTCCCGCGCTCAAGAAGGAAACGGCGATGATGGTGACCAATCCGCTCGATTGCACGAGCGTGCTCAACGTCAGACCGAACATGAACGCTTTGGCGTTGCTGTCGGCCACTTTTTTTAGGAAAACGTCCAAAACGCCGCTCGCGAGAATTTTGAAACTTTCCTTGAGCATCATCATGGCGAACAGGAAGATGCACACGCCGGCGCTGATGGTCAAAATGCCGTCATTGTTGATCAAAATGTAAAAAGCGGCGGTAAACGCACCGATCAGAACAAACGTGCGAAGCAAAGATTGCGTTTTGGCGGGCAAAGCGTTCATGGAGATCGAAAAAAGAGGCGGATAAATCAACGTATGAAAACAAACGGAGCTCGGTTTCCCAAGCTCCGTTTCGTCAACATAACGTAATCCCAAAGCTCTGTCAAGGCGTCGACTGAGCCGTCGAGTCGGTCGTCGTGGACTCTCTTAGGCGACGCCAGGACTCCGGTGTCATCACGTCGAACCCGTCAAGGCGAGCTCGGCGTGCCGTTTTCAATACAAGCTTGTCCTTGCTGATCAAATAGCGGGCGCCGGCCGATCGCGCGAGATTCAAAAACTTCTGATCGTCCCTATCTTTGCAGCGTGCAACGGCGGTTTCGGACACGACGACGTTGAAGGACAACGCGTGCCATTCTCTAAGGATTTCGGTTTGTTGCGCGACCGACAAGTCGAAATGCGATCGCGAGAGGACATCAGCCAATTCGTCAACGGTATCGACGCTGCGCAAGGCGACGACGCGTTCGGCGCGGATGTCGTCGAGCAAAGGACGGGCGACGGGATCGTCCCACACCCAAAAGTCCAGCAAAACGTTGGTGTCGATGACAACGAGCGGCGCACTCTTCGAACGGGCGAGACGTTCGCTCAAACGAAGCGCGGACGCTTCGTCGGTTTCCTCAACGCGCAGGGCTTCAAGAAGCGGTGCGGTTTCAAGTCGGCACAAAATCGGATTCATGGTTCAAACGAAAAACAATCCGCCGGGCGCCCTCGGGCTCGCGGCGGATCAAAACGTGTCGGATGAGGCAATCGCGAAGGTTACTTGTCGAGCAAATGCTCTACGGCGGCCGCTTCGGACTGCAGTTCGGCGAGGGTCGCGTCGATTTTGGCCTGACTGAACTCGTCAAAGGTCAAGCCTTGAACGATTTCGTAGTTGCCCTTGCCGTCGCACACGCAAGGCATGCCGAACACGATGCCCTCGGGAATGCCGTAGGAGCCGTCGCTCGGCACGCCCATCGTGACCCAGTTGCCGTTGCTGCCGCAGAACCAATCGCGCATGTGGTCGACGGCCGCCGAGGCCGCGGAGGCGGCGGAACTCGCGCCGCGCGCTTCGATGATGGCCGAACCGCGTTGGGCGACCGTAGGCATGAAGGTGTCGCGATACCAATCGGCTTCGACGCACTCGGTTGCGGGACGACCGTCGATGACGGTGGCGCGGATGTCCGCGTACATGGTGGGGGAGTGATTGCCCCAAACGGCCATGTTCGACATCGTGGTGACGGGCTTGCCCGTGCGTTCGGCCAACTGCGACAGAGCGCGGTTGTGATCGAGGCGCAACATGGCGCTGAAGGCCGTCGGCGGAAGATTGGGGGCGCTCTTCATGGCGATGTAGGCGTTGGTGTTGCAGGGGTTGCCCACCACCAAGACCTTGACGTTGCGGCTAGCGACGGCGTCGAGCGCTTTGCCGTGTTCGCGGAAGATCTCACCGTTGGAGGTCAAAAGCTCGGCGCGTTCCATCCCCTTGACGCGGGGACGGGCGCCGATCAGCAAAGCCGCGTCGGCGTCTTTGAAAGCGACCATCGGGTCGGTGCTCGAGAACATGTCGACCAACAAAGGGAAGGCGCAGTCGGCCAATTCCATCATGACGCCGCGCAAACGGGAGGTCGTGGCGTTGGTGTTGCGTTCGAGCAATTGCAGAATGACCGGCTGATCGGGGCCGAACATGTCGCCGGCGGCGATGCGGAACAAAATGGCGTAACCAATATTGCCGGCGGGACCTGTGACGGCGACGCGGATGGGGGCTTTCATAACGACTCCTTTACTCTTTGGTTGGCCCGGATCAGGCGGGGTTGGTTTCGATGTGCAACGTATTAATAATGGTCGCGGCGATTTCTTCGATGGACTTGCTCGTGGAATTGAGCCAGCTTACGCCGTTTCGAACCATCAAGTCTTCGGCTTGACGACATTCGTCGCGACAGTTTTCAACGCTGGCGTAGAACGAGTTCGGGCGACGCTCGTTTCGGATTTCGCTCAAACGCTCGGGCGTGATGGACAGGCCGAAGAGCTTGTGACGCAGGCCGCGGAGGCCTTCGGGCAATTCGCCGCGTTCGAAGTCTTCCGGAATCAACGGGTAGTTGGCGACCTTGATGCCGAATTGCATGGCCAAGTACAAGCTCGTCGGGGTTTTGCCGGAACGGGATACGCCGACCAAGATGACTTCGGCCTGATCGAGGCCGCGGTTGGTTTGACCGTCGTCGTGCGTCAAGGTGTAGTCGATGGCGGCGATACGCTTTTTATAGCGTTCTTCATCGTGAATCTTGTGCGTGGCGCCGACGGTGTGCACGCTCTTCATGCTGAGTTCTTGTTCGAGCGGGCCGACGAACGAACGGAACAGTTCGATCTGAAAGCCGTCGGCCGCTTGCAAGAAAGCGCGGGAAATGGCCGGATCGACGAAGGTGGAAAAGACGAGGGGACGAACGCCCGATTCCAACTGAACGGCATTGATGCGGCGGGCCGTTTCGCGCGCCTTTTCTTCCGAGTCGATGAACGGAATGCGCTGCTGTTCGTAAACCAGGTCGGGAAATTGCGTGAGAACGGAGTGAGCCAACGTTTCGGCGGTGATGGCGGTGCCGTCGCTGACAATGAAAACGGGACGCCAATTCGGAGATTTGTTCATACGGTAGCCGTGAAAAAAACGTGTTGCGAATTCGTTCATTTTACGTGAGAACGCGACGGAACGCGCCGGGAAGACGAAAACTGTCGACTTCGTCTGATCCAAAACTCAGGTTAACGACGAAAAAAATGCGCGAAGTTTCGATTTTTTCTAGATCTATCCGAAATGACAGGGTAGAATGAGAGGCAACTTTCATCAACCAGGCTTAGTGCGTCCGTATTTCGGGCCTCAGCTTAATAGAGGATCAAATGGTTCAAGGCCGTTACGTTTTTCCTTTCAGTCAACTTCGCATGACCGACGTCGATCGCGTCGGCGGTAAGAATGCTTCTTTGGGTGAATTGCTCAGCCAACTTACGAGCGCCGGCATCCGCGTGCCCGATGGCTTTGCCACGACCGCCGAAGCCTTCCGTCTTTTCATTAAGGAAGGCGGTCTCGAAGAACGCATCGCTCAGCGTCTCGCCGCTTTGGACGTCGACGACGTCAAGGCATTGGCCGAAGCCGGTGCCGAAATTCGTGCATGGGTTGAAGCCGCTCCGTTCCCCGCCGAACTCGAAAAAGAAATTCGTGAATTCTACGAATGGCTCAAGGACGGTCAGGAAGAAATCTCCGTTGCCGTTCGCTCTTCCGCCACGGCCGAAGACTTGCCCGACGCCTCTTTTGCAGGCCAGCAGGAAACCTTCCTGAACGTAGTCGGCATCGATCAGATTCTGGCTCGTATGAAGGAAGTGTTCGCTTCCTTGTACAACGACCGCGCCATCAGCTACCGCGTTCACAAGGGCTTCACGCATATGGAAGTCGCTTTGTCCGCCGGCGTGCAGCGCATGTGCCGTTCCGACAAGGGTGCCGCCGGCGTGATGTTCACGCTCGACACCGAAAGCGGTTTTGACAAGGTCGTCTTCATCACCGCCAGCTACGGCTTGGGCGAAACCGTTGTTCAGGGTGCCGTCAACCCCGACGAATTCTACGTTCACAAGCCCATCTTGGCCGAAGGCAAGTACCCGATCGTTCGCAAGACCCTCGGTTCCAAGCTCATCAAGATGGAATTCGATACGGAAAAGGTTTCCGGTCGTTCCGTTCGCACGGTCGACGTCGCTCCGGAAGAACGTCGTCAGTTTGCCATCACCGACGAAGACGTCATCGAATTGGCCAAGTTTGCTTGCATCATTGAAAAGCACTACGGTCGTCCGATGGACATCGAATGGGGTAAGGACGGTATTGACGGCAAGATCTACATTTTGCAGGCTCGTCCCGAAACGGTGAAGAGCCGTCAGGGCGCCAGCGACGTCCAACTCAAGTACACGATCAAGACCCGTGGCGCCGTATTGGCTCAGGGTCGCGCCATCGGCCAGAAGATCGGTGCCGGTCCCGTCCGCATCGTTGAAAGCGCCGCCGAAATGGATCGCGTTCAGGCCGGTGACATCCTCGTGACCGACATGACCGACCCCAACTGGGAACCCGTCATGAAGCGCGCCAGCGCCATCGTCACGAACCGTGGCGGTCGTACCTGTCACGCCGCCATTATCGCTCGCGAACTCGGTATTCCGGCCGTTGTCGGTTGCGGCGACGCCACCGAAAAGTTGACCGAAGATCAGCCCGTGACCGTTTCTTGCGCCGAAGGCGATACCGGTAATATCTACGAAGGTATTCAGGAATTTGCCGTTGAAGAAGTCCGTCGCGGTGCATTGCCCGAAGTGCCCGTCAAGGTCATGATGAACGTCGGCAACCCGCAGTTGGCTTTCGACTTCTGCCAGATCCCGAACAAGGGCGTCGGTTTGGCTCGTTTGGAATTCATCATCAACAACAACATCGGTATCCATCCGAAGTTGATCCTGAACTATCCGAACATCTCGAGCGAACACCGCGACGCCGTCGAACGCTTGAGCGCCGGTTACGCTTCCCCGACCGACTTCTTCGTAAGCAAGTTGGCTGAAGGCGTTGCCACCATCGCTTGTGCGTTCTGGCCCAACAAGGTCATCGTTCGTATGTCCGACTTCAAGAGCAACGAATACAAGAAGCTCATCGGCGGCGACGTGTACGAACCCGATGAAGAAAACCCGATGCTCGGCTTCCGTGGCGCCTCTCGCTACATTTCGCACAACTTCGCCGATTGCTTCGAAATGGAATGCCGCGCCATGAAGAAGGTGCGTGACGAAATGGGTCTGACCAACGTCGAACTCATGGTTCCGTTCGTTCGCACGATCGACGAAATCAAGCGTGTCGTCGAAGTACTCGAAAGCCACGGTTTGAAGCGCGGTGAAAACGGTCTTCGTTTGAACATGATGTGTGAAATCCCGTCCAACGCCGTTTTGGCCGACAAGTTCCTCGACTACGTCGACGGTTTCTCCATCGGTTCCAACGACTTGACTCAGCTCACGTTGGGTCTGGACCGCGACTCCGGTCTCGTCGCTTCTTCCTTCGATGAACGCAACGAAGCCGTCAAGGTTCTCTTGTCCATGGCCATCAAGGCTTGTCGTGCACGCGGCAAGTACGTCGGTATCTGCGGTCAGGGTCCCTCCGACCATGCCGACTTCGCCGCTTGGCTCATGCAAGAAGGCATCGAATCGATCTCCTTGAACCCCGATACGGTGGTCGATACCTGGCGTAAGTTGGCTACGATTGCCAAGTAATCGCTAGACCCTGTGTCAACAAAACCCGCGTCGAGTACGCGGGTTTTGTTTTTTTTGCGGATTTTGTGGTGTGTAAGGGACACATATGACAAAAAAGCAAGCCGTCTAAGCGATATCTCCATTGCATCCATGGCATCGACAAGTAACATTAGGACTATCGTCCGAGCGATCATGCCAACCGAGCGATCGTTCGGACCGTCAATCCGATAATGACAAGACGAATGGGAGATACTCCATGAAAAAGACTTTGACGGCTTTGGCCGTACTCGGTACGTTTGCCGGCGGCGCTTTGGCAGCCAACGTAGAGCTCTACGGCCTCATCGACGAAAGCATCCTTCACTCCAACGGTAAGGTTGTCGACGCCAACGGCGGCACGACCCGCTTGCACAAGAATGAACTTTTGAGCGGCTTGATCGCCGGTCCTCGCGTCGGTTTGAAGGGTACGGAAGACCTCGGCAACGGTTGGAAGGTCGGCTTCGTACTGGAAAACGGCTTCGATATCGATAACGGCGCTTTCGGCCAGGGTGGTTTGCTCTTCGGTCGTGAATCCGTACTGACCCTTGAAGGCGACATCGGTAAGTTCTACGCCGGTCGTATCTCCACCATCGCTTGCGATGGCGGTTCCATCGGCATCTTGCAACACGCTTCTCCTTTCGGCAACTCGTTCGGTGAAGTCGCTTCCATGTATTTGTCCACGGGCAGCCAGTTTGCTCGTTATGACAACACGATCGCTTATGTTGCTCCCACCATGAACGGTTTGCAGATGAGCGCCATGTACTCCATGGGTGCTCAAGGTGAAGAAAACAAGGCTAGCACCGATCGCTACGCCGTCGTCGGCATGAAGTACGCCAACGGTCCCTTGACGGCCGTGGGTACCGTCGAATACACCGTGTACGGTCATGACGCCGGTGAAGACGTCGACAACGGTTTGAGTGTCATCGTCGGTGGTAACTACAAGCTTGACAACGGCGTCGGCCTCTACGGTAAGGTCAACTGGTTTGACAACGTCGCTTCGATCGGCGAGTTCTACAGCAATCCTGAATTCGATATCACGAGCGCGCTTCAGGCCAAGTCTTTTGACGGTTACGGCCTTGAATTGGCGGCAACCGTTCCCGTTTGCGGCGGCAACATGATGGTTGGTGCCGGCTACCGTGCCGCCGAGGCCGATTTGAACGGTACGACCGCCGATGTCGAACGTTACAACGTGGCCGTCGGTTACATGTACTCCATGAGCAAGCGCACCACCCTCTACGGTATCGTCGGTTACGCTCAGGAAGAAGTCAAGGACACCTTGCGTGAAACCAAGATTTATCAGGCCGGCGTCGGTGTAATCCACACGTTCTGATAAGCGATTTGACGACGCGTCCCTCGACGCGTTGACAGCCTCGCAAACAAAACCCCGTTTCGAAGCGGCGAAACGGGGTTTTTGCTTTGATTGTTTAAAACGTTCGAAACGTCAGACTTGATAGCGGGCAAACTTCGAGCGCAAGACGAAACCGATACGGCGAACGGCCGCCACGATCTGGTCGGACTTGAAAAAGCCGAATCCCAACATCAGTCCCTTGATTGGCGGCTGTTCGGTATAAAAGAAGCTGATGGCTCGCGCTTCGATCCCTTCTTGCAAACAGGCGTTTTGCACCTGCAAGTCGTCGATCGATTGATTGGCGAACTTGAACACGACGTGCATGCCTTGGTCGCCGCTCATGATCTCGCCCCATTCGCTCAACTCTTCCCGGCAAAGCTTGAGCAGGAGGTTGCGGCGTTCTTCAAAGCCTTGACGCATGCGACGCACGTGACCTTCATACAGGCCTTCGCGCATGTATTCGGCGACGGTCGCTTGTTTGAGTTCGTTGCCCTGGCGATCGGAAATCAAGCGATAGCCGCGGAAAATGTTGATCAACGACTTGGGAACGATCACGTAACCGAGACGATACCCGGGAAAGAGCATCTTGGAGAAGGTGCCGATGTAAATGACGTTCGCCCCCGTCGTGTCCATCCCTTGGATGGAGGGGAAGGGCAGATTGCCGCCGTAGCGCAACTCCGAGTCGTAGTCGTCCTCGATAATCCACGCGCCGTTGTCCTTGGCCCATTGCAAGAGCTGTCGACGTCGACTCATGCTCATGAGCATGCCCAAAGGACATTGGTGCGACGGAGTGATGAAACATCCCTTGGCGTCGGGCGCCATGCGCAAACCTTCGTCGACGACCAAACCGTGTTCGTCCACGGGCACGTTGATCTCTTGAATTCGGTTGAAGTGCGCGACGGCACGCATCAAGGGATAAGAAGGATCTTCAAACCAGACCTTGTCGCCGGGATTGAACAGCAGGCGCATGCACATGGCAAAGCCCGCTTGCGAGCCCGACGTGATGATGATCTGATCGGGCGTGCACTTGATGCCGCGCAGTCGACCGATCACCTTGCAGATTTGCTCGCGCAATTCCAACAGCCCCTCGGGCATGGTGTACATGAGGAAATCGGTGTTGCGTTTGGCCAAACGCGCCGTAATGGCGCGGAAATTGCGTCCCGGACTCATGTCGTCGCTCGTGGTGACAACGGCCAAAGGAATGTTCTTCTGCGGCAGCAAAGCGCTCAGAGACCGCTCGCAGAAATGCGCTTCATGGTTGAGGTTCTTGGGCACCATGGTGGCGGGGTCGTGATCGATCGTCGGGACTTTTTCGAAATTGGCGCTCTTGGGCGGCACGCGCGAGACGAAAGAGCCGCGACCGGGGGTGGCGGTAATCCAACCCTCTTGCACCAAAATGCCGTAGGCGGCGTCAAGCGTCGCGCGGGCGACCCCCACTTGAGCGGCCAGCGTTCGGATGGCGGGCAAATGATCGCCGGGCAACAACTCGCCGCTCAAAATGGCCGAACGAATCGCATCGGCAATCTGCCGGTCGAGCGTGACGGCGCTGGATCGGTCGAGTCGGATTTCGAACGGAAAGACGGTGGAGGCGACGCGCGGCATAGAGAAAAGTCCTGAGTCATACGATAGTAAGATCAATTGTACTGGAACAAAGCGATTTGAACGGGAAGCGAGGTTTGATTAATGCGTCGGGGCTTCGTATGATCGGCGATACCGTTCGCGCGTGAGGCGCGACAAACGATGAATGGAGTAGATCATGACGGACGAGATTTTGAGACCCGACGACAGCCAAGGATTGGAAAACATCAATATCGACGGTTTTCGTCCGATGCCTTCGCCCAAAGAAATCAAGGACGCCGTTCCGATGACCGAAGCGGCCGCACAGACCGTTTTGCAGGGACGCGAAACGATCAAGGCGATTTTGCGCGGCGACGATCCGCGCTTGATGGTGATCACGGGACCGTGTTCCGTGCACGACCCGAAGGCCGCGCTCGAGTATGCCGAACGCTTGTTGACGTTGCGCGAACGCATCGGCGATCTGATTTATCCGGTCATGCGCGTGTACTTTGAAAAGCCGCGCACGGTTTCCGGTTGGAAGGGCTTTATCAACGATCCTTTCATGGACAACACCTTTCGCATCGCCGAAGGCATGCGCCAGGCCCGTCAGTTGATGATGCGCATCAATGAAATGGGGTTGCCCGTCGCGACCGAAGCGCTCGATCCCTTCGGTCCGCAGTACCTGGGCGAATTGGTCAGTTGGTACGCCATCGGCGCTCGCACGAGCGAAAGCCAAACGCACCGTGAAATGGCCAGCGGCTTGTCCGCTCCCGTCGGATTCAAAAATACGGTGGACGGGTCGATGGACGCCAGTATCAACGCGATCAAGGCCTCCAGCACGCCGCATCACTTTTTGGGCGTGTACGACGACGGTCGCAGCGCCATCATCCGCACGCGCGGCAACCGTTACGGTCATCTGGTGTTGCGCGGCGGTGGCGGACGCCCCAATTACGATACGGTCAGCCTGATGTTGGCCGAACAGGCGTTGAAAAAGGCGGGGCTCACGGCCCGTATCGTTGTCGATTGCTCGCACGGCAATTCGATGAAACAACCCGAGTTGCAGCCTTTCGTCTTGAAAGACTGCCTGATGCAAATTTTGCGCGGCAACCGCTCGATTTGCGGCGTGATGCTCGAGAGCAATCTGTTCGCCGGCAATCAAAAGATTCCCGAAGATCTCTCGCAACTGCGCTACGGGGTGTCGGTGACCGACGCGTGCATTGACTGGGAAACGACGCAAGAGTGCCTGATGCAGGCGCATTGGGTGCTGAAAAACGGTCACGAGCACAAAGACATGCTACGCTTTTACTTTGATG